>JAPSIT010000076.1 GCA_031178585.1 Arthrobacter sp.
GTCGTAGGTCCCCGTACCCGATGTGGAATCGAGGACGAGCTTCTGCCGCGCAGTCGGCTCGTCGTACACCTCGAGATCTACCTTGATCCCAGTGGCCTCCTCGAATTCTCCCTTGAACTGCTGGATGGCCTGGATTTCGTAGCCCTCTTTCAGCAGCACGCGCAGATTCGTCCCCTTGAAGGACTCCCGCCCCCCTGTAGGGGTGGTCTCGGTGGCGCCGCCGCCACCACAGGACGTGACCATCAGGGCGCTGGTGACAAGAGCCGCCATGCCGGCCAGCCACCCCTTTTTCAATGCTTTCATCAGCCCTCCCGAGCGATTGCATATGATGCAACGGCTGTTGCAAAAGGATGCTTCCATGATTACAGTCGTGTTTTGTAGTGTCAATCACATGCAATGAAGCAACGCGGGAGAGCTCGTGGAAGAGAAATCTGGAATGTCTGCTGTGGTCTGCGCGGGTGAATCCATGGCGATGCTTGTGCCCGAAAGCTCCGGCGCGATGGGTACCGGGACGGCTTTCCGGCTGTCGGTGGCAGGAGCCGAATCGAACGTTGCGGCCTACCTGTCAATGCTCGGCTACGACGTCGCCTGGATCAGCAAGGTCGGAGAGGACCCCTTCGGCCGCTTCCTGCTGGACCAGATCCACAGCTTCGGCGTAGACGTCGGGCACGTGGTCCGGGACCCTGAACGTCCTACCGGTGTTGCCTTCAAGGACCGGTCGGAGGCGCAGACGAAGGTTTGGTACTACCGCTCCGGATCCGCGGCAAGCACCATGGGCCCGGACACAGCCCGGCTCCTCGGCTCCCTTCGGACGAGGCTGATCCATTTGAGCGGGATCACGTCGGCGTTGTCCCCGTCGTGCAGGGCCTTCCTGTCCGAAATCATCAGCACCAGGGCAAGAGGTACAGCCGTGTCCTTCGACGTCAACTGGCGGCCGGCCCTGTGGAAGGACGACGGCGGGCCGGCAGCCATGCTCGAAACCGCCCGGGCCGTGGACATCGTGTTCGTCGGACTGGACGAAGCGAACGACCTGTGGGGATCAACGCGTCCGCTGGAGGTGCGGTGGCTCCTCCCTGAGCCGGAGTTCCTTGTGGTGAAGCAGGGCGCGGAAGGCTGCACTGTCTTCCACGGCGACGAGCAGGTCTTCGTACCCGCCCTCATCGTCGACGTCGTTGAGCCCGTTGGTGCCGGCGACGCGTTTGCCGCCGGATTCCTCTCCGGATACCTCAGCGGAATGGCTATCCGCGACGCCGGAAGGCTAGGAACCATAGTGGCCAGTTGCTCCTTAAGCGTAGTAACAGACATAGGCGCCCTTCCCGGGCGAGAATACATACGTGAGCTGTTGCAGCTCACCGACGAAGGCTGGAGACGCCGGCGCTTCGCGCCCGTATTAGAAGAAAGCAGCAATATACGTGTCCCAAACCGTTGACCGCGCCCTGCAGATCCTGCCGTTCCTGGGCGAGGGCGAGAAGGACCTCGCCGAGACGGCCGAAATGCTCGGGGTGCACAAGTCCACTGCCCTGCGCCTGCTCCAGACACTGGAAGCCCAAGGCTACGTAAGGCACAACGATACCCACCGGTACCGCCTCGGTCCCCAGCTTTTCAAGCTGGCTGCGGTGGCCCTGGGCAGCCTGGACATCCGCTCCCTCGCTGCCCCGCACCTCCGCCTGCTCGGAGAAAAGACCCAGCAGACAATCCACCTTGCAGCGTTCGACGAGGGCGAGGTCTTCTACATCGACAAGTACGAAGCCCAAACGTCCGTCCGCATGTACTCCCGCATCGGAGCAACTGCCCCCCTCTATTGCACCGGGGTAGCCAAGGCGATCATCGCCCAGCGCCCGGTCTCGGAGCAGGTGGAGCTGGCGAACCGGATCGAGTACGTCCGGTACACCGAACGCACCATTGTGACTCCGGAAGCGTACCTGGCGGAACTGGAGCAGATCCGGCAGCGCGGGTACGCCATCGACGACCGGGAGCATGAGGACTACATCCATTGCGTGGCCGTAGCCATCAGGACAGGATCGGGCGAGGTTTCCCATGCCATCTCCGTGTCCGCCCCGGTGGTAACGCTGACCCGTGACCGGCTTCTGGACATCGAGCCCCTCCTTCAGGAAACAGCGGCGGCCATCGGCAGGGAATTCACCTAGGGGCCCGATGCCTGCCGCTCTACCTGAAGGGCAAGGCGCACCGACCAGAGGGCGTCCTCCAGTGTCACCGCCGTCTCCACTGCGGTTCCGCGGATGTGGGCGGCGAAGTAGCGAAGCTGGTTCGCCAGGGCCCCTGCCGGCACGCCATAGACAGACCCTTCAAGTTCCACGGCGGGAGCGTACTCCCCGTCGAGGGTCGTCAGGGACACTTCTCCGCCGGGAAGCGATAGGACGGCGAGGGTGCTGTCCGATGAGACTTCCAGGCGGGCGTCGATGTATTTCCGTGCATGCGGCAGGGTCCATAGATTGTCCACCGACGCCACCGTCCCGTCTCGGAACCGGAGGTGCACGAAAACCGCCTGCGGATGGGGCAGTGCCGGATCGATCCATGATTGGACTGAACTGACATGTTCCAATTCCGAAGGCACCAGGGCGCGTATCAGGTCGAAATCGTGGACCATGGCACTCAGGGCGGGATGCGACTCCCCGTGCATTGCCAGCCGCTCGCGGGGAACATACCTCACGGCCCTGATTGCCCGCACAGTCTCCCCGCGCATCCGCTCCCGCAAGGCGCAGAACGACGGGAGATAGCGGCTGATATGGCCCGGGAGGGCCAGGCGCCGGAGCGCAGCCGGCAGGCTTTCCAGCCCGGCCAGGTCCTCTTCGCTGGTGACCACGGGCTTCTCGACGAGGACCGGAAGGCCATGGTCGAGCGCCAGGAGGAGGTCCGCCATGTGGGCGGCCGGGGGAGTGGCGATGACGACGGCGTCGATCCCGCCCCCGGCGACGGTAGCCTCCAGGCTGCTGAAGGCGCGGGCCCCGTGCAGTTGCGCGGCCTCAAAAGCAGCTGCCTTGTTGCGGTCCGCGACCGCGACCAGGTCAAACTCCGGAAGGGCGGCGAGAGCCGCAATATGCCGCTTGCCGAAGTCTCCGGCGCCAACTACCGCGACCCGGATTGCTGTGCTGGCCATGGAAACCTCCGTTGATTGGTAGGGAGACAATGCATAACGCCATCCGCTTCAGGAAAGCACTCCTCGGCCCGGGCTTGGAGCCCGCGAACGATGCCTGGATGACCATCAGTGACGGCATCATTACGAACCTCGGAACGGGTGGCGGGCCAGTCGACGCCCCTCGCCATCCGGCTGCCGTGGCAATACCGGGGCTGGTGGACTGCCACGTGCACCTGGCGCTGTCCGGCGGGGCGGACGTGGAGCAGGAGGCCAAGGCCTCGGACCCTGCTGCCCTGCGAGGCCTGATCGAGACCCACGCTCTCCGCCATCTCCAGTCGGGGGTGACCACCGTCCGGGACCTCGGCAGCCCGGAGGATGCGGTGTTGCATTTGGTAAAGGACGGCGGCCTGGATGCTGCGCAGGCGCCGCGGATCGTGGCAGCCGGTGCCATCAGCTCGCCCACCGGCCACGGCAATTTCCTTTCCCGCTGGGCGACGACGCCCACCGAATACGAGGAAGCCATCGATGCCATTGCCGGTCTCGCCGCACGCTGGGTCAAGCTGTTTGCCACCGGCGGTGTCATCACCACCGGCACCGTACCTGGCGCTACCCAGATGGAGCCTTCCCTGATCAGCCACGTGACGGAAGCCGCGCATCGTACCGGACTGGCGGTGGCAGCCCACGCCCACGGGCGGGACGGGATCAGGAATGCCATCGATGCCGGGGTGGACTCCATTGAACACTTCTCCTACCTCACAGCGGACGAGGCTGCTCTGCTGGCCGGGAGCCGCAGCACGCTGGTCAGCACCCTGGTGGCCACCGAGCGTTTCCTCTTGTCTGACCAACGGGAGACGGCCACCCCTGAAACCCTGGCGAAAATCCTCGCCCATGCCCCGCACGAGCGCGCCGCGCTGGAACTGGCGGTAGGGGCGCAGCTGCCGCTGGCTGTTGGAACGGATGCCGGAACAACGTTCAACCCCCACGGGTTTGGCATGCAGGAGCAGGCGCTGCACCTGAACCGCGCCGGCATGGACCCGGCCTCGGTACTTCGAGCCATGACCGTCAATGGTTCCAGGCTCCTGGGGATTGGCGCAGGATACCTCGACGTCGGACGGCCGGCGGACATCCTGTGCCTGGACGCCGATCCGGTCGAAGACCTGGGGGCGCTGTACAAGATCAATGAGGTCATCCTCTCCGGCCGGCCTGTTGGTAGGTGACATCGTAAGCCTGGGCAAGGGAGGCATATTTTCCTGAGACCGTTCCGCTGATGGCGCCCATCAGCCTCCGGGCTGCTTCCACGAAGTCCGCCCGAAGCGGGATGTGGCGGAAGTCGATGCCTGACCAGGATTCGTCTACGGCCCGCAGGCATTCCTGCAGTCCCGCGGCGGCAACGAAGTCCCGGTACCAGTCCTTCTCCCGCAGGTCCGCCCGCGGGATATCAATGCGGCGGACACCATGAACTTCGGCGTGGAGCACCTCTTCGGAGTGGCGCCAGGCGATGAACTTCCTTGCGGCCTCTTCGCTGCGGCAGCCCGCGGTGATGCCCAGGCCTTCTGCATACACGAACTGCGCGGGGCGTGCATCGCCGACGGTGGTGTAACCCATGAGTCCCCGCACCGGCGATTTGGGGTCCTCGAACTGGAAGGCCCAAGCGCTGGTATCGAAGAGGTGGGAGGCCTCTCCGTCGCTGACCAGGTTCCCCACACCCGCATAGTCCAGCGCTGCCAGGTCCCGGCGTCCGCTTGCGAGTGCCTCCACCAGGTCCCCGGCGCCGTCGCGCAGGCCCTCGTAGGTGGGGTCGCCGGCGTCGGGAAGAAGCCTCACACCCCTCGCCGCGGCCCAGCCCGAAAATGTCTCCAGGGAGGAAAACTCGCCGTTGCACCGCGCAACGAGGCCCATGCCCCGCTGCCGCAGCACAGCGTGCGCGTCGAGAACATCGATAAGCGACCGTGGGTGCCCCAACCCGGCTGCGTCGAAGGCGTCCTGCCGGTAGGCCAGCATGCCCCCGGTGAGGGTATGGGGCACAGCCCAGAGCAAGCCGTCCCGCCGCAGCGCCCTCAGTGCATGGGGAACGAAGGCACTTTCGTCCAGTCCGACGTCGTCCGTTGCTACCGGCAGCAGTATGGCCGCGGCCCGCAATTCCTCGAGATACCAGAAAGGCACAGTGACCACATCGGCCAACGAGGACCCCTGCACCAGCGCATCATGCGCCACCCCCTCGGGAACAACCTCAAGGGCCACCTCGATTCCTGTGGAAGCGCGGAATTTCGGCAACAGACGCCGGATAATTTCGACAGTGTGCCCTGCCTTCAGCCACACCCGAAGTGTTTGCACAATTCCTCCGTTGCAATATGCGCAATGCTCTGGACGGCATGTGCAACAACTATATAGGGTAGGAGCCGCACAGTCTCCCCAAGAATCAAGGAAGCGCCGTGGCCACTGATTCCGATTTCTTCCTCCGCCACCTGCTGGTGTCGCCTGTCATCGCGATCCTCCGGGGCCTGCCGGCCGCGGAAACAGTGGAGATGGCTGTCCGCTGCTGGGACTCCGGGATCCGCTTGGTGGAGGTGCCGCTTCAGTCCCAGGAAGCATTCCTCGCGTTGAAGGAAGCCGCGGAGGCTGCTGCAGGCGGCCCCGGCCGGCAGATCGGTGCCGGCACCATCTGCACCCCCGAGGACGTTGACCGTGCGCAGGAGGCAGGCGCCCAGTTCCTGATCGCACCGGGTTTCTTCCCGCCGTCCATCAAGCGGGCCCAGGAGATCGGGCTCCCAATTTTGCCCGGGGTGGCAACGCCCACCGAGATCCATGGCGCGCTCAGCATGTCCCTGGACGTCCAGAAGCTGTTCCCGGCGGACATGGCAGGTCCGGGCGCACTGAAGACCCTCGCGGGGCCGTTCCCGCAGGTCAGTTTCGTCGCCGTCGGCGGCGTGACCCCATCCAACGCCCAGGACTTCCTCGATGCCGGTGCGGTTGGCGTCGGGGTGGGCAGTGCCCTCAGCAGTCCGTCCGCCCTTGACTATTTCTCCCACCTGGAAAGCACAACGAAAAGGAAGAACAGTGCAGATGACTAAGCAGGACATCGTTACCGACCTCGCACCGAAGCCCGTTGCCGCCTATTCGCAGGCCGTAAAGGTAGGAAATACTCTTTACCTCGCAGGGCAGGGGGGCTTTGACGCCAAAACCGGCCAGCTTGTCGGCGAGGGCATCCAGGAGCAGACCCGACAAACGCTCCAGAACCTCAAGTACGTCGTCGAGGCGGCCGGTGGCAGCATGAACGACTTCGTCACGGTGCGCGTGTTCATCAGTGAACACGGAGAGTTCCCCGGCATGAACGAGGTCTACGGGGAGTTCTTCGACAAGCCCTATCCGGCCCGCACTACTGTCTCTGCCGGCCTGGGGCCGGGAATGAAGGTCGAGATCGACGGGATCGCCGTGCTGCCGGAGTGACGAACGCAGAGGTCGCCGCTGCCGTCCCGGCAAACGAACAGCAGCGGCGGCCCGGGGGTTAGCCCTAGAACGTCCAGGGCATGGCGTCGTGGTTAAAGTCCCGGAATGATCCGAACTTTCCGGCGTTGAACGCCAGGCCCTCACCGTCGCGGTCACGGCAGGCCGCAACCTGCCCGAAGAACACCTGGTGGTCACCGATGTCGTACTGATGGACCACCTTGCAGTCTGTGGTGGTGGACCAGCATGTGTCCATGGTGCAGGCTGGGCGGCAACCAGCAGGTCCAGCGACATAGGACTGGCAGATTCTTTTGCGCTGTGCCGGGGGTTAGTTCGCGTAGGGGTCTGCGATGCCGATGTATTGGGTGGTGGTGTATTCGGCGATGCCTTCTGATCCGCCTTCGCGGCCGAGGCCGGATTGTTTGACGCCGCCGAAGGGTGCTGCGGCGTTGGAGATGACGC
>JAPSIT010000077.1 GCA_031178585.1 Arthrobacter sp.
GGCCCGATCCTTATGCCACTCCCAGGGCGGCAAAAATATACGACGGCGGTCGCCCGTCACCTACCGCTGTGTGCGTCACTAAACTGATACCCAGAGCGTTGAAAGGTAATAACTAATGTTTGATTCCGTACAGGGCCTGCTTGATGAGCATGATGCTATTCAGGCGCAGCTGGGGGATCCTGCTGTTTATGCTGACCAGAAGCTCGCGCGGAAGCTGGGGCGGCGGTCGGCTCAGCTTAACGGCATTGTTGAGGCCTACCACAAGTGGGAGGGGCTTCGGGATGACCTGGCGGCTGCCAAGGAGATGGCTGCAGAGGACCCTGAATTCGCTGCTGAGGTGCCCGAGCTGGAGGCTGCCCTTGAAACGGCGGCGGCCAAGTTGCGACGGCTGCTCATTCCCCGCGACCCTGACGACGCCCGCAACGTGATCCTCGAGGTCAAGGGCGGTGAAGGTGGCGACGAGGCCGCGCTGTTCGCCGGCGACCTGCTGCGCATGTACACCCGCTACGCGGAGTCACGCGGCTGGAAGACCGAAATCATCTCCGCCACCGAATCGGACCTGGGCGGCTACAAGGATGTCCAGGTCGCCGTCAAGGGCAGCTCCAACGACCCCGCCGAAGGCGTCTATGCGCGGCTGAAGTTCGAGGGCGGCGTGCACCGGGTGCAGCGCGTTCCCGTCACGGAATCGCAGGGACGCATCCACACGTCGGCGGCCGGCGTGCTGGTCCTCCCCGAGGTTGACGAGCCGGAAGAGCTCGAGATCAACCAGAACGACCTCAAGATCGACGTCTACCGGTCCTCGGGCCCCGGCGGCCAGTCCGTGAACACCACCGACTCCGCGGTGCGCATCACACACCTTCCCACCGGCATCGTGGTGGCCATGCAGAACGAAAAGTCGCAGCTGCAGAACCGTGAAGCGGGCATGCGCGTTCTCCGGGCCCGTATCCTGGCGCACCAGCAGGAACAGATCGACGCCGAAAACTCGGCCCAGCGCAAGTCGCAGATCCGCACCATGGACCGGTCGGAGCGGATCCGCACGTACAACTACCCGGAAAACCGCATTGCGGACCACCGCACGGGCTACAAGGCGTACAACCTTGACCAGGTCATGAACGGCGACCTCGAGCCGGTGATCCAGTCTGCCATCGAGATGGACGAGCAGGCCCGCCTGGACGCCATCGGCGACTAGCCGGACCGCCACAACCAGATGACGACCGAGCATGATCCGGAAAGGCAGGTCCAGTCCGCCGAACCGGTCCAGTTCTTCGAGGGCGGCGCCCTTAACGGTGCCACCCTCGGTGACGCTGTCCGTGCAGCCGCCCAGATCCTGGCCGGCGCTGGAGTACCCAGTCCCAGAGTCGACGCGGAACTGCTCGCCGAGCACCTGCTGGGTGTCGGGCTGGGGCGGCTGAGGGCAATGATGCTGGGAGACACCCCGGCGCCGGAGGGGTACGCGGAGCTCGTGGCCGAGCGTGCCCGCCGCACTCCGCTGCAGCACATTACGGGCGTCGCCCACTTCCGCTACCTTCAGCTGGCAGTGGGCCCCGGGGTCTTCATTCCCCGCCCGGAAACCGAATCGGTGGTGCAGCTGGTCATCGATCGGCTCCAGGAACTTGTCGCCTCCGGGGTGCGCCGCCCAAGGGTAGTGGATCTGGGCACCGGCTCCGGCGCGATCGCAGGGTCCGTCGCGCACGAGGTGCCGGAAGCCGAGGTTCACGCCGTGGAGTTCAGCGAGTTCGCGCACGCCTGGGCAGCCAAAAACCTGCATCCCCTCGGCGTCAGGCTTATACGGGGCGACCTGCGGGACGCGCTGCCGGAGCTCAACGGGACAGTCGACGTCGTCGTTTCCAATCCGCCCTACATTCCCGCCGAGGCGATACCGAACGAACCGGAAGTGGCGCTGCATGACCCGCCCGAGGCCCTTTACGGCGGAGGCGCGGACGGCATGGAACTTCCGACGGCGGCAGCGGGCTCTGCCGCGCGGCTACTGGTTCCCGGGGGCTACTTTGTCATGGAACACGCCGAAGTCCAGGCGGCGTGGATCGCGTCAATGCTGGCCCGAACCGGCAGCTGGACGAACATCTCCACCCACCTGGACCTCAACGGCAAGGAACGCGCAACCAGCGCCGTCCTCGCCGTTCCTCCCGCGGAGTGATGAAAGAATGAGGCAGTGACCACTACCTATAACTGCATGGCCGACGACGAGCGCACCGCAGGGCTTGCCCACGCGCATCGTGCCATCCTCGAAAAGAAATGCGTGGTGTTTCCTACGGATACCGTGTATGGAATCGCCGCAGACGCATTCTCACCGCAGGCCGTCACGATGCTGCTCGTTTCCAAGGGCCGCAGCCGGACCATGCCGCCGCCGGTCCTGATGCCCCGCCTGAATGCCCTGGACGGCCTGGCCACGGATGTGTTCCCCGAGGCACGCCAGCTGGCCGAAGCATTCTGGCCCGGAGGCCTGACACTCATTCTGCACGCACAGCCTTCACTCGACTGGGACCTTGGCGATACCAAAGGGACGGTGGCGTTGCGGATTCCCGCCGATGAGGTCGCCCAGGAACTGTTGACCCTGACTGGCCCGCTGGCGGTTTCGTCCGCAAACAGGACGGGCCAGCCGGCGGCACAGACCGCGGCTGAGGCCCGCGACCAGCTCGCCGAATCCGTTGAGGTGTACCTGGAGGACGGCTTCCGGCCGCTTGAAGGCGCCGATGCGGTGCCCTCGACGATTGTGGATGCCACGTCCCTGCCCCTGCGTGTTGTACGGCAGGGTGCGGTCAGCCTTGAGCGTCTCCGCCACGTGGTTCCGGGCCTCCTCGACATCGACGGCAACGCCGCCGGGACGGACGCTCCGAGCGACGCGGCCCCCGCGGATGTGGCTCCTGCAGGGACGGCCGCCGAGCCCGCCGCCACTGAACCCGCGGGCGACAAAGCGCCCGGCGCCGAATGATGCTCCAGCGGCAGGCCGTGCCTGTCCTGGACGTGGACGCCACTCCGCTGGACGTTGCGGGACTCACCGAAGTGCTCAGCTCGTTCGTCGCCGACGGAACCACACGGACCGTCGTCGGTCACAACCTTCACAGCGTCACCCTTTGTCATGCGGAACCGGAGTTCCGGAAGTTCTACGAGGACAGCGACGTGGTCCTGATCGACGGCGCGCCCGTGCTGTGGCTGTGGGGGAGAGGCAAGCAGCACCCCGCGCCCGTCATGGACTACCGGCTGGGGTCCACGGACTGGATTCCCGCGCTGGGTCAGGTCAAAGGGCTGGAGCGGATCGCGGTCCTGGGAGCAGGACCCGTGGCAAATGCGCGTGCTGTGGCAAAACTGGAGAGCATCGTGCCGGGGGCTGAGGTTTCGGGGATGCCCGGTGACGGGTGGAATGAGGACCTTGAAGAGGCAGCCGCAGCGTGGCTTGCCGAGCAGCAGCCGCAGTTGGTGCTCGTCGGCCTGGGCATGCCCCTGCAGGAAGAGATGCTGCGGCGGCGGCTCGGCACGCTGCCCCCTGCGATTTACTGTGCCGTAGGCGGTGCCATTGAGCAGATCGCGGGCATTCAGAAGCTGGCGCCGCGCTGGCTCGGGCGGCTTGGCCTGGAGTGGGCGTGGCGCCTGGTGCTGCACCCGCGGCGGGTGGCGTACCGCGTCCTGGGCGAGCCGTGGGTGCTGCTGGCGCTGCTGCTGCGGCGCCGTCTGCAGCGCCGGCTGTCAGAGCCCGGCGGCTAGAACTTCTGGTCCTTGAGCGGGCCAAAGCCCTTCCCGCGCAGGCCCGTTGAAAATGCCCTGAACCAGTCGGCCAGGCCGCGGAAGTCGCCCCGGCGCAGGAAATAGCCCAGGTAGCCGCCGACGTCGGCAGTCAGGGACTTCACGCGGAGATAGCGGCGGATCAGATACCCGCGGTTGCGGTAGTAGTAATACCGCTTGAACGCCGACTCAGGAACGATGACGTGCCACCGGGCACCGAAGACGTGCTGGGTTTCGGAGAACGCATGCGGGTGGGTGATGGCCGCGGTGGTCACGGTGCCGAAACGGATGCCCGCCTTGCGCAGCCGGATGGTGAAGTCCACCTCGTCACCGCGGATGAAGAGGCGCATGTCCGGCAGGCCCACCTTGAAGAAAACGTCCGAGCGGATCAGGGCGCCATTGAAGAAGTGTCCGTCCTGGGGAAGGAAACCCACCTTTTCCAGCGCAGCGCGGTCGTGGGTCACCTTGCCGTCCAGCCGGAAGAAAAACGACAACCGGTCCGGGTTTCCGGGCGCCACCACGAGCGGAACCACGGCATCAAGCCCACGCGACTCGGCCTCCCGGACAAGCGTGGCCAGGCATTCGGCGTCCGCGGGTTCCGCGTCGTCGTCCATCATCCAGATCCATTCGGCCCCGCTGGCCACGGCTTTGAGGACCGCCAGGGAAAAACCGCCCGCACCGCCGAGGTTGGCTTCCGAGCGGATGTAGTCCACATTGCCGTGCTGTTCCGCCACGTCCTTGGCCGGAGCGGTGCCGCTGTCCACAAGGCAAATCGAGGCAACGGGGGCAGTCTGGCTGTTGATGGCGCGGAGCAGAACGGCCAGCTCATGGGGGCGGTCAAACGTCACGGCAGCAACAGCGACAGACACTGACATTGGGGGGATCCTTTCAGCAGGGCCGCCGGCAAGTTTCCCGCCGGCATGAGGCCGTGTGACGCGAAGCGATATACCCGTTGGCGTTAGTATCTTGACTAGAGTCCACTGTAATACAGCCCTGTCAGGCGGCTTTGCACTGCCTGCCTGCGCGCTTGGCGACGGAGAAGTTTCATTTATTGCACGTCAGATCCACAGCTTTCGATACCCCACGGTCCGCCCGGCCTGACCCAGAACCTGCGCCGTTGTGACATGCATCAGGTCATGCTCGGACGGCGGGGTCATGGCGGCGTGCTCTGCATCGTCGTGGCGGGGGAGACCCCATGATCATGTACCTGAGCATGATGCTGACAGCAGCCGTTGTTTCCTACGCTGCTACCTGGGGTGCGCGGCTCGTCGGCAACCGGCTTGAGCTGTTTGCCCCGATCCGGAGCCGCGACATGCATTCAAGCCCGGTTTCGCGGCTCGGTGGACTGGGGATTTTTGCCGGTGTGCTCGTGGCCCTGGTGGTCGCCAGCCAGTCCTTCTTTGTGAAGGACATCTTCCGGGGGAATTCCGCCCCCTGGGGAGTGCTGGCCGGTGCAGCAGTCATCGTGCTCGTCGGTGTGGCGGACGATCTGCTCGACCTTCGCTGGTGGGTCAAGCTGATCGGCCAGAGCGCCGCAGCCCTGGTCGTGGCGATCTGGGGCGTCCGGATGACCATCATTCCGTTCGTTCCGGAGCCCATCCGCTTCGACTCCGACCCCGTGAACATCATCCTCACGGCGGTACTGATCGTGACCACGATGAACGCGTTCAACTTCATTGACGGCCTGGACGGACTGGCCGCGGGCGTAGCGATCATCGGCGGTGCGGCCTTCTTCCTCACCGCATACTGGGTGCACCGGACGGCAGTGCTGCTGGACCGCTCAGACCTCGCGACCCTGCTGACCGCCATCCTGGTGGGCAGCTGCCTGGGTTTCCTGCCGCACAACTGGTTTCCCTCCAAAATCTTCATGGGTGATTCCGGCGCCATGCTGATCGGCCTGCTCATGGCCTCGGCCGGCGTGGTTTCCACCGGCCAAATCACGTCCGGGCTCTATGACAGGGTGAACGGTATTCCCACCATCATCCCCATCGTGCTGCCCTTAGCAGTCCTCTTTCTTCCGCTCCTGGACCTGTGCCTCGCAGTGGTGCGGCGCACCGCCGTCGGACGTTCTCCTTGGTCCGCCGACCGCGGCCACCTGCACCACAAGCTCATGGACATCGGCTACTCCCACCGCACCGCAGTGATGCTCATGTACATGTGGACGGCTGTATTGTCGTTCGGCGGCCTTGCCTTTGCCGTCTACCCATGGCAGATCGTGCTCGCCGTCGACCTGGTGGCGACACTGGGCATGGGACTCCTCACGGCATGGCCGTATTTGAGCCGCCGCAGTGCCGACACCCCGGGCCGCAGCGCTGACGCCGCAGGTTAAGCCGCGGTTTCCCGGAAATTTCTATCTCATGTAGAATTCAGGTGCAGGTGTGTCCTGCACCAAAATCCTCCGCCCCACCTTCGACGATTGGGATCGCATGACCTCCGACGCCGACCCCGGACCTGCGTCCGGCAACGGAGCCGTTGGCGCATCCGGTCCCCGTGAGTCACTCTGGCTCGGCTTGTTGGGACTCAGCTCCGCAGCAGCCGCGGCAGCCCTGCTGCTGACGGGCATCGTAGCCCTGGTCCTGAACGGCTGGACCGGAGCAGTCTCGACTGCCTTCGGCGGATTGCTGGTGATGGTGTTCTTTGCCATCAGCCTCCTGATCGGCCACTTCGTCGGCCGAAGCAACCCCTCAGGCGCCATTGGCCTTTTCATAGCGACATATGTCGTCAAGGTGGTCGGCTTTGCCGTCGTGCTGTTTGTGCTGGGCGAACCGGCCTGGCTTCACGAACGCTGGTTCCTCATCGGGGCTGTTGTCTCCGTGGTGTGCTGGCAGGCTGCCGAGATCTACGGCTTCAGCAAGGCCCGGCTGCAGATCTATAACGACCCCGAATCCACCCCCCGGACCGAGAGGGGCACCACGGATGTCTGAGCGTAACCACTCCCAAAACACTCCCGGTGACGACGCCGCCAAACCCGCCGGAACGGATGGCGATTCGGCCGTCCGAGGTGACGGCGGTTACAACGCCGGCATCGCCGTCTTCAGCTACATTATTGGCGGAATCATCGTCTGGAGTTTGATAGGGTGGGGACTGGATTACCTGTGGGGAACCCGCTGGATTGTGCTCGCAGGCGCTCTGCTTGGAGCTGCGGGAGGGTTCTATCTAT
>JAPSIT010000078.1 GCA_031178585.1 Arthrobacter sp.
TCGTCGGCGAGGATGATGACGGGACCGCGCGGGGCGTGGTGCGGATAGGTGCGCGGCTTCTCGCCGCGCGGCATGCTCCACCCCGTCACCTTGCGGCCGATCAGCTCAGCGACCAGCTGGCTGGTGTGGCCGCCGCGGTTGCGGCGCACGTCAACGATGAGACCGTCGAGAGCGGTTTCGGTGTCCAGGTCGCGGTGCAGCTGAGCCCAGCCGTTGGCCATCATGTCCGGGACGTGCAGGTAGCCGAACTTCCCTCCCGACGCCTCGCGCACCGTGCGGCGGTTCGCCGTAACCCAGTCCTGGTAACGCAGGCGTTCCTCGTCCTTGATGGGAACCACGGCGATGCGCCGCTGCTCGCCCGCCGCGGCACCGTGGCCGGCCCCGTTGCGTACGGTGAGTTCCACCGTCCGGCCGGCCGCGCCCACAAGCTGCATGGCCGGTGCCAGCGTCTCCGTGAGCTGCACGCCGTCGACCGCAAGAAGGACGTCTCCAGCCTTGGCGGCTGCGCCGGGACGGGCCAGCGGAGACGTCGCCAGCGGGTCGGAGGACTCACCGGCGAGGATGCGGACAATCTCCCAGCCTTCTCCGTTGAACGACAGGTCTGCGCCCAGGCGGCCCTGGCCGTTGCTGCCGTTCTCAGTGGCCGCGGCAGGACGGACGTAGGCATGCGATGTGCCAAGCTCTCCGTGCAATTCCCACAGCAGATCCACGAGATCGTCATGGGATCCGAGCCTCCCGACCAGCGGCCGGTAGCGCTTGTGGACCGATTCCCAGTCCTGGCCCGCCATGTCTTCGGTCCAGAAGAAGTCGCGCTGCAGCCGCCACGCTTCGTCGAAGGCCTGTTCCCAGACACTGACCGGGTCCATCTTCACGCGGATGCGCGTAAGGTCCACCTTGACGAGCTGGCCGGAGTCCTCGTCCGCTTTGGCATCCGAGGGCACCACCCGGACCTGCTTCTCGTGGACAGCCACGACCTTCTTGCCGTCGCCGGAAACGATGTAACTGTCGAGGGAGTCCACGATGGTTGCGCTCTTGCGCTTGGCGAGATCGAACCGGACGAGGCTGGGCGCCTCGTCCTTGTCCTCAAGGCTGGCCTTGCCGTCTCCGGTGACGCCGGACAGGGGGCAGTCCAGCCACAGCAGCGCGCCTTCGGCCGCGGCCAGCGACGCGTAGTTGCCTTGCGGGACCGGAACACTGATCACCCTGTGGGAAAGACCTTCTGCATCCACGCGGACGGGCGCAGATTTGTTCTGCTCCCCGACCTCTTCTCCGGTTCCTTCCTCAAACGACAGGTCCACGTCAGGGCCGAACGGCGAGGCCGTGTCAGCCGCCAGGGCCACGAGGTAGGGCTTGATCGGGCTCGGGAACGAAAGGTCGAAGGAGTGCCCGTCGTATACAGGATCGAAGCTGCGGTTGGACAGGAAGGCGAGGAACTTGCCGTCCGGAGTGAACGACGGCGACTGGTCACGGAAGCGGCCATCCGTCACGTCGACGATCGGCTGCTTTGCGCCCTGTCCGTTTTCTCCCACCTGCGTCATACGAAGGCGGGTGCGGGAGCCAAAGGACGTGACGGGTTCCGTCCAGCCGAGCCAGGCAGAGTCCGGGGACCAGCACAGGGCGTCAATGCTGCCCTCGCCGATGCTGGTCACCGGCGTGAGGGTGCCTTCGCGGGTATCGGCGACGTAGACATCTCCAAACGAGGTGCCCACCGCGAGCCAGCGGCCGTCCGGGCTGGCTTCCATGGCACTGGCGCGCGACGGCCGCGGGAAGGCGATCCGGATGGGCGTGGTCCCGGTGGACGCTGCGGCACCAGTCTCCTCGCTTTCGGCGGCCGGGGCGACGTCCGCACGGGAATCGTCCGCCACGGGCACCTCAATGCCTTGGCCGACGACGCCGGACGCGGAAACAGGGCTGGGCAGCGGCGCGGGCGTTCCCGGCACCGGCTGTTCAGCGGCGTCGTTCGCATTGTTCGCTGTTACGGCAGCTTGGCCGGCCCGGGTGGCGGGGGCGGCCAGCCGCGGTGCAATCTCCCTGATGTACAGGGCTTCCTCACGGTCGTGGTCCGCGATATAAGCGATGCGCCCTTCGCTGAGGGGACGCGGAAGGCGTGCCCTCACTCCGGGGGTGGCTTCCACCACGCGGGAAGGTCCGTCCTTGTGCCGCAGCCAGTGGATGGTTCCGTGCGCCTCCACCGCGCTGGCTGCTCCGGCGGCGTCGGGACGGACATCGCCAAGGTGCTTGCTGACCTTCAGCAACGAGGGACGGCGTCCCTGGGAAGCCGAACCGAGCGAAATGTCCAGCCGTACGGCGTCGGAGGCAAGATCGTGCAGGAGCCACAGCTCGCCGGCGGATTCGAAGACCACGCGCTTGCCGTCGGTGGAGGCGTGCCGCACATAAAAGTCCTCATGGTCCGTATGGCGCCGCAGGTCGGCGCCGTTGGGCAGGACCGAGTAGAGGTTGCCGTAGCCCTCGTGGTCCGAGAGGAAAGCGATCCGGCCGTCAACCCACATCGGATCGGCGAGGTTGCCCTCGAGGTCCGGAAGCAGCCGCTCAAACTCGCCGTTGCCGTCCGCATCGATCCAGAGCTTGCCTGCCGTGCCGCCCCGGTATCGCTTCCACCAGGCCGGCTCCCTCGACAGCACGCTGGCTACCACCACGGGCTTCTCGTCTCCGACCTCTGGGCCGAAGGCCACTGATTCAACGGGCCCGAAGGGCAGTTCCTCCGCCCACCCGCCGTCCGTGGGCAGCCGGTAGGCATGGGTGTGCCGGCTCTCGGCCTGGCGGAACGCACTGGTGACCACCACCTCACCGGCGGCTGTGAAGCCCTTGACCCTCGTGGTGCTGTGGCCGAAGAAGGTCAGCTGGCGGTACCCGCCGCCGTCGACGTCGGCGATGACGACCTCGGGCGCCGTTCCCTGCACCACCGACCAGACGAGCTTCTTGCCATCCGGCGTGAAACGGGGATTGCGGGCCGGAAGTTGAAGGGAGGAAATCCGCCAGGCGCGGCCGCCCCCGAGGGGCGCGATCCAGACGTCGTCCTCGGCCACGAACGTGACCAGATCGCCGTGAACATGCGGGAATCGGAAGTAGCTCGAAGAGGTCATCGTTCGATCATAGTCAAAGTCAACAGGGGCATCCGGGAGGTGCCGCACCGTGCCGGACATGGTGAGATGGATCATGCGTATCGTCATGGCCGGCGCCTCCGGGCTGATCGGCAGCCACCTCTCCGCCCGTCTCGCCGACGACGGGCATGCCGTCACGCGGCTGGTCCGAAGGATGCCCGCTTCCCCGGCCGAAGTACGCTGGGACCCTTCCTCCGGATTCCTCGACCCTGCCTGCCTTGAGGGCGCCGACGCCGTCATCAACCTGTCAGGGGCCGGCATCGGCGACAGGCCGTGGACGTCCGGACGCATCGACGAACTTTTCCGTTCACGGCTGGATGCAACGCGGACCCTGGCCACGGCGATGAAGCACCTCAGTGCGCCGCCGCAGGTCTTCATCAGCCAGTCCGGTACGGGCTACTACGGTGACGCAGGCGAGGCCGTCCTCAGCGAGGAATCGCCCGCCGGTTCCGGCATCCTGGCCCGGATCTGCGTTGAATGGGAGGCCGCCGCCTACGAGGCTCCGGACGGTGTGCGGGTGGTGACCCCGCGGACTGCCGTGGTGCTAAGCCGGTCAGGCGGAGCGCTCGGGAGACTGCTTCCGCTGCTGCGCCTGGGGCTCGGCGGGCCCCTGGGCAACGGCCGCCAGTACTGGCCGTGGATCACGCTGCCGGACCTGTCCGCGGCCTTCGGATTCCTCCTGGCGTCAGAGTTGTCCGGTCCGGTCATTGTCTCCGCCCCCGAAGCCGCCGACGTCAATGCCCTGGTGAGGGAACTGGCGGCGGCCCTGCACAGGCCCGCTGCGCTCCGTGTCCCGGCGCCCGCGCTGCGGCTCGTCATGGGCAAGCTGGCGGACGAGCTCCTCTTGGCCAGCCAGAAGGTAGAGCCGTCCCGCCTCAGGGCGGCCGGGTTCGAGTGGCAGCACCCGGCCCTCCGGCAGGCCGCCGAGTGGGTTGCCGGCGGGGGAAGGAAAGGTGTGGTGACCTCGAGGCCGTAGGCCGCCTACGGGCTGGCACGTGGCGGCCGCAGAACGCGTCACCGTTCCGGAAGTATCTCCGAGACCAGCCACCTGCCCTTCACCTTGAGCAGGACAAGCCGCAGGTCAACGGCCGCTTGGGCAGGGCTGATGGCCGCAGTCCCCGCTGCTGACCGCTGCACATAGCCGGATGTCACAGCCGTTACGGCAACCACAGCCCGTTCGTTTGTGCTTTCCGGAAGGAGCCGAGTGCCGGAAACGATGGTGGAGAACCCTTCCAGCACCGACCGGGACTCCTGCAGCCTTGTGCTGATCCGCGCGTCAGCTGCTGCTGCCGGGGAGTTGGCGGCGTTCACCTCGCGGAGCAGCTCCAGCCTTCCCTGGCTCAGGGCGAAGGAACGGAGTGCTGCGAGTCCTTTGACGGCTTCCAGAGGATTTGCCGAATGCAACTGGAGACGGACGGCAGCGGGCAGAGGGGCCGGAACCGGACCGCCTGCTCTCGAACCCGTGGCACCCGGTTCAGTGGCACGCGGTTCAGTGGCACGCGGTTCACGTGCACGCGGATCAGTGGCGCGCGGACTCGTGACTCCTGCTTCAGCGGTGCCCGGAACATTAGTCGGCAGCAGCTCTGGTGAGGGTGGCAGCGGCAACCACACATCTGTAATGACGGCGACGGCGGCCAGGACGGCCCACACGGCCCTCGCCCGATTGCGGGAGGGCGCGGCGGACCGCCGCGCACGTCTGCGCGGTGACGTTCCGGCACTGGTACTCCTGCGCCGCCGCAGCGCTTTCGCCAGCCCCGAGGTGTGGAGGCGTCTTCGCCAGGCGCTCAGGCGCTCCCAATGACGGCTGCGCGCTGGCGGCTCAGGCCTGCGTGTCAGCAGCTGCGGCAGGACGCTCGGATCCACGGAACGGGAAAGGTCAACAGGTGCTGCCGCCGCACTGCGGTAGACCGCCGTCGCCAGTTCTGCCGCATCGGGCCGCTGCCGCCGGTCCTCGTTGAGGCCTGCCTCCAGGGCCGCGGCAAGCTCAGGGGGAACGTCGGGAGCCAGCACGCACAGCGGCGGCCGGGCCGCCGCCGGGAGGGGCGGAGCCCCAGTGAGGCAGTACCAGCCAATGGCGGCTGCGGCATAGACGTCATGCCCGGGCTGAAGGCCTGCCCGGACGGCATCCACCGGGACAGGATCCTGGAAGCCTGCAGTCCCGGCATCTGACACCCCGCGCGGATCGCCGACCATGCGGGCGACACCGACATCGGCCAGGAGGGGCTTCCCGTGTCCGGAAAAGAGGACGTTGCCGGGCGACACATCCGAATGTGTGAATCCCTTGCCATGGAGATAGGCCAGGGCCTGCGCAACGGGTGTCAGGACGGTCACCGTCTCGCCGACGCTCAGCCGTCCCCGGGCCCCGACAAGCTGCCCGAGCGAGCCGCCCGGCGCGTAGTCCATCAGGATGCCCAAAGCGGTGTCCGGGCCGTCACCGACCGTGAGGACCTCCAGGGCCTTGACCAGGTGCCCGTGGTCAAGGACGGACATGATCAGCAGCTCCCGGCGGATATCCTCTTCGGCGTACACACCTGCACTGGAACCGCAGGGACGGGACTGGCGGGATCGGGATGAGTGAGAGGTGGACCGGGGCTTATGGAACGGCGGGCCGAAGCACTTCAGGGCCAGCTGCCGGCCGGTGGCTTCCTCCTCCACCAGCCAGACGACAGCGCTCCCGCCGGCGCCCAGCCGGCGGCGAACCAGGTAGCCCGCCACCTTTGGCTCACGTCCTGCCGGATCAGTATCCTGCCCCTCAGCATCCATGCCTTAATGACTACCGGAATCCGGCTGTTCCCGCAGAAGTTATCCACAGGGGCGGCAGCCTGATCCGGAGGGCCTCAGCGAGTGAGAGGTTGGGCACACACTAGCCGGGTGGGACGCGCCCAAGGTCTAAGCTGGATGCCATGACTCTTGAGTTCAGACAGCTGGGTCTCGCCCCTGATTTCGTGGATTATTCGAAGGCCTGGGACCTCCAGCGGGAAATCCATGAGAACGTCCTGACAGGCAAGGCCGCCAGCACGGTGCTTCTCCTCGAACATTCCGCCGTCTACACGGCCGGAAAGCTGACGGAGGACCACGAGCGGCCCTTCGACGGCACCCCCGTGGTACCGGTAGACCGCGGCGGCAAGCTCACATGGCACGGTCCCGGCCAGCTCGTGGGTTACCCCATCATCAAACTGAAGAACAAGGCCGGAATCCGCGACTACGTTGAGCGGCTCGAGGCCGTCATCATCGCCGTCCTGGCCGACTACGGCATTGAGGCCGTCCGGATTAAGGGCCGCGCCGGCGTCTGGATCGAGGAAGACCACAAAGGCCCCGCCCGCAAGATCGCGGCCATCGGCATCAGGGTCAACCAGGGTGTCACAATGCACGGCTTCGCCATCAACTGCAACAACGACCTTTCTCCGTACGGCCAGATCATCGCCTGCGGAATCACCGATGCAGGAGTGACCACCATCGCGAAGGAAACCGGCCGCGACGTGGCTCCGGCTGACCTTGTTTCGCGGATCATCGAGGAACTGCGCAAGAATGAAGACGCCCTAGTTGCAACCCCCGAAGGAGTTCTCCTGTGACACTGGCACCAGAAGGCCGGAAGATGCTGCGTATCGAGCAGCGCAATGCGGCCACCCCGGTGGAGCGCAAGCCGGAGTGGATCAAGGCCAAGGTCCAGATGGGCCCGGA
>JAPSIT010000137.1 GCA_031178585.1 Arthrobacter sp.
CAGTGCGCTCTTCCTCACGGATGCCCGCCATTTCAGGAAACAGCGAAGCAATGTGGGCATCTGGACCGACGCCCAGCAACAGGACATCGAAGGTAGGAACCTGTTCCTGCCCGTCGCGACCTTCGGCCCGGGCAGCTTCGCGCAGCTCCTCAGCGTAGGCATCGGCGGCGTCGAAGGGTGTGTCGTGCTCGTCGGCGGCGCCGAAGGGGTGGACCCGCGACTCATCTACCTCGATCAGATCCAGCAGTGCCTGCCGCGCCTGCAGTTCGTTGCGGTCCGGGCTGTTCCTGGACACGAAACGTTCATCGCCCCACCAGAAGTTCACCCGGCTCCAGTCCACGTCCGTGCGGGAAGGCTCGGCCGCGACCGCCTTGAGCGTATTGATGCCCAGGGTACCGCCCGTGAGGACAATGGTGGCTTCACCGCGTTCGCGCTGGGCAATCGCCAGCCTGCCTACCAGTCGGCGTGCTGCAGCAGCCGCAAGAATTTCCGGATCGGGATGGACGTGGAGAACTGGTTCAGCGTTCACTGCGGCGTACACTCCTTAGATTCGTGCGGGGCAGACCTTCGGTAATGACCTCTCCGAAAACTTCGTCCGGGTCGAGTCTGCGCAGTTCCTCTGCCAGACACTCTTCCACGGACCGGCGGGGCAGGGTGATGCGCTGGACGGGCTGGCCAGGTTGGATCAGCTCCGCCACGCTTAGACCTGGGCGGAGAATGCGGATGTCGCCCTTGGGCCGGCGCAGCCGCACGCCTCGGATTCCCGTGCCGGCGGGGTCTTCAATGATGGTCACCGGAGCGTCGAATGCCAGGGTCAACCAGGCGGCGAGCAGTACCGTGCTGGGGGAGTCGGACGCGCCTTCCACGGCGACGGAGGTCACGGGGGAGTAGTCCACCTGATCGAGTACCGCTGCCAGTTGGATACGCCAGTTCGTTAGCCGTGTCCAGGCCAGGTCGGTGTCACCAGCCGCGTAGGTGCGCCGGAGCGAATCCAGCGCAGTCTTGGGATCCGGCTCGTTCGCCGAGTCCGTGATCCTGCGGTGGGCAATCCTGCCGATGGAGGTGGCCGATGCAGCCTCGGGCATGCCGTGCGGCCACCAGGCAACGATGGGGGCATCGGGCAACAGGAGAGCCGAGACCAGGGACTCGCTTTCTGTTGCCAGCTCGCCATGGCCGTACAAAACGACCACCTCTGAAGCGCCGGCATCCCCGCCTACCCGGATTTGTGCGTCAAGCCTGGTGGCCTCGGAAGCGCCGGCATCGACCAGGACGATGATCCGGCAGGGGTGCTCGCGGCTGGCCGCGTTGGCCGCCTGGATGGCGGTTTCCTCGTGGCCGGCAGTGGTCAGCACCACCAGGGTCAGAACACGGCCGAGCGCGACGACGCCGCCGCGTTCGCGCATGGCGACGATTTCTTTCGAAACCTTCGACGAGGTCGTGTCGAGCAGGTCTACAATCACGGCCTTCTCCAGGTGCGTCCGTCGCGGGCGAGCAGTTCATCGGCGGAGGCAGGACCCCAGCTCCCGGGCGAATAAGGCTCGGGCTTGGT
>JAPSIT010000079.1 GCA_031178585.1 Arthrobacter sp.
GGAATCAAACATTAGTTATTACCTTTCAACGCTCTGGGTATCAGTTTAGTGACGCACACAGCGGTAGGTGACGGGCGACCGCCGTCGTATATTTTTGCCGCCCTGGGAGTGGCATAAGGATCGGGCCCGGGGGCCCGACGCAAGCTTGCGAGCGTGGGGAAGGCCCCTTATCCGCTGTCGGAGCGTTGCTGCTGACGCACGCAGTACGTCAGCAGCAACGCGAAGGGGCGGGGCCGGCAAAAATATGCGACGGCCCCACCCCCAGCTCAGCTACTTGTCGTTGTCCGACTTTGCACCCAGCGTCGTCTTCTGAACCTGCATGAGGAACTCGACGTTGCTTTGCGTTTCGCGGATCTTGTTGGTCAGCAGTTCAAGGCTCTGCTGCGTTTCGAGTCCGGAGAGGACGCGGCGCAGCTTCCACATGATCTTGACCTCTTCAGGCGACAGGAGGTTCTCTTCACGGCGTGTGCCGGACGCGTTGACGTCCACAGCCGGGAAGATGCGCTTGTCCGCGAGCTGGCGGGACAGGCGGAGCTCCATGTTGCCGGTGCCCTTGAACTCTTCGAAGATGACCTCGTCCATCTTGGAACCGGTCTCGACGAGCGCGGTGGCCAGGATGGTCAGCGAGCCGCCGTTCTCGATGTTGCGGGCTGCACCGAAGAACCGCTTGGGCGGGTACAGGGCGGCAGAGTCGACACCACCGGACAGGATACGGCCGGAGGCCGGTGCTGCCAGGTTGTAGGCACGGCCCAGACGGGTCATGGAGTCGAGAAGAACCACGACGTCCATGCCCATTTCCACGAGGCGCTTGGCGCGTTCGATGGAGAGCTCGGCCACGGTGGTGTGGTCATCGGCGGGACGGTCAAAGGTGGAGGCAATGACCTCGCCCTTGACGGTGCGCTGCATGTCCGTGACTTCTTCGGGACGTTCGTCAACGAGCACCATCATGAGGTGGACCTCAGGGTTGTTGGTGGTGATGGCGTTCGCGATGGACTGCAGGATGAGCGTCTTGCCTGCCTTCGGCGGCGAGACGATCAGGCCGCGCTGGCCCTTGCCGATCGGGGCAACCAGGTCGATGACGCGGGGGCCGATCTTCTTGGGGTCCGTTTCGAGGCGCAGGCGCTCGGACGGGTACAGCGGAACGAGCTTGGCGAACTCGACGCGGTCCTTGAGCTCTTCCGAGGTCTTGCCGTTCACCGAGGTGACGCGGACCAGGGCGTTGAACTTCTGGCGCGCGGACTGCTGGCCGCGGTCCTCGCCGTCACGCGGTGCGCGGATGGCGCCAACGACGGCGTCGCCCTTGCGCAGGTTGTACTTCTTCACCTGGGCGAGGGAGACGTAGACGTCGTTCGGGCCCGGAAGGTAACCGGAGGTGCGGATGAAGGCATAGTTCTCGAGCACGTCGAGGATGCCAGCGACGGGCAGCAGCACGTCGTCGTCGGTCACCTCGATGTCGTCGACGTCCGGCCCCTGGCTGCGACCGCGACGGCGGTCATTGCGGTCGCGGAAGCGGTCGTTGCGGGAGTTGCCGTCCCGGCTGTCGCGACTGTCGCGGCTGTCGCGGCTGTCGGAACGGTCGTTGCGGTCGCGGCGGTTCCGGCGGTTGCGGCGGCTGCCGCTTTCGCCGTCGTCGTCGCGGTTGTCATCGCGGCGGTTGTCGCGGGCGCCTGCGCTTTCGGTGTCACGGCCACGGGTGCGGGCACCTTCCCGGCGGTCGGTGCGCTGTCCGGCTTCAGCCGTGTCTGCGCCCTGTTCGCGGGCTTCGGCACCGCGGGTCTCCGCGCCGCGGGCTTCTGCACTGCGGGTCTCCGCGCCGCGGGCTTCTGCACTGCGGGTTTCGACGCCCGCAGCTTCGGCCGGGGCTTCGGCGGGAGCCGCTTCAGGAGCAGTTGCGGCAGCCTCGCCGCGGCGGCGGTTCCGGGTACGCGGCTGGCGGCGTTCACCGGCGCCTTCGCCGGCACCGGGCTCGGATACTTCCGCTGCCACTTCGGCGGGCGGAGCTTCGACGGCGGCCGGCTGGGCAGCTGCCTCGACGGCCGGCTCGGCGGCAGGCGTGGAGATGACGCCGTCGCTGACAGCGCGGCGGCTACGGCCACGGCCACGGGCCCGCGGGGCTTCCTGTGCCGGAGCCTCGGTGGTTTCTGCAGGGGCAGCCGGAGCCGATGTGTCGGCGGCAGCCGCACTGGTGTCCGCGGCTTTTCCAGCAGTGCGGGCCGGAGCCTTGCTGGCCGTAGTACCTGCGCGATGGGCCGAAATGGCCGCGACAAGGTCTCCCTTACGCATGCGCGAACCGCCGGAGATCCCCAGCTGGCTGGCAAGTGCCTGCAGCTGGGCGAGCTTCAGGCCGGCGAGGCCGCTGCTCTTGGCGGGTGCTTCCGTCAACGATCCGGAAGCAGAAGATGATGTATCCACAGCTGGCAACAGCTCAGTGGTTTCGGTCACGAAGGATCCTTCCCCCTCGACGGCGTCCAGACTGGGAGCTGGACGCGATGATTTGATCTGGGCTGCAGTTCAGATCTGCAGCCGGGATGTCGACCTTGCCGGATGGAATTCGCGGCAGGGCCGGATACTGATCACCTTCAATGCCCCGGAGTGCGGGAGCATCGGACTGACGGTTCAGGGAACAGAAAGCTTTCTGTGGGCCCCGGATCAGGCCAAGGAGGCGGCACCGGAAAATACTGCGCATTACGAGAACGAAGCAACAGATCTGCGCAGTTCGGGACCAGGACGGGCAAAGGAGCCAATCATCAGGTTCTGTGACTGCACGGTCTCTTGGCTGCAGGGCCTCTGCGGTGACTGAATGCGGGTTTACCGCCGGTGCACTCCCACTTTAGCACCTTCAACGTCCACTGCCAGCTTCATCACACGCCAGTTGATGCCCGGTGTGCTTTCCGCCGTAAACGTCTCGATGAATTCGAGCACTGCGGCTGCTTCCGCCTCACCGTTCGCCAGCACCAGCACGGTGGGCCCTGCCCCTGACACAACGGCTGCGTGCCCGGCGCTGCGCAGGCTTTGGA
This sequence comes from Arthrobacter sp., assembly GCA_031178585.1. The sequence continues at coordinate 3,018 of JAPSIT010000079.1, forward strand.
TCAGTCCCGCACTGGGCCGCATGGCCTCTGCCCGGTAGCTCTGGTGAAGGAAGTCCTCCGTACCGGGAAGCAGGAACGCCGGGTTGTTCGTCAGCGCGTGAATCAGCAGAGCCGCGCGGCCGGAGTTCATGGCGGCGGCGTGGTGGCCCACGGATGCCGGCAGCAACGCACGCGCCGCTTCCGTGGACAGCTCGTAATCGGGCACTGCCACAATGGGAACGACCGCCGCGTCAACCGTGGCGCAGGTGCTGCTGTACTGGTCACTGTCCTGCCAGGACAGCGCCAGCCCGCCAAATATCGCCGGAGCGACGTTGTCCGGGTGCCCTTCCAGTTCGCTGGTCAGCTGCAGGATCCACTCCCGGTCCTGCTGCTCCGCCGCCGGAAGCAGGGCGTTCGCCGCCGTCACTGCCGCCACAACCGCGGAGGCTGAAGAGCCCAGGCCGCGGCCATGCGGTGCGACGTTGTCCGCAATGATTTTCAATCCGTTGTGCCGGTAACCAAGGCGCCCGAAGGCCGCATCCATCGCCCGCACCACGAGGTGGCTGGCATCCCGCGGCAGGGAGTCGGCGCCTTCACCGCTCAACTCGAAGACAAGCTCGCCGCTGTCCAGGCTCTCCACAGTGAGGGTGTCGTGCAGTGTCAGTGCCAGCCCTAGGCTGTCGTACCCGGGCCCAAGGTTGGCGCTCGTGGCGGGTACCCGGACAGTGACCTGCTGCCCGGCCTGGATGGCGGGCAGCTGGGTGGTTTGCGGCAGAGTGGTTTCCACGGTTATTTGTCTTCCAGTCCCAGCTCGGCGGCTACCGTGACGACGTCGTTGGAGACCTTGACGGGCTGCACATCGCTGCCGTCCTCGGTCCGCAGGGCCCACTGGGGATCCTTCAGGCCGTGGCCGGTGACCGTGATGACGATGGTCTTGCCCGCTGGCACTTCGCCGGCGGCGTGCTTCTTGAGCAGGCCCGCCACGCCGGCGGCGGAGCCGGGCTCCACGAAGACGCCTTCCTTCGAGGAAAGCCAGCGGTGGGCCGCCAGGATCTCGTCGTCCGTCACGGAATCGATGAAGCCGCCGGACTCGTCGCGGGCGGCGATGGCACCGTCCCACGATGCAGGGTTGCCGATGCGGATGGCGGTGGCGATGGTGTCCGGCTCCGTGATGGGGTGCCCCGCAACGAAGGGCGCGGCTCCGGCAGCCTGGAAGCCCCACATCTTGGGGGTCCGGGTGGAAACTGCCGGCAGTGTCCCGGCCGTGGCAGACTCGAACGGCGCCGAGTACTCCTTGTAGCCCTTCCAGTAGGCCGTGATGTTGCCTGCGTTGCCGACCGGCAGCACGTGGATGTCCGGCGCGTCGCCCAGCGCGTCGACGATCTCGAACGCGCCGGTCTTCTGCCCCTGGATGCGGGCAGGGTTGACGGAGTTCACGAGGAAGACCGGGTAGGACTCGCCGAGCTTGCGGGCGATGTCCAGGCAGTTGTCAAAGTTGCCGTCCACCTGCAGCAGCGTGGCGCCGTGGGCGATCGCCTGGCTGAGCTTGCCCATGGAGATCTTGCCTTCCGGCACCAGCACTGCGCACTTGAGGCCGGCGGCGGTGGCGTACGCAGCAGCCGATGCGGAGGTGTTGCCGGTAGAGGCGCACACCACGGCCTTGGCCCCGGATTCCACGGCTGCGGTCATGGCCATGGTCATGCCCCGGTCCTTGAAGGACCCCGTGGGGTTCATGCCTTCGACCTTGAGGTAGACCTCTGACCCGGTGAGCTCAGACAGCTTCTGCGCGTGGACCAGCGGCGTGCCGCCCTCACCGAGGGAGATGACCCTGGTCTTTTCCGTGACGGGCAAACGGTCAGCGTATTCGCGGATGACCCCGCGCCATTGGTGAGCCACTTAAGCTCCTTCTACCCGCAGTACGGATGTAACGGAATTGATCACGTCGAGGCCCTTGACGGCCTCGACGGTCGCTGCCAGTGCAGCTTCGCTTGCGCGGTGGGTGACGATCCGCAGTTCAGCCGATTCCACATTGGAGTCGGCATCGCGGTGGATGGTCTGGCGCATGATTTCGATGGAGACGCCGTGCTCGGCGAACAGCTGGGCAATCTTCGCCAGGACGCCGGGCTGGTCCGCGACGTCCAGTCCGATGTAGTAGCTGGTGGTCGCAGCGGAGATCGGCAGAGCCGGGACGTGGCCGGTGGTGGACTCGATGCGTCCCGGTCCACCCAACACGATGCGGCGGGCGGCCGAGACGAGGTCACCCAGCACGGCGGACGCGGTGGGGGTTCCGCCGGCGCCCTGGCCGTAAAACATCAGTTCCCCGGCGTTCTCGGCCTCAACGAAGACAGCATTGAAGGCCCCGCGGACTGCAGCCAGCGGGTGTTCGCGCGGAAGCAGCGTGGGGTGCACGCGGACGGACACGCCGTCGCCGCCGTCGGCATCCGTCAGCTGTTCGGCGATTGCGAGCAGCTTGATGACGAAGCCGGCCTCTTTGGCTGCGGCGATGTCAGCAGCCGTGACGCCGGTGATGCCCTCGCAGTAGACGTTCGCCAGGTCGAACCGCGTGTGGAAGGACAGCGAGGCGAGGATGGCAGCCTTGGCCGCGGCGTCGAGGCCTTCGACGTCGGCGGTGGGGTCGGCCTCGGCGTAGCCGAGCCGCTGGGCCTCGGCAAGGGCGTCAGCAAACTGGGCACCCGTGCTGTCCATCTGGTCAAGGATGAAGTTGGTGGTGCCGTTGACGATTCCCAGCACACGGGTGATGCGGTCACCGGACAGGCTGTCGCGGATGGGGCGCAGGATCGGGATGGCTCCCGCTACCGCGGCTTCGTAGGACAGTTCGACGCCGGCCTTGTCCGCCTCTTCGTAGAGGGCAGGGCCGTCTGCGGCAAGCAGTGCCTTGTTGCCCGTGACGACGCTCGCACCGTTCTGGATGGCAGCGAGAATCAGCGAACGGGCCGGCTCGAGCCCGCCCATCAGTTCGATGACCAGGTCGGCGTCCTTGACCAGGGTTTCAGCATCCGTTGTAAAAAGTTCCCGTGGCAGGTCCACCTCACGCTCGGCGTCGAGGTTGCGCACGGCGATGCCGGCGAGCTGCAGGTGGGCACCGGTGCGCGGAGCCAGGGTGTCAGCGTCGTCCATGAGAATCCGCGCTACCTGGGCCCCGACGTTGCCACAGCCCAGCAGGGCTACTTTCAGGGTTCGCAATTCTGTCATTCAGACTCCCATGT
>JAPSIT010000080.1 GCA_031178585.1 Arthrobacter sp.
TGTCCTTTGTCCGTTTTCTCGCCCGGCCGATGCTGGCTTCAAGTTTCGTCCTCGCGGGCGTGGACAAGCTCAGGAATAGTGACGACACTGCGGAACAGTTGTCGCCCCTCCTGCGCCGCGCCGCCGACGCTCTTCCCTTTCAGACCAATGAGAAGGTCCTGGCCCGGGTCATCGGCGGAACCCAGGTGGGTGCCGGTGTCCTTTTCGCCACAGGCAAGTTCGCCCGGCTGTCGGCAAGCCTCCTGGCTCTTATCTCAGCCCTGAATGCATTCGTGGAGTACCGCAGCGCGGACATCAGCAGCAAAGAAGGCCGGGAAGCCCGCCGCAACCAGCTGCTCAAGAACGTCACGCTGACCGGCGGCGTGCTACTGGCCTCGGTCGACACGGCCGGCAAGCCGAGCCTGGCCTGGCGTGCCGAGCACCTGGCCGCGGACGCCCGGAAAACCGCGAACCACCTGGCCGCCGACGCACGGAAGACCACCGGGAAGAAACTGCACAAGGCCGACAAGGCAGTCCGCAGAGCCGTCGACCATGCAGTGGGGGCATAAGCAGGAATGACCGGATCCATCACGGAATCCTCCGCCGACCACGCCGTGCCTGCCCCGCGCTGGCCCGCGCCCTTCGCTGAGCAGCCCATCGACGCTACGGTACGCGTCCCGGGCTCAAAGTCACTGACCAACAGGTATCTCGTGCTCGCCGCCCTGGCTGACGGGCCATCCCGCCTGAGGGCTCCACTCCACTCACGGGATTCGGCCCTGATGATCGAGGCATTGCGCCAGCTCGGCGCGGAGGTCCGCGAAGTACCCGGCGACGGAGCCTTCGGCCCCGACCTGGAAGTGACGCCAATCCAGGCTGCAGCGGAAGCAACGGACGCCGCCATCGACTGCGGCCTCGCCGGAACCGTCATGCGTTTCGTGCCGCCTCTGGCGGCGCTGCGCAAGGGCGTGTCAGTTTTCGACGGCGATCCCCATGCCCGGGAGCGCCCGATGGGAACCATCATCGAGGCCCTGACAAGGCTCGGCGTCGCCGTCCGCGGCGAGGACGGCGGGACACCGTCCTCCCTGCCGTTCCGCGTCGAGGGGACGGGGGAGGTCCGGGGCGGGCATCTGGTCATCGACGCAAGCGCATCATCGCAGTTTGTCTCCGCACTGCTGCTCGTGGGCGCACGCTTCACGGACGGGCTCCACCTGGAACACGCCGGCGCCTCGGTGCCGAGCCTGGATCACATCAACATGACAGTGGCAGTCCTCCGCGGCGTCGGCGTGGACGTGGACGATTCCACCCCGAACCACTGGATTGTCAGCCCGGGACCCGTCAGGGCGTTCGACGAACGGATCGAACAGGACCTCTCGAACGCGGGCCCCTTCCTGGCGGCCGCCCTGGCCTCGGGCGGCACAGTGCGCATCCCCGACTGGCCGGAACACACCACCCAGGTGGGCGACCTCTGGCGGAGCATCCTGAAGGACATGGGCGCCACGGTCACCTTCGACGGCGGCACGCTCACCGTCACCGGCGGCCCGGAGATCCGGGGGGCGGACTTCGCTGAAACCAGCGAACTCGCACCGACAGTGGCAGCACTCTGTGCGCTTGCCAGCGGGCCGTCCCGGCTCAGCGGCATTGCTCATCTCCGCGGCCACGAGACCGACCGGCTCGCGGCGCTGGTCACCGAGATCAACCGGCTCGGCGGGGACGCCGAGGAGACCAACGACGGCCTGATCATCCGCCCCGCAAAGCTCCACGGCGGCGTCGTCCGCAGTTATGCGGACCACCGGATGGCCACTGCCGGGGCGATCCTCGGACTGGCAGTCCGGGGCGTCGAAGTGCAGGACATCGGCACCACGGCCAAGACCATGCCTGACTTCCCGCAGCTGTGGGCGGACATGCTCGCGCAAGGCAGCGCCGGAACCGGCAACGCCGGTGACAGCAGTGGCACAGGGACCAGCGGTGGCACGGAAGACTGACTCCTGGGACGAATCCGACGTCCGGATCCGTCCGAACAAGAAGGGGTCGCGGCCACGCACCAAGGACCGCCCCAGCCACGAGGATGCCGTCACCGGACGCATCATCACGGTTGACCGCGGCCGGTACACGGCCGTCGTCGGCGAGGAAACCGGCAACGAGCGGACGGTTATCGCCGCCCGCGCCCGGGAGCTCCGCCGCTCCCCCGTGGTCGCCGGCGACTTCGTGTCCCTTGTCGGCGACGTCTCGGGAGCCCCGGACACGCTGGCCCGGCTGGTGAAGATCCAGGACCGGAAGACCCTGCTGCGCCGCAGCGCCGATGACACGGACCCAATCGAGCGGGCAGTCGTGGCCAACGCGGACCAGTTGGTGGTGGTTGTTGCGGCGGCGAATCCGGAGCCTCGCACCGGGTTCATCGACCGTGCGCTGGTGGCCGCTTACGACGCCGGCATCGAGCCGCTGCTGCTCGTCACGAAGGCGGACGTCAAGGACCCCTCGGAGCTGTTGGACAACTACCGGCACCTCGATTTCCCCGTCATCATCAGCCGCACGGCCGACTCGGCGGCGTCGGGCATCGACGCCCGCTCAGACGACGGGCTGTCAGCCCGCCTCGACCTGGACGCGGTCTCACAGCTGCGCGCGCATCTGGACGGCAAGGTCACCGTCATGCTGGGCCACTCCGGGGTCGGCAAGTCGACCATGGTGAACGCGCTGACCGGCGCCGAGCGGGCAACCGGGGGCGTCAACGCCGTCACAGGGCGCGGCCGGCACACGTCGTCGTCGGCCCTTGCGCTGAAGCTGGCGGATGCGCCGGCCGGAAGCTGGATTATCGACACCCCCGGCATCCGGTCCTTCGGGTTGGCCCATGTGGATCCAGACCGGATTCTGCACTCCTTCCCCGACCTTGAGCCCGGCACCGAGAACTGTGAGCGGGGCTGCAAGCACGATGCCACTGCGGTGAATTGCGGCGTGGACGCCTGGGTCGAGGCCGGTCATGCCGGACCGTCAGGTCCCGCCAGGCTCGCCTCGCTGCGCCGGCTCCTGGGCACCGATCCGCGCGCGGAGGCCCAGGAAACGAAGGAACTCGGCACCGTCGGCTGACCCTCTCCGGGTCTCCGGCATGCTGACATCCCCGCCCCCGCGGTCCTTTGACGGTAGTTTGGAACCATGACCCAACCCGCTTCGAACTACAACGATGACCTGCGCCTGGCCCATGTGCTGGCGGATTCGGTGGATGACCAGACCATGAGCCGGTTCAAGGCCCTTGACCTTCAGATCGAAACCAAGCCAGATCTGACGCCCGTCACGGATGCCGACAAGGCCGCAGAGGAGTCGATCCGCGGCCAGCTGTCCAGGTCCCGGCCGCGTGACGCCGTACTCGGCGAGGAGTTCGGCAGTTCCGGGCACGGCTCCCGGCGCTGGATCATCGACCCCATCGACGGGACCAAGAACTTCGTCCGCGGAGTGCCGGTCTGGGCCACCCTTATCGCCCTCGTTGATGAAGGCGAACCGGTGGTGGGTCTGGTGAGCGCGCCGGCACTTGGAAAGCGCTGGTGGGCGGCAAAGGGCGCAGGCGCGTACATGGGCCGTTCCCTGGCAGCGGCCACCCGGCTCAGGGTTTCAAACGTCTCGAAACTCTCTGACGCGTCGCTGTCCTACTCGAGCCTGGGCGGCTGGAAGGAGCGCGGAAACCTGGATGATTTCCTCGCGCTCACCGAGGAGGTCTGGCGCACCCGTGCCTTCGGTGATTTCTGGTCCTATTGCATGGTGGCCGAAGGCTGCGTGGACATCGCGTGCGAACCCGAACTGAACCTGTACGACATGGCTGCGCTGGTGCCCATCGTCACCGAGGCCGGAGGACGCTTCACGTCGCTTGAGGGAACCGACGGACCCTTTGGGGGCAATGCGCTTGCCACCAACTCGATTCTTCATTCCGAAGTCCTCAAGCGTCTCAACCCCCAGCTGGACGATTTGCTGTAATTCGGTAAAAGGCGTCCTGGTCGGAATATCGGAAGGCGGCTGGGCCCTCGAGGGGTCCCCGCGCCGTCGTACGTTCGGCAGTTGGGGAGAAACAAGAACACCGTAACAAACCGCTTAACATTCGCGCCGGTCTTTTTCACCGGCCTGCAGGATGTTCTACGCTCTTTACAGGTCACGAGTGCCAGCGCAAAACCCCGGTTTGCTGGCCGGCAACCCTCCATTCGCGGTGGGGTGCCCCGGGTGACGACCAGGCCGATCCGGAACGGACACGGCAAGCGCGGATCCCCGTCACAAGGGGTCCTTTTCTCAGCGAGGTCCCATGACAACTGCAACCTTCTCTTCCACCGTCGCAGGCCTGATCGAGGGTCGCTTTGCCGCTGCCGGACGGCCGCTGGCGGCAGTGACCGGTGCCGAGATCCAGGCCCCGCTCATCCAGGGCGGCCATGTGCGCTACGCCAACCTCGACTACGGCGCCTCCGCCCCGGCGCTGTCCGTCGTCTCCGCCTACCTCAATGAGATCCTGCCGTTCTACGCCAGCGTGCACCGCGGCGCCGGGTACGCCTCGCAGATCAGCACGTCGGTTTATGAAAACGCCCGGAACATCGTCCGCGAGTTCGTCGGCGGCCGCCCTGACGACTCCGTGATCTTCACCCGCAACACCACGGATTCCCTGAACCTGCTCGCGGGCTGCCTGCCCGTGGAAGACCACCACCATACCGGGGAAGTCCTGTATCTGGACATCGAACACCACGCCAACCTGCTGCCGTGGCAGGGTGTTCCGCACCGCAGCGTCGTGGCCTCCGATTCCCTTGAGGCCACAATTGAAAGCCTTCGGGCAGAGCTGCAGCACGGCGACGTCAGCCTCCTCGCCGTAACCGGCGCTTCCAATGTCACCGGCGAGATCCTGCCGATCCGCCGCCTCGCGGCGCTCGCCCACGAATTCGGCGCCCGGATCGTGGTGGATGCGGCACAGCTCGCGCCGCACCGCCGCATCGACATTGCCGCGGACGACGTCGACTACCTCGCCTTCTCGGGCCACAAGCTCTATGCGCCCTTCGGCGCCGGCGTTCTGGTGGGACGTCCTGACTGGCTCGATGCCGGAACGCCGCACCTCGCAGGCGGCGGCGCCGTCAGCGAAGCCCGGATTGATGGCGTCAGCTGGACCACCGGGCCCGCCCGCCACGAAGGCGGCTCACCCAACGTCCTGGGTGCAGCCACCCTCGCCCGTGCCACCCAGGTGATCGCTGGCCTGGACGAGGAGAGCTGGCACGCCCACGAGGCCGCCATCCGTTCCTTCCTGGTGGAGGGCCTGCAGAAGATCGAGGGCGTCACGGTCCACCAGATCTTCTCCGACACCGACCCGGACGACACGATCGGCGTCGTCAACTTTTCCGTGGAGGGGTACGACGCCGGCCTTGTGGCCGCTTACCTGTCCGCCGAGCACGGTGTCGGGCTGCGCGACGGCCGCTTCTGCGCCCACCCGCTGCTGAAGCGCCTTGGCCTGCCCTCGGGCTCGCTGCGGGCAAGCTTTGGCGTCGGTTCACGGCTCGAGGATGCAGAACGCCTCCTCGCCGGCATCGAGCAGCTCCGCCGCGGGGGCCTCGGCTGGGACTACGTGGTGGATTCGGGGCGCTGGGTCCCGGCCAACGACGCCCGGACGTACCCGCACTGGGCACCCAACACCCCCGGCACCGCCGGCGCAGCGCCCTGCAACCAGGACTAACTGCAACCAGCACTGAACTGTGCTCGGCACCGGATCGCGAAGGTCTGCGGCTTCAGGGTTCTGCGGCTTCAGGGTTCTGCGGCTTTGCCGCGGATGCGGTAAATTCGAAGGGTATATTTTCGGCCCTGTCCTAAGGAGACTGCGCGTGGCACGGGGTGGCCCCAAACTCGACCACGGGCGCCGGCG
>JAPSIT010000024.1 GCA_031178585.1 Arthrobacter sp.
GAAGCTTCGGTGCAGCGAACAGCACCAATGCCAGAACGATGATGATGATGAGATGCCAGCCTTCAAGCCTCATGGCGGGTGGTCCTTTCGTTTAAGTACATCCTACGTTTATCCCAATTCGATGTCGCGCAGCCTCTGGGGCTGTCCGCGGCCGGCCTTGCGCCGGATCCGGCGCTGCCGCCGGGCCTCAACCCGGGAAGCTTTGGATGCGTGGTAATCATGGCGCATCCGATGCGGGGAGGCAAAGACTGCAGCTCCGGGCGCCAGGTGCGACGGGAACGCGGCGTCGCCGTCGGGATCATCCGTGGCCTCGGAGGCGCCGGGGTTAGGGGGAACAGGGCTGGCCTCCGGCAGATGGCCCAGCTTCTCTCCGGCAGCGCCCAGTTCCCGTACGGTCATCATGAATTTCCGGAACAGCCGGATTCCCAACAACAGATAGAGAAGCAGGGAAAGCGCTATCAGCGCAATCCAGATCAGGATCCACGTCCACCAAGGCATGCTGAGTAGTCTATCCGGCGTACTGGGCCAGGGCTGCTTCGATCCAATCCCGCGAGGCGTCGGCCAACGCGGAAGGCTCCAGAATCCGCACCGCCCCGCCATGCTGCGCCACGAACATCGGCAGCCATGCGGTGCTTCCGAAGCGGATCTCTGCCACCAGGCCGCCGTCGGGCAGGGCAGCAGTCCGCTCGGCGTAGTAGTCGTCTGCCAGTCCGGCGCCGCGGGCGGTGAGCTGCACGGTCACCAGGGTGTCGTCGTCGTTCGGGGTGAACAGCTTGGCCGGGAATCCGCCGTCGGGAAGCACCGGCGGTGAGACAGGCTTTCCGGTCGGCTGAAGATCCTCAATACGGTCGAGCCTGAAGTTCCTTACGCCGGCCGCGGAGTGGCAGTAGGCCTCGAAGTACCAGGTGTTGTCCATGGAGTAGAGCCGCAGGGGGTCCACGTCGCGTTCCGAAAGGGAATCCTTCTGGGCAGAGAAGTAGACGAGGTGGAGCTGCTCTCCGGAGGCGATGGCGCCGCGGATCGTCTCGAGGCTGGCAGTGTCGGCGGGACTGACTTCCGGACCGGACAGAGAGGCCGCACGCAGCCCTTCCTCGCCGGCAGCCGCCATGAGTTTGAGCGTGACGGACTCCAAGGCGCTTCTTTCGGCCACACCGGGCAGGCCATTGAGCGTTTCCAGGCCTGTCAGCAGGGCGCAAGCCTCGTCCACCGTGAACCGGACAGGCTTGTTGAGCTCCAGCGACTGGGTGATGAAGACGTGGTCATCCTCCCATTGGATGTCCAGGAGCTCGTCGGGGTAGCCCTGCGGAAGTCCGGTACAGATGAGGATCAGCAGGTCGGCTTCGAGTTCAGGCCGCGTAATTCCGAACCTGTTGGCCACGTCCTGGATATGGAGTCCCTGGTTATGGACGAGGAAAGGCACCAGCTGGAGCATGCGCTTCAGCTGGTCCTCGGAGGTCCGTGTGCGGGCCCGCTTTCCAGCGCCCCCGCCCGAGAAAACATAGGAAGGTGCAGGCTCCGCCTGGAACGCCGCGGCGGCCTCAAGCCGGCGCTGCACTGCGGTGGCGAGGTCCTCGGGCGACACCACCCTGGCGTTGGGGCCGTACGATGCCAGTTCCTCGCCGAGCAACTCCGCGTCCCGGTATGGGACGGACAGCCGGTCCCACCCGCCGTCGGGAGTTCCGCCGTCGGGAGATTCAAAAACCTGCGCGGCCCGCTTCCGCAGCCCCAGCAGGCGGTCTTTCCGGACGTCCACGACGGCGGACTGCAGCGGGAGCTCGGGGAGGCTGTCCAGTTCGGCCCGCACGTTAAAGGCCGCGGGCGGCTTGAAGGTTTCCTTCGCGAGCACCGAAACTGCCGAGGTAAAGCGGGAGAGCCGGAAGAACCGCTGGGCACCGCGGTCCCGGTCAAAGCCCACCAGGTACCACTGACCGAACCGGCTGCCCAAGCCCCACGGTTCTACGGTGCGTTCCTCTTCCCTGCCGGTACTGCTGGCCAGGTACCTGAACTGCACGGCATGCTGGCTGTGCATGGCCGCCACGAGGTCCTCGAACGCCTGTCCCGCCGGCTTGATCCGGGGCTGCAACCCGGCGGGAAGTTCCACGTCGGCAAGGCTGCCGGAAGCCTGCAGCTTGCGCATGGCGTTGGTGGCGGCAGGACCGAGCGCGGCCTGCTCCCACAGCTGGGAGGCCAGCAGCAGCACCGTCCATTCGTCACGGGTGAGTTCGACGTCCGGAAGGCGGTTCGATTCCTTACCGATCCGGTAGCGCGTGGTGGCCGGATCGTCGGAGCTCCAGCCGAAATCGGTGACAGTCTCCACTTCAAAACCGAAGTCCCGCAGGTCGTTCTTGTCCCGCTCAAACATCCGGCTGAAAGCTGCGTCGCTCGCAGCGGCGTCGTAGATCTTCTCCCGGAGCTCACTGCGGCGCAGCCCGTACCGGGAGTTCAGCAGGGCGATCAGGAGGTTCAGCAGGCGTTCTGTACGTTGTGCGGACACTTTGGTTACGTTACTAAATCCGTTCCCGGAAAAACGCGAAAGCGCGGCAACACTTCGGAAATTGCCTTCCGATTGTTACCGCGCCTTCAGCTGTGCGCCCCGGTGCCGGTCTGGTCCAGGGGCGCAGCAGGAAGCGGCTGTGTCAGCGGACGCCCACGAGGTCCACGACGAAGATCAGGGCCTCGTTGGGGCCAATCGCCCCGCCGGCGCCGCGGGAGCCGTATGCCAGCTCGGAGGGGATTTCCAGGCGGCGGCGGCCGCCGACCTTCATGCCGAGGAGACCCTGGTCCCATCCCTGGATGACCTGGCCGACGCCGACGCGGAAGTCCAGCGGAGCGCCGCGGCCCCACGATGCGTCAAACTCTTCGCCGGTGGACCAGGCCACGCCGACGTAGTGGGTGGAAACGGTGTCTCCGGCCTTGGCCTCGGGGCCGTCGCCCTCGATGAGGTCGGTGACGACGAGTTCTGTGGGGACCGGGCCCTCCGGGAAGTCGATTTCCGGCTTCTCGCGGTCAATGTTGCGCTGGCCAAATGACATGGATGCTCCTTCTGCTTGGTAACGGAACTGCTGTAAAGAACTTACTTGGCGCCGAGGATGTCGACGACGAACACGAGGTCACCCTTCGCTTCACCCTGGCCCGCATCGCCATAGGCGAGGTCCTTGGGGATGACGAGGAGGACACGGGAGCCCACGGTCTTGCCGGTCAGGCCCTGGGTCCAGCCCTTGATGACTCCGCTCAGCGGGAAGGAAGCCTTCTCCTTGCGGTCAAAGCTTGAGTCGAACTTCTTGCCGCTGGCCAGGGCGACGCCCACGTAGTTCACCGTCAGCGTGTCCGTGGCCTTCACCTCAGGGCCCTTGCCCTTGATCAGGTCCTGGGCAATGAGCTTCTTGGGGGCGGCGACTCCCTTGACGTCCAGTTCGGGCACGCCGTCCTTTTCGGTGACCTTCGGCAGGCCGGCAGGCGGCGTGACTGCGTCCCCTTCAGGCTTGTCCAGAACCTTCGGCGCGTCCTTGGCTGACACGACCTTGATGATGAGCAGCTGCGACGGCTGGGCCGGGACGCCCTCCGCGGCGGCCTTGCCGGGCGCCACCAGGGCTAGCTGCGAACCGATCTTCGCGCCCACAAAAGCGTTGTAGATGATGGGGCTTTGGGTCTTGAGCTCATCGTTCAGCTCGACCGGCTGCGGTTCCTTGGAGAAGCCGTCATCAAGGGTGGATCCGTCTTTGCCATTCAGGGCCAGGACGGAAACTTCGGCGATCTGGTTGGCTTTAACACGGTCCCCGCCGCCTTCGGTCACCACCTTCACCGTGGGCTCGGCGACGTCCAGGGGCTTGGTAAATTCGACTTTGGGAGCCTTCTTGTCTCCGTTTTCAGTCAGCTTCAGGGAGTCCAGCTTGGCTGTCTCACCTGCGGACTGGCTGGTCGGTTCCGGGGCTGCCGGCTCGCCGGCGCAAGCGGTCAGCAGAAGCAGTCCGGGAATGAGAATTGCTAGTAGTCGGCGCACGTAAGAACTTTCGTCGGGGCAAGATGGATGCCGTGCCGGAGCATGGAGTGCCTCCGGCCGAGCACTTCCGGCCGCAAAACGGCCTCTTCCAGAGTAACGCCTGAACCTGAGTATCAGCCCATAGAGTCCAGAAGAGCATCCACCCGCTCGTCGACGCTGCGGAACGGATCCTTGCACAGGATCGTCTGGTGCGCCCGGTCATTGAGCTTCAGATGAACCCAGTCCACGGTGTAATCGCGGCCGAGCTCCTGCGCCCGGCGGACAAAGTCACCGCGCAGTTTCGCCCTGGTGGTCTGCGGCGGAGCATCGACGGCGTCCTTGATTGTGGTTTCCTCCGTGACCCGGCGGACTGCGCCGCGTGACTGCAGGAGGTAGTAGAGGCCGCGGCTGCGGGAGATGTCGTGGTAGGTCAGGTCCAGCTGCGCAATGCGCGGAGAGTCCAGCCCCAGGCCGTGGCGGTTCCGGTAACCGTCCATGAGCTTCTTCTTGATCGCCCAGTCGACTTCGGTGTCGATGGTGCTGGTGTCGCCGCTTTCAATGGCCTGCAGGGTCCTCCCCCACAGATCCAGGATCAGCGGGACGTGCGGGTTGTGCGCGCCGTTTTCCTGGACGAAGGCCGTTACCTTGTTCAAGTACTCCTGCTGAATCTCCAAGGCGGTCAGCTGCCGGCCGTTGGCCAGCCGGACCAGTGCTCGGCCGCTCAGGTCATGGGAGATCTCGCGGATGCTGCGGATGGGGTTCTCCATCCGCATGTCCCGCATGATGACGCCAGCCTCGATCATCCGCAGGATCAGGTCAACGGTGCCCACTTTGAGCAGCGCGGTGGTCTCGGACATGTTCGAGTCACCCACGATGACGTGGAGACGGCGGTAAAACTCGGCATCCGCGTGCGGTTCGTCCCGGGTGTTGATAATCGGCCGGGACCTTGTGGTCGCGGAGGAAACGCCCTCCCAGATGTGGTCGGCACGCTGGGAGAAAGCGTACGTGGCGCCGTGGGGTGTCTTCAGGATCTTCCCTGCCCCGGCAATCAGCTGCCGGGTCACCAGGAAGGGGATGAGGATTTCCGCGAGCCGGGTGAACTCCCCGCGGCGGGGAATCAGGTAGTTCTCGTGGCTGCCGTAGGAATTGCCTGCAGAATCGGTGTTGTTCTTGAACAGGTACACCGTGCCGTTGAAGCCCTCCGCCGCCAGCCGTGACTGGGCTTCGTCCACGAGGTCATCAAGGATAAGTTCCCCGGCGCGGTCGTGGGCGATCAGCTGCGCGAGGTCGTCGCACTCGGCCGTGGCGTACTCCGGGTGCGAGCCCACGTCGAGGTACAGGCGTGAACCGTTGGTCAGGAAGACGTTCGACGACCGGCCCCAGCTCACCACTTTGCGGAAGAGGTACCGGGCCACCTCCTCGGGCGCCAACGGGCGTGAATCGGGGCTCGAATAAGAAATGCCGAATTCGGTCTCGATCCCGAAAATCCTCTTGTCCATCTCAGCTCTCCTTAGCCAGCAGGTCCATGACGTCAGTGTCGGACAACCTGCGGAAAGCGCGCCTGGTCCCCCGGCTGCTTTCCGATCCCCGGTCAAGCACTGCAACTTCCAGGGCCTTGGCGGGAAGATCGGGGGATTCATCATCCGTCACAAGCCCCTTGACGGCAAGGCGTATGGCGGCGGCAAAGGACAGGTCGCGCTGCCATCCTGTTTCGACGGCGCCGGAGACTTTGTCGGCCTGCCCGCCCATCACGATGAAACCGTGTTCGTCGGCGATAGAGCCGTCGAAGGTGAGCCGGTACAGATGGTCCCGGTCCTGGGACGGGCCCACCTCGGTGACGGCGAGTTCCACCTCGAAGGGCTTCTGCTCTGCGGTAAAGACGGCGCCGAGGCTTTGGGCATAGACGCTCGCGAGCCCGCGTGCGGTGACGTCCTCCCGGTCGTACGAGTATCCGCGGACATCTGCATAGCGCACGCCGGCCTGGCGGAGGCTTTCGAACTCGTTGTACTTGCCCACAGCGGCGAAGGCGATTTTGTCGTAGATTTCGCCGATCTTGTGCAGTGACGGCGAAGGGTTCTCCGCCACCAAGGCGATGCCGTCCTCGCAGCTGATCACCACAACGGACCGGCCGCGGGCAATGCCCTTCCGTGCGAAGTCCGCACGGTCCTTCATCAGTTGTTCGGGCGAAACATAAAACTGCTGGGTCATCTCAGGCCTCCCGCCGGGCGGCAGCCCTGGATTCGATGATGTTTCCGGCGATGGCGGCCAGTTCCTGCTCGGGGACGCGCCGTGCACCCGCACGGTTGACTCTGTACACCACCGGCCACAGTTGCCGGATCGGGTCCGGGCCGCCAGTGGCAGAATCGTCATCGGCGGCGTCGTACAGGGATTCCACCGCCACGGAGACGGCTTCGTCTTCGGTGAGGTTCGGACGCCAAAGCTTCTTCAGGGCACCGCGGGCGAACACGGAGCCGGAGCCGACGGCGTGATGCTCCTGCTCCTCATAGCGGCCGCCGGTCACGTCGTAGGAAAACAGCCTCCCCATACCGGCCGCGGTGTCGAAGCCTGCAAACAGCGGAACGACGGCCAGCCCCTGCATGGCCATAGGGAGGTTACCGCGGATCATCGCGCCGAGCCTATTGGCTTTGCCGTCAAGGCTCAGCAGCGTGCCTTCGATTTTTTCGTAATGCTCCAGCTCGACCTGGAACAGCCGGGTAAGGTCAATCGCGATGCCGGCCGTCCCGGCGATGCCGAGAACAGAGTACTGGTCCGCGGGAAAGACTTTCTCGATGTGCCGGCTGGCGATGATGTTGCCCATGGTGGCGCGGCGGTCGCCGGCCATCACGATGCCGCCTGCATACGTCATGGCGACAATCGTGGTGGCGTGCGGCGTCTGCAGGTGGGTGCCGACCGGCTGGCTGTCGGCCGGCGTCCTGTTGTAGGGAAGCAGATCCGGACGGTCGCGTTGGAGATGCTCAGTGAACGACGATGTCGCGTTGGCGGCTACCTTGTTGGCTGTTGTCTCCTGCACTGATGCACTCCTTCAACGTGTAATTCAGCGGCGGTCCGGTACCTCTTTGCTTCCGTGCCCGTGCGGGGTAGGGCGCTGCCGGGTTACTGTCCGCCCTTTTGCACGAATGCCCGGACGAATTCCTCGGCGTTGGATTCCAAAACGCCGTCAATTTCGTCCAGAAGGTCATCGACACCCTGCGTGGATGCGGATGCCTGTCCCTCCGCCGGCGCAGGCGGCGCGGGGACCTCTTCTTCGACCTCGCTGTCGCGTGGCTGTGGCTGCTGCTGCTCCTGCCCTGCCATGTTCATCTCCTTCTGTCAGTCCCGCCGGCTCCGGCAGGACATCCTGTATGCCCATATTGCCACGCCAGGCGGCACTTCGGGGGTCTTTATGCCGGTGGCGGAGCAGGTGTTGATCCGAGCAGTTCGGCGAGAAACGGACCCGCCTGACGGTGCCGCGCAAACAAGGCGCCGGTGAGGGCTTTTGTGCCCCGCAGCGGTTCCCTGGTGGGCACCCGCTGCAGCCTTCCATAGCCGGGAACATCGAAGATAACAGAGTCCCAGCTCGCCCCGACGACGTCCTTGCTGAAGCTGCTTACGCAGCGCCCGCGGAAGTAGGCCCTGGTGTCCGACGGCGGTTCGGTCACCGCGGCGGCGATGTCGGCGTCGTTCACTATGCGCTGCATGCGTTCCCTCGAAAGCAGGCGGTAGTAGAGCCCTTTTTCGGGCCGGATGTCGGCCCATTGCAGGTCCACGAGCCCGAGGCGGGCGTCGCCCCAGTCCAGGCCATCGCGCTGCCGGTAGCCCTCAAGGATGGAGAGCTTGGCGAGCCACTCAACGGACGAGGCCGCGGCGGCGCGGTCGCTGTCCAGCTGGGTCAGCGTGCTGGCCCACCGCTCCAGCACGGCGTGCGTGTGGCCGTCGCCGTCCACGACGTCAGCGACGCCGGTGTCCTGGGCGAGCTTGGCTGCGGCCTCGTGGTACATCCACTGGACGTCCAGGGCCGTCACACGGCGACCGTCCGCCAGCCTGATTTGCGCCTTCAGCGACGTGTCATGGCTGATGCTTTGCAGCGCCGCCACGGGCTCGTGGACCTCAATCCGCGGCGCCAGTCCCGCCTCGATGAGGCTCAGCACCATGGCGGTGGTTCCGAACTTGAGGTAGTTGGAGACCTGGCTTAGGTTAGCGTCGCCGATGATCACATGGAGCCTGCGGTATTTGTCCGCAGTGGCGTGCGGCTCATCGCGGGTGTTGATGATGGGGCGGCGGATGGTGGTTTCGAGGCCGACCTCGGCCTCGAAGAAGTCCGCGCGCTGGCTGATTTGGAAGCCGGGGCGCGAGCTGTCCTGGCCAATCCCCACGCGGCCGGAACCGCAGATGATCTGGCGCGTCACGAAAAACGGCGTCAGGCCGCGGACGATGTCGCTGAAAGGGACGGACCGCGGCATAAGGTAGTTCTCGTGCGATCCGTATGAGACCGCCTTGTTGTCCGTGTTGTTCTTGTAGAGATTGATGGGCGGGAGCTCAGGATCCCCTGCCAGCCGCCGGACGGCCGCCAGCGCCACCAGGTCGCCGGCAGTGTCCCAGACCACCGCGTCGGACGGGTTGGTCACTTCGGGACTGGAGTATTCCGGATGGGCATGGTCGACGTACAGCCTCGCGCCGTTGCCCAGGACCATGTTCATCAGCAGCGAGCCCGACTCGTCCTCACCCTCCAGCTCCAGCTCTTCACGCCCATAGGCTAGGGCGACGGCCTCGGCGTCGAGCACCGGCGGCTGGTCGGTGAGCTGGCTCGGGTGGGCCTGTCCGCGTTCAAGCGTCCAGCCGCGGGCGTCATGCAGCGGTTCCTCGTCCGTGTAGTCCCAGCGGGTTTCTGCACCCCCGGCGGCGCGTAGCCGGGTGACCTGGGCGTAGGCCTGCACCACCCGGGCGGACATCATGGTGGCATTGGCGCCCGGGGCGGACGGGGCGTGGATTCCGTACTCGGTTTCCGATCCCATGACCCGCATGGCGCCGCCCGGAGGGAGGGCTCCCCCGGGCGCCACCTCGGAGCCCGGGGTCACAGGTACTGGCCCGTGTTCGGCATCGTCTCGATGGACTTGCCTGGCTCCTGTCCAGCCTTGCCTTGGACGATGGTGCGGATGTAGGTGATGCGTTCGCCCTTCTTGCCGGAGATGCGTGCCCAGTCATCGGGGTTGGTGGTGTTCGGCATGTCCTCATGCTCGCGGAACTCGTCCACCACCGCCCTGAGCAGGTGGTCGATGCGCAGGCCCTTCTGGTGTGTCATCAGCAGGTCCTTGATCGCGTATTTCTTGGCGCGGTCAACGACGTTCTGCACCACGGCGCCAGAGTTGAAGTCCTTGAAGTACAGCATTTCGGTGTCACCGTTCGCGTAGGTGACCTCGAGGTACTCATTGGACTTCTCCGTGGAGTACATGGCTTCCACGGTGCGCTGGATCATGGCGTCCACGGTCTCCTGGACGTCACCGTCATGCTCGACGAGGTCATCCTCATGGAACGGAAGATCCGTGGTGATGTACTTCCTGAAGATGTCGGCCGCCGCTTCGGCGTCCGGGCGCTGGATCTTGACCTTCACGTCAAGGCGTCCCGGCCGCAGGATGGCGGGGTCGATCATGTCCTCGCGGTTGGAGGCGCCGATGACGATCACGTTGTCCAGCCGCTCCACGCCGTCGATCTCGCTGAGCAGCTGCGGCACGATGGTGGTCTCGACGTCCGAGGAGATGCCCGTGCCGCGTGTCCTGAACAGGGAATCCATCTCATCGAAGAACACGACCACCGGGCTGCCGTCCGAGGCCTTCTCGCGCGCCCGGGAGAAGATGAGGCGGATGTGGCGCTCAGTCTCGCCGACGTACTTGTCGAGCAGTTCCGGGCCCTTGATGTTGAGGAAGTAGCTCTTCAGATCGATATTGCCGGAACGCTCCGCGGCGCGGGCTGCGAGGGAGTTGGCCACCGCCTTGGCGATCAGGGTCTTGCCGCAGCCGGGAGGGCCGTAGAGCAGGATGCCCTTGGGCGCCTTGAGGCCGTGTTCGCGGTACAGGTCCGGGTGCAGGAACGGCAGTTCGATGGCGTCCCGGATCTGTTCGATCTGGGGGCCCAGGCCGCCGATGTCCTCATACGTGATGTCCGGGACTTCCTCGAGGACCAGGTTTTCCACCTCGGACCGCGGGACTTTCTCCAGGGCGTAGCCGGTCCGGGAATCGATGGAGAGGGCGTCACCCACCCGCAGCTTCTCGGACAGCAGGGGCCCGGCCAGCCGGATCACCCGTTCCTCATCGGCACGGCCGAGGACGAGGGCGCGGTCGGGGCCAAGCAACTCCTTGAGCGTCACAAGCTCGCCGGCCCGCTCGTAGCCGAGGCCGGCAACCACAAGGAGGGCTTCGTTGAGGAGTACCTCCTGGCCGACCGACAGCTGGTTGATGTTCACGAGCGGGCTGATGCCCACCCTCATCTTCCGCCCGGCGTTGAAGATGTCGGCCGATTCCTCGGTGGCGGCCTGCCCGCTGCTCCCTGAGGTGGGTTGCCGCCGCGGGTTCAGCTGGAGGATCGTACCGAAGCTGTACGGCGGCTGGCCCTCCTGGTCGAGGGCGTTTTTCAGCCTGAGTATTTCGGCTTTGGCCGTTTCGAGCATCGCCACGAGCTTGGAATTGTTCTGCGTGGCAGCGGCCAGCTGGCGGTCGATATGCCGCAGCTTATCCCGAAGGATGTTGACCTGCCGGTCTGCAACAGACAGCTCATTGGCTGCTGACTGCTCGGCCGGAGTTGGCACGGAGTCATTGTTTGGCGTCTCCATGATGCATCAGCCCCTTCCTGCGCTTCTGTTAAGACCATAGCCCCAACTTGGCAGGTACTGCTGAAGACATTCAAAATACGGACTAGTTTGTGATCTCCGGGTCGTCCTTGACGTTGGTTCCCGCAATCGCGTCGCGGGCTGCCCTCCGCAGTTTCTTGTCCGACACGGTGCGTTCACCCACCGCGCCCGGAGTCCAGGCATTCACGTCCTCTTCGTTGAAGTCGGTTTTGGAGGGCCGGCGCTTAACCGAGATGCCCGTGACACCGTCCGCCAGCCGCCGCGTCACCAGCAGGAAGCCGGTGTGCGCCACCATCCGGTGGTCCGGGCGCACGGCGAGACCTTCCAGGTGCCAGCCGCGGACGAGGGATTCCCAGGCGTCCGGTTCGGTGAAGCGGCCGTCAGCGCGGATGGCTTCGGCGACGCGCGAGAGCTGGGTGACGGTGGCCACGTAGTTGATCCAGACACCGCCGGGGGCGAGGACGGTGGCGACGGCATCGAGGCATTCCCACGGCGCCAGCATGTCCAGCACCACGCGGTCAATGGATCCCGGCTCTTCCGTCCGGACCACTTCATCCTGGAAGTCCCCCAGCGAGATTTTCCAGGCAGGGTGCGGTCCGCCAAAGATCGTTTCAACGTTGCCCCGCGCTATGGCAGCGAATTCTTCACGGCGCTCGAAGGAGTGCAGGTAGCCCTGGTCCCCCACGGCACGGAGCAGCGAAATGGAAAGCGCGCCTGAACCGACGCCGGCCTCCACCACCCTGGCTCCGGGGAAGATGTCGGCCATGGTGACGATCTGCGCGGCGTCCTTCGGGTAGACAACGGCCGCGCCGCGGGGCATGGAGAGGACAAAGTCAGACAGCAGCGGGCGCAGGGTCTGGTACTGCTGCCCCACGTTGTTCACCACCACGGAACCGTCCACCTTGCCGATGATGTCGTCGTGGTTAAGGAAGCCGCGGTGCGTGTGGAAGGCGCCGCCGGCCTCAAGGCTGATCGTATTCATGCGGCCCCGCTCGTCGGTCAGCTGCACCCGCTCGCCCTCGCGGAAGGGTCCCCGGCGCCGAGCAGCGCCGACCGGCTGGTCCGCCGTAACGGCTGCAGTGCCGTATGCCGTGGCGGAAGGGTCCGTGCTGGTCCCGATGGCGGCAGATTCGCTGCTCATGAATGTTCCTCGCTCCTGTAAAGCTGTGACGTCGTGCTGCATGGCGGTCTGGACAGGGCCCGCGCCGGGACCTGTCTGCCGATTTCACGACCGGCAGGTAACTCTACCGGTTCTGGCCCTGGGGACGCCTGTTTTCCCGCGGCGCCTTGCCTGTAATGGCTGTCACCACAGCCGATTGCCGCAGCAGGCCGGTCACACGTCCATTGTGGTCGATCACTGCGTAATCCTGGCCCTCCAGCTGGGACAGATACTGGAGCAGTTCCTGGCCCTTCGCCCATTCCGGCACGTAGGCGCCGGCCCCGAGGGCGCGGGCAACGGCCGTTGCGGGCGTCGCGGCTGCCACGGGAGCAGGCACTGCTGCCAGCGCGGAGGCTTCAACCACGCTTGCCGGCCTGCCGTCAGGCCCGCACAGCACGACGGCGGTCCCTCCGCCAGCGGTGGATTGCAGGACTTCGGCGACGGTTGCTGTTTCAGCGATGCCGACGGCGGGCTCTGCCAGTGCCGCTGCGCTCACCAGATGGAGCCGGCTGCGCAGCCGGCCCTGCTGGATTGACGCTGACGCGCCCATCCACAGGAACCCGCAGACCAGGACGGTGATGAGCAGCATGCTGGTGTCCGGCCGGCCGCCGGCAAGAAGCGGGCGGACGACAAACCACAGGACCAGGGCAGCGACAATGACGCGCCCGCCCCACCCGGCTGCAATGGTGCCCTTGGCGTGGCTGCCGGTTGCCTTCCAAACGGCTGATTCAACCAGCCGTCCGCCGTCGAGCGGCAGTCCCGGCAGGACATTGAAGATGCCGATCACGAGGTTGGCCCAGAAGAAGATGTTGGTCAGGGTGTCCGCGACGCCGGTTGGGTTGGCGGCGGAAATAACGAGCCACGTGGCCCCGGCAAGAACGAAGTTGGCCGCGGGGCCGGCGAGAGCCACCACAACAGAACGCCCGGGGGTGGCGGTGAAGCTTTCGAACTGGGTGTGGCCGCCCCAGAGGTTGAGGACGATCTTTTCGCTCGGCCAGCCGTACACCTTGGCCGTGAGGGCATGTGCGAGTTCATGGACCAGTACTGAGATGGCCAGCAGCAGCGCGTAAGCAAAGGCCACATAGTAGGCGGCCACTCCGAGGGACGGGTCATTGATTTGCAGGATCGGCCCGTAGGCGACAACTGTGAAGGCAGCAATGACGAACCAGGAGTAGGCAAGGATGACCGGGACCCCGGCAATCCTGCCCAGGGGGATGCCTTCGCGGCGGCTGCTGCTGCTGCCGCTGTCGGGCCGTTGACCGGTTGAAGCGGGGTCAGTCACGTAGGTGGCTCCTCTGATGCGCCGGAAAGGCGCTGTAATTGACTGCGCTGCTAACGTCACGCTTAGATGGCAGCGCTTTTAATTGGCCGCCGTCTTAGTTGGCATTGTCCAGCGCCCTTGCGGCGGCGAGGCCGTGGCGGGCGGCAACAAGATCCTGCAGGTCCGAAACGCTGCGGCCTTCAAGGGTGTCCCACAGGGTCCGGCGAGGGTCCTCCGGCAGCGCCACTATGTGCGGAATGGCGACGGTGACAGCGCCTGAGGCGACGGCCGCGGCGACGCCGGGCGCTGAGTCCTCAAGGGCCACGCAGTTATCCACGGTGAGTTCGGGGTCTTCCCGCCGGAGCATGTCCACCGCCTTGAGGTAGGCCTCCGGGTCGGGTTTGCCCTTGGTCACGGTGTCGCCCGTAACCAGGAATTCGAAGTAGGGCTTGGGCAGGCTCGCCACGATTTCCCGTGCAAGGGGGGTTTCGGACATGGTCACAAGGGCACAACGCACGCCGGCGTTGAAAAGTTCGTCGAGCAGTTCGCGGGCGCCCGGCCGCCACGGGACGTTCTGCCGTACGCGGCTGATGACCTGGGCCGTCAGAGTGTCGATGATCTCGCGGGCTTCCAGTTTCACTCCCGCGCCCTGGAGGATGCCGGCCGAAAAGACGAGGGACTGGCCCACCAGCTGCACGGCCTGCTCATGGGACCAGGTGCCGCCGTGCGCGGACACGAGCTCGTGCTCGGCCTCGATCCAGTAAGGTTCGGTGTCCACTATGGTGCCGTCCATGTCCCACAATGCGGCTTTGAGCAGGGGCTGGGCAGCTGAAGTTTGCATGCCTTCCAGTCTACGGGCCCATCCTCGCGCGGCTTTCCGGAGCCCGCCGCGTCCGCCGTCGGCGAATATCGGTGCCTGCAGCGGATGTGCGGCGGTTCATTCACTGCAATGGAAACGGTGTTGGACGTAGGGTGAAGGGATGAATAGCTTCGACGGAGATACCACGGAACCCGGTGCCACGTCCTCGCCCGGGTCGGAGCAGCTGCTGCAGCCAGTTCCGGAGGGACAGCGCATTACCGTGATGCTCGCCGCCTTCGAGGGTTGGAACGACGCCGGGGAAGCGGCCAGCGATGCGTTGCGGTACCTGAACAAGCTGTGGGGCGGCAAGAAGGTCGCCTCCATTGATGCGGACGAGTACTACGACTTCCAGTTCACCCGCCCCACGGTGCGGCGCACGGCGTCCGGTGAACGGAAGATCAAGTGGCCGTCCACGCGTATCTACAAGGCGACTGCTCCCGGCACGAATGTCGACGTGATTTTCGTCCAGGGAACGGAGCCCTCCTATAAGTGGCGGGCATACACGGCCGAGCTGCTGGTCCATGCCGAGGCGCTCCATGTGGACTACGTGGTACTGGTGGGGGCACTGCTGGCCGACGTACCGCACAGCCGCCCTATTCCCGTGAGCACGTCAACGGATGACAGCGCACTGCGGGAACGGCTGAACCTGGAAGCCTCGCAGTACGAAGGGCCGGTGGGCATCGTGGGTGTCCTCTCCGAGGTCGCCCTGCTCGCCGGCATTCCAACGGTGTCACTGTGGGCCGCAGTTCCGCACTATGTGGCGCAGGCACCGTCGCCCAAGGCGCAGCTCGCGCTGCTGCACCGCATCGAGGAACTGCTGCAGGTCCCGCTCGATACCCACGAGCTGGCTGAAGAGTCTGACGCCTGGGAGCGGGGGGTCAATGAGCTGGCCACCGAAGACCCGGAGATCGCCGCGTACGTCCGCCAGCTGGAGGAGGCCAAAGACACGGCAGACCTTCCCGAGGCCAGCGGCGAGTCCATCGCAAGGGAGTTCGAGAGGTACCTGAAGCGTCGGGGCAAAGACAAGCAGTAGGGCGCTTGAGAGTGCCCGGCGCCGCTAAGGTTCCGCGCTCTAAAACCCGGCGGGCTTAGAGTTCGACACCCAGAAGTGCGTCGACGGCGTTGCGCACCAGTGCCTGGTCGGCTGTGGACGGGGCAGCATGGCCCGCCAGAGCCTTGTCGGCCCAACGGTCGACGGCGGCCAGTGCAGCAGGTGCGTCAAGGTCGTTCGCCAGGGCTGACCGCATGTCTTCGAGGAGCGGGGCAGCGGTGTCGGCCGGTGTAGCCGCCAGCGCCGAGCGCCAGCGGCCGAGGCGCTGTTTGGCGTCGGTGAATCCTTCGTGCGTCCAGGACCAGTCCGAGCGGTAGTGGTGGGCCAGGATCGCCAGGCGGATGGCAGCAGGCTCCTCGCCTGCCGCCCGGAGCTTCGAGACAAGGACAAGGTTGCCCTTGGACTTGCTCATCTTATCGCCGTCGAGGCCGACCATTCCGGCATGGGCGAAATGCTTGGCGAGCGGAACGCCAGAGAGCGAGTAGGCGTGGCCGGCCCCCATTTCGTGGTGCGGGAAGACCAGGTCCGAGCCGCCGCCCTGCACCGTGAACGGTGCCGGCAGGTATTCCTGCGCGATCACCGTACATTCGATGTGCCAGCCGGGGCGTCCCTCCCCCAGCTCCCCGCCGGGCCAGCTTGGCTCGCCGTCGCGCGCTACCCGCCACAGCAGCGGGTCGAGGGCCTGCCGCTTTCCGGCGCGGCCGGGATCCCCGCCGCGCTCGGCGAACAGCTCAAGCATTTCGGGTTCGGGCAGGCCGGACACGGAACCGAGCGTCCACGCATCGACGTCGACAGCGTGCTTCCCAGCGGCTTCGACGTCATAGTAGACGTCCCCGTCAGGCTCGCCCGGTGTTCCGTTCACACGGTAGGCAAGGCCTTGGTGGAGCAGCCGTTCGATGGCTGGGACGATGAGCGGCATGGCCTCGACAGCGCCGATGTAGTGGTCGGGAGGGAGGACATTCAGGGCCTGCATGTCCGTCCGGAAGAGTTCAATCTGGCTCTCGGCCAGTTCACGCCAGTCGACGCCTGTGAGGGTTGCCCGTTCCAGCAGGGGGTCATCCACGTCCGTAACGTTCTGGACGTAGGAAACCTGCTGCCCGCCGTCGCGCCAGGCCCGGTTCAAAAGGTCAAAGGCGACATAGCTTGCCGCGTGGCCCATGTGGGTGGCGTCGTATGGCGTAATACCGCAGACGTACATGGACTGCTGGCCGTCCGCCTGGAGGCCGACCACTCCGTGCGCTGTTGTGTCGAACAGGCGGACGGCGGGCATTTCGCCGGGGAGCTCAGGAACGGGGCGGGATATCCAGGACTTCACAACCCAAGCCTAGTGCTAGGCGCTGATGACATTGAAACCGAGGAGCAGGTACAGGGCGAGGCCAAGGAAGATCCGGTACCAGACGAAGAGCCGGTAACTGCGGGTGGAGATGAACTTCAGGAACCAGCCGATGATGACGTACCCCACAACGAACGCGATGGCCGTGGCCAGGGCTGTTTCGGGCAATCCGTAGGGACCGCTCACGCCTTCCTTCGACACCACCTTGTACAGCTGGAACAGGCCGCTTCCGAAGACGGCAGGAATGGCCAGCAGAAAGGAATAACGGGCGGCCGCTTCACGGGTGTAACCCATCAGCAGCCCCGCAGTAATGGTGCCGCCGGAGCGGGACACCCCCGGAATAAGGGCCATGGCCTGGGCGAACCCGTAGATGATGCCGTGCTTGTAGGTGAGCCGGCCCAGGTCCCGGTCCTGTTTGCCGACGGCGTCCGCCACCGCCAGGATGAGGCCGAACACGATCAGGGTGGTTGCAACGATCCAGAGGCTGCGCAGCACCGACTCAATCTGGTCCTGGAAAAGCAGGCCCAGGACAATGATGGGCAGGCTGCCCAGGATGACCAGCCATCCCATCCGCACGTCGGGGTCCTGGCGGGAGACCCGGCCTCTCAGCGAACCGATCCAGGCCCTTGCAATACGCACGATGTCGCGCCAGAAGTAGACGATCACAGCGGTCTCGGTCCCGAGCTGCGTGATCGCCGTGAACGCTGCGCCGGGGTCGGCCGCGTTGGGCAGGAAAGAGCCCACAATCCTAAGGTGGGCGCTCGATGAAATCGGGAGGAATTCGGTCAGTCCCTGCACAAGACCCAGCAGGGCCACTTCAAACCAGTTCACGCTAAGACCCTACGTCATGCCACAGGTCGTTTCCCCGTAAGCTTGCTGCTATGCAGCAGCGTTATGTCGGCAACAGTGGGCTTCGTGCCTCCGCCCTCTCCCTCGGCACCATGTCATGGGCCCGCGAAACAGATGAACAGGACGCCGCGGAACTGCTGCACGACTTCGTTGATGCCGGCGGCACCCTGGTGGACACCGCCGCATCGTATGCGGACGGCATGGCCGAGGCCATGTTGGGGGAAATGCTTGGCGACGTCGTCTCCCGCTCGGAAGTGGTGATTTCCACCAAAGCCGGGCTGTCGGCGTCGGACGCGCGGCAGCGGGTGGACACCTCACGCAACGCCATGCTGTCGGCTCTGGATGCCAGCCTGACGCGGCTCGGAACTGACTATGTCGACATCTGGTTTGCCCAGGCCTGGGACCGCAACGTCCCCCTGGACGAGACGCTCTCGGCCCTCGAACTGGCAGTTCGCAGCGGGCGGGCCCGGTATGCGGGGGTTGCCAATTTCAACAGCTGGCAGACGGCGAAGGCGGCCGCCGTTGCCGGATTCCCCCTCGTGGCCAGCCAGTCCGAATACTCCCTGCTCCGGCGCAAGCCCGAAGGAGAGCTGATTCCCGCCATCGAGGATGCAGGGATGGGCCTGATGGCCTGGGCTCCGTTGGGCCGGGGCGTGCTGACCGGTAAGTACCGGGGACAGGTCCCTGCCGACTCCCGTGCGGCCGGCAGCCGCCTGGCCACCTATGTGGAGGTTTACCTGGAGCAGTCTGCAGCGCAGGTGGTGGAGGCCGTGGCAATGGCTGGCCGGGGGCTGGGCCGTTCCGCGCTTGATGTGGCACTCAGCTGGCTGCTGTCGCAGCATGGCGTGGCTACGGCGATCATCGGGCCGCGGACGCCGGTGCAGCTGAAGGAGATCCTCGACGCCCAGCTGACGCCGCTGCCTGCAGAGATCGCCAGGGCCCTTGAGGATGTGTCGAGCAACCTGTCGTAGGTTGAACCGGTTCCCCTGGGGGCAACCGGCAGTCGCAGGGACGATCCCGGAACGGGCTTCCTAGTCCTCGACGATCTCCAGGTCGTCGTCATCAACCGGGCGCTCTTCGTCTTCCTCGTCTTCTTCGTCCTCGAAAACCTGAAGCGGGGTGACTTCGTTGTAGGCCTCGTAGAGAGCGTCCTCGTAGACTTCAAAAGCATCGGCAACGGCGAAGAATGCTGCTTCGACAGCGGGGTCGCCGTCCCCCCTTCGCGTTGAGGCTGCTACCAGATGTTCTTCAAGAGCGGAGGTCAGGGACTGAAGCGCGACACGCGGATCGATGCTCATGACTTCACGTTAGCGGGAAAAAGACGAAAATGGAGAGCAATGAAGGAACATTTTCTGACCAGCTCGGTCCTGCGGGAACGGGACTATGTGAAGCAGTACGAGTACCTCGTATTGACGGTCGGTCCTGACGACTCGCTGCCCGAAGCACGCCGTCGCCTCGTTGAACATTCCGAATACGGGAAGTGGGAACTGGAACGAAGCCGCCTGTACGTGGGCGGCGGACGGCGCTTCTGGCTTCGGCGCCGGGTCACGCAGGTTCAGCGGACGGTTTAAGCCGGTGCTACGTTTCCAGCGGCCCGAGCCAGGCGTTGGCAACCGTGTTGTGGGCGGATTCGTCGTCGGACGGATGGAACATGCCCGCGAGGACGTCCCGGTAGAGGCGCTCGAGTTCTGTCCCCCGGAAGTAGCTTGAGCCGCCGGAGACCCGGATTGCCAGGTCCACCACGGTCCGGGCTGTCTCCGTTGCACGTATCTTCAGTCCCACAAGCTTCGGGAACCACTGGCTGCCGTGGTCCGCGCGCTGGTCCACATCCCGCGCCACCTGGGACAGCTGAGGATAGAGGGCGTCCATGGCCATCGCCGCCTCGGCAACCTTCCACCGGATGTCCGGGTCCTGGGCATAACTCCGGCCGCCGTGCTTGAACGATGTGCGGCGTTTCGCCGCGTCGATCCCAAGGGTGAGGGCCCGCTCTCCTATGCCTGTGTACACCGCGGCAAGCAGTGTTTCGAAGCAGGCGAAGATGGCAAAGATCAGGGGGTCTGCGTTCGGCCCGACGGGCAGTTTCCGGAAGATACGATCGGGCGGCACCGTGGCGTTCCGCAGGACGGTGGTGTTGGACTGGCTGGCGCGCATCCCGAGCGTATTCCAGTCGTCGAGGATTTCGTAGCCGGGCGTGGCGCGGTCGATGAATCCGTGCACCAGTTCGCCGTCGCCGTTCCTGGCCGCGCTGTCCTTGCCGAAGATGCCGAGCCGGGTCCAGGCAGGGGAAAGGCTGGTGAAGATCTTGGTGCCCGTGAACGCATAGCCTCCGTCGGGAAGGGGCTTGGCCTCCGTCAGGGAGTCGAACAGGACCGAGTCGTTGCCTGCTTCCGAATTCCCGAAGGCGAAGAGTTCCCCGGCGGCGGCTTCCTTCATGACGAAGTCAAGAGAGGTGTCGCCCCGGTCGGCCAGGACCCGGGCGACTCCCGTCCAGACCAGATGCATGTTCACCGCAAGCGCGGTGGCGGGAGCCGCCGTCGCGAGCCTCCGCTGGCAGCCGGCGGCCTCTTCAAGACCAAGCCCATGACCGCCGTCGGACGCTGGAACGAAAAGCTTCAGGTACCCGGCAGCGGTGAGCTCCTCGAGGTCTTCGAAGAAGAACTCATTCCGCGCGTCGTACCCGGCAGCCCTCCCCCGCAGGCGTTCCAGGAGGGAATCGGACAGCACCGCTTCCGGCTCCATGGTCAGCTCAGTAGTTGGTCAGCAGGGTGTTGAGCACCCTTGCACCGAACTTCAGCGAGTCCACGGGAACCCGTTCGTCGACGCCGTGGAACATGCCGGTGAAATCGAGTTCATCGGGCAGCAGCAGCGGCGCGAATCCATAGCCGGTGATGCCCAGACGGCTCAGGGACTTGTTATCGGTGCCGCCGGACAGCGTGTAGGGCAGTACCTTGGCGCCCGGATCCTCGGAGTGCAGTGCATCGATCATGGCGTCCACCAGGTTGCCGGCGAAGGGGACCTCCAGCGAGACGTCGTTATGCACGTAACTGACGTCCACGCCTGTTCCGGCCAGTTCCCGGACGATCTCCAGGACCTGCTCTTCCTGTCCGGGCAGGGTACGGCAGTCGATGAGCGCTTCAGCGGATTCGGGGATGACGTTGTGCTTGTAGCCGCCCCGGAGCTGCGTGGGGTTGGTGGTGTTCTGCAGGGTTGCTCCGACGAAGCGGGCCACGGTTCCCAGTTCGTTGAGCAGCTTGTCCGGATTGGCAGGATCGAATTCGACGCCGGTGAGTTCTGTGACGCCGTCGAGGAACTGCCGGGTGGTGGGCGTCAGCTCAACGGGCCACTGGTGCCCGCCGATTCGGGAGACGGCGCTGGCGAGGCGCGTCACGGCGTTGTCTGTGTTGATCTGCGAGCCGTGGCCGGCGCGGCCGTGGGCGACAAGCCGCAGCCAGGAAAGACCCTTTTCGGCAGTCTGAAGCAGGTAGGTGCGCTTGCCGCCGATGGTGGCGGAGAAACCGCCCACCTCTGAGATCGCCTCCGAGGCGCCCTCGAAAAGCTCAGGGCGCTTGTCGACGGCGTGCCGCGCGCCGTAGGTTCCGCCTGCTTCCTCGTCGGCGAAGAAGGCGAAGATGAGATCCCGCTTCGGTTTGCGGCCCGTGCGCGCGAAGTCCCGCATGACGGACAGGATCATGGCGTCCATGTCCTTCATGTCCACGGCCCCGCGTCCCCAGATCAGCCCGTCCTTCAATTCGCCGCCGAAGGGGTCCACGGTCCACTGGTCCTTCAGCGCTGGGACAACGTCCAGGTGTCCGTGCACTACGAGCGCGCTCGCGGTGGGGTCCTCCCCTGCCAGCCGGGTGACCACGTTCGCGCGCCCGGGCTCGGACTCAAAGATTTCGACGTCGAGCCCCACTTCAGTGATCAGTCCCGCAGCGTACTCGGCAGCGGCGCGCTCCCCCGGCCCCGATCCGTCCCCGTAGTTGGATGTGTCGATACGGATGAGCTCCTGGCAGATGTTGACGACTTCATCCTCGGGCCGGATCTGTGTCATTGATCACTCCTTGTGCTTGGCGGATCGCATTCAGGCGCGTGATTCCGGGGTTTTAGCCCCCGGGGCACGTAGCTTCAGCCTACCCACTCCGCCCGATTCCATCTTTCAGCAAAAGTCGTGTTAGAGTTTTTCTCGCTGCTTCGGAGAGAAGCGAACTGCTGAAAGGTGGATCGCAGCCTTCGAAATACCACCTGCGCGGGTGGCGGAATGGCAGACGCGCTAGCTTGAGGTGCTAGTCCTCGAAAGGGGGTGGGGGTTCAAGTCCCCCTCCGCGCACAAGAAAAACCCCGGGAAACCGGGGTTTTTTTGTGTCTTAAACCACGGAGGCCGCTGGCCCGGCGCGAGGCCCTTGCTCCGCTTCTGGATGCCGCCGCGTGTCCCCGGACCCCTGTGGCCTCGTAAGATGACCGCATGAGCCGCGAAGAGTACCCATCCGCCGACCC
>JAPSIT010000025.1 GCA_031178585.1 Arthrobacter sp.
GTTCCAGTTGATTGCCTCGACGTGTGTCAGCAGCTTGACCTTCTCGGTCATGTCTTCCCCTAAAAAGTTGGGTTGGTTCTTACTTAAAGCGTACGACGGCGGGCGGGCACCCGCCGTCGTGCTGGTTTCGATTTAGTTGAAGCTACAACATGCAGGAAACGCAACCCTCAACTTCCGTCCCTTCCAGCGCGAGCTGGCGGAGACGGATGTAGTAGATGGTCTTGATGCCCTTGCGCCAGGCGTAGATCTGGGCCTTGTTGATGTCGCGGGTGGTGGCGGTGTCCTTGAAGAACAGCGTCAGCGACAGGCCCTGGTCCACGTGCTGGGTGGCAGCGGCGTAGGTGTCGATGATCTTCTCGTAGCCGATTTCGTACGCATCCTGGTAGTACTCCAGGTTGTCGTTCGTCAGGTACGGCGCCGGGTAGTAGACACGGCCGATCTTGCCTTCTTTGCGGATCTCGATCTTGGACGCCACCGGGTGGATCGAGGAGGTGGAGTTGTTGATGTAGGAGATCGAGCCGGTGGGCGGAACGGCCTGCAGGTTCTGGTTGTAGATGCCGTGCTCCATGACAGAGGCCTTCAACTCGCGCCAGTCATCCTGCGTGGGAATGTGCACGTTCTTGAAGAGCTCCCGCACCTTCTCGGTCTGCGGCACCCACTCCTGCTCCGTGTACTTATCGAAGAACTCCCCCGAGGCGTACTTGGACTTCTCGAAGCCGCCGAACGTCTGGCCGGTCTCGATGGCCAGCAGGTTCGACGCACGGATAGCGTGGAACACCACCGAGTAGAAGTAGATGTTGGTGAAGTCCAGGCCCTCTTCGGAGCCGTAGTGCACCCTCTCACGGGCCAGGTAACCATGCAGGTTCATCTGCCCCAGGCCGATGGCGTGCGACTGGTCGTTGCCCTTCGCGATGGACGGCACCGAGGTGATGTTGGACATGTCGGACACAGCCGAGAGCGAACGGATCGCCGTCTCGATGGTGCGGCCGAAGTCCGGCGAGTCCATGGTCTTGGCGATGTTCAGCGAGCCCAGGTTGCAGGAGATGTCCTTGCCGGTCTCGTCGTAGGACAGGTCATCGTGGTACGTCGTGGGCTGGGAGACCTGGAGGATCTCCGAGCACAGGTTGGACATGATGATCTTGCCGTCGATGGGGTTGGCCCGGTTCACGGTGTCCTCGAACATGATGTACGGGTAACCGGATTCGAACTGGATCTCGGCAAGGGTCTGGAAAAACTCGCGCGCCTTGATCTTGGTCTTCTTGATCCTGGAATCGTCCACCATCTCGTAGTACTTCTCGGTGACCGAGACGTCCGAGAACGGCATCCCGTAGACGCGTTCGACGTCGTACGGCGAGAACAGGTACATGTCCTCGTCCCTCTTGGCCAGCTCGAACGTGATGTCCGGGATCACGACGCCGAGCGAGAGGGTCTTGATGCGGACCTTCTCGTCCGCGTTCTCCCGCTTGGTGTCCAGGAACCGGTAGATGTCCGGGTGGTGGGCGTGCAGGTACACAGCGCCGGCACCCTGGCGGGCACCGAGCTGGTTGGCGTAGGAGAAGCTGTCTTCGAGGAGCTTCATCACGGGGATGACACCGGAGGACTGGTTTTCGATCTGCTTGATCGGAGCACCGACCTCGCGGATGTTCGTCAGCGCGAACGCCACACCGCCGCCGCGCTTGGACAGCTGCAGCGCGGAGTTGATGGAGCGGCCAATCGACTCCATGTTGTCTTCGATGCGGAGCAGGAAGCAGGAGACGAGCTCGCCGCGCTGCTTCTTTCCGGCATTCAGGAACGTCGGGGTGGCGGGCTGGAAGCGGCCCTCGATGATCTCGTCGACCATCTGGGTTGCCAGTTCCTCATTGCCGCGGGCCAGGTGCAGGGCGACCATGCACACCCGGTCCTCGTAGCGCTCCAGGAAACGCTTGCCGTCGAATGTCTTCAGCGTGTAGGACGTGTAGAACTTGAAGGCGCCCAGGAAGGTCTCGAAGCGGAACTTCTTCTTGTACGCGCGGTTGAAGAGCTCACGGATGAAGTTCATCGTGTACTGGTCGAGGGTCTCGCGCTCGTAGTACTGGTTCTTCACCAGGTAGTCGAGCTTCTCCTCGAGGTCGTGGAAGAAAACCGTGTTGTTGTTCACGTGCTGCAGGAAGTACTGGTGGGCCGCCTCGCGGTCCGCCTCGAACTGGATCTCGCCGTTAGGACCGTACAGGTTCAGCATGGCGTTCAGCTCGTGGTAACCCAGGCCCTTGTAGGCCGCAGGGAGCGCCGGCTTCTCCTGCTTTTCAACGGCCGTGTCCATGGACGCTTCCTTCCCTCCGGGCCTGGTTACTTCTGTGTCTGCGACAGTCGTGTCCAAAACTCTTCCAATCCTTTTTGTACGCGGGTCACGTCTTCTGGCGTGCCCATAAGTTCAAAGCGGTACAGGTGCGGAACCTTGCACTTGGCCGCAATGATGTCGCCCGCCATGCAGTAGTTGTCACCGAAATTCGTGTTTCCGGCCCCGATAACGCCCCGGAGCAGGCCGCGGTTCTGCGGGTTGTTCAGGAACCTGATGACCTGCTTGGGCACCGAGCCTTCGCCGCCGGTTCCGCCGTACGTGGGGACCACGAGCACGAACGGCTCACAGGCGACGAGGGATTCGTCCTTCGCATACAGCGGGACCCTTGCGGCGTCCGAGCCCAGTTTCTCGATAAAGCGCCGGGTGTTCTCGGAGGCCGAGGAGAAGTAGATGAGGTGACTGTGTGTCTGGGTGCCAGGCGTCGGGTTCACGGGCGTCCTGTTCAGAGGCGTCGTGTCAGCAGCCTGGGCTGCGATCGGCGCATCAGCTAGTGCCGGCGCGGCCATGGGAGTCACCTCACCTACCTGGGAATTCTCTGCCGGAAACGGCGTGGTGCCGCCCTATGCCACCGAAGCGGTGGCGCTCAGCGCCAGCTCTTCGATCTTGTCCGGGCGGAAACCTGACCAGTGGTCCTGGTCCGTAACCACGACCGGGGCCTGCATGTAACCGAGCGACTTCAGGCGCTCAAGGGCGTCCGCGTCCTGGGAGATATCCACGCTCTGGTACGCGATGCCCTTCTTATCCAGCGCACGGTACGTCGCGTTGCACTGTACACAGGCCGGCTTGGTGTAAACCGTAACGGTCATGGTTCCTGTCCCCTTTGTTGAAGTCACTGCTGCTGCACTCTTGTAAGACCTGGTTCTGGTCTCGTTATTCAAAATCTCTGCCATCATTGCGGTGGACTCTGCTGGACCTACTGTCCAGTACTGGCTGCGCCGGTCTCCCGCTCAATCTGTATGTCGATACTACATGTAGTGCACGGCCCCGGATGAGACCCCAAGATGATGTATTACAAGTATGTCATTTAATGCACTTTTAATCCACAGGTCGGGGGCTTCAAAATGTCCGGGTTTCCGCGATTTTGGCGGACGGAATCCACACCCTGTGGAGTACTTGCACACATTTAAACGCCTGCGTGTCGCCGGGAACAACGGCGTGTCGCAGCTGCTCTGGAAGGCCGTTTTGCTGTGGCGCCGAGCACAACGAACACGGCTGAAGGCTGCTTTCGCCCCGCGAATGTGATCAAGCCAACCCGGGCTCCAGCCTCGCGTTGTTTTCCCGCCCGTGTTTGGGCCGGAGTAATGTGGGCTGGTGGTCAACCCCGTACATCTGAGGACCCTGCTGGAAGTAACCAGGCTGGGCTCCTTCGCGGCAGCAGCAAGCCGGCTTGGCTACACGGCCTCCGCCGTGTCGCAACAGATGACCGCCTTGGAGCGCGACACCGGCGTCCGCCTGTTCCAACGGTCGGCCCGCAGCGTGGTCCCCACTGATGCCGCGTTCGTGATGGCACGGCACGCCGCAAAGGTACTGACCGACATTGAGGCGCTGATGGCCGCCGCTTCAAAAACCCATGACACGACAAGCCAGGAGTTGCGGCTCGGCATCTTCCCCAGCCTCGCCACCTACGTCCTGCCCGCGATCCTGAAGAAGCCTGCCTGGAAAGATCTCGGCATCGACCTGCGGGTTTCGGTTGCCGAACCGGCGCAGACCATCCAGGGACTCCGCACGGGCGGCGACGTCGACGTGGCGCTGGTGTACCAGGTGGGCCAGTCGGGACTCGCGTGGCCGCACACCATCAACCGGCAGTGGATCGGCGACGACAACTTCCGTGTGGTCCTGCCCAGCGGCTGGGGTTTCCGTACCGAGGCCAAGGTTGCGGCAGACCATCTCTCAGACATGCCGTGGATCATGCACCACCCCGGCACGAGCGATGCCACGGTGATCGAGCGGCTCTTTGCCAGCTGCAACCTGCATCCGCGCGTCGTGGCCTACAGCGATGACTTCCACGCCAGCCTGGAAATGGCAGCCGCAGGACTGGGGGCAGCATTGGTGCCGGAACTTGCGTTGCGGCACCGCCCGCCGGGCGTGGTGGTGCTGGACGTCCCGGAGATCCGGCTGGCCCGGAACGTCTTTGCGCTGCTGATTAATGAGAGGAAAACCGCGCGGGTGCAGCTCTTCGTCGACCTCCTGGCTGACACCCTCACCAGTCTGAGCTCTTCAGATAAATAAGGACCGATGCTGGAATGCTCCGCTTTTCGGGTCTATGTTGAAGATATGACCAAGGTAGCCAGCCAGCACTTCGGAGAGATCGAGCTCAACCACGGCAGTGACCACAACATTGCCACTGAGCATGAGCTGGCCGGCCAGCGACTTGAACTGGACCTGAACATCACGGCGCATGACCACTTCGATGAGGCCGCCATGCACAAGGTGGACTACCGCCTGCGCTACCTGCCGGAGCTCGTGGACGAGGTCCGGGACATGATCGCCGAGGAGCTGGAGCAGGAAGGCACGAGCCCCCACGAGTACCTCCGCTTTCACAGCAACGCCCTCAAGGACGAGCATCTGCAGAAGGTTTTCGGCGTCACGGACAAGAGCCAGCTCACCAGCGCTGTCTTCCTGAAGGCCCTGAAACTGGGCCACGTCGGCATCTTCCCTGGCCAGCCCGAACGCTACTTCGTCCTCGACTTCACCCTCGGCCAGCACTTCACGGACGAGGTCCTGGTGGCGTCGGCGGATGAGGACGGCGTCGTGGACGACGAAATCGTCTGGGAATCCTAAGGGTTCGGCAAGCTCAACCACGGCTCCAGATAAACGCCGACGGCGGGCGGTCACCAAAGGGTGACCGCCCGCCGTCGGCGTCTCAAGCTCGATCAGCGGCTACATTCCTATTTTGCGCCTTCGAGCAGTTCGGCGCGGACTGTCTTCGTGGCCTTGACCAGATTGCGCAGGGACTCTTCGGTCTCGGCGTAGCCGCGGGTCTTCAGGCCGCAGTCCGGGTTGACCCAGAGCTGGCGGGACGGAACGTGCTTGACGGCCGTGCTGAGAAGCTCGGTGACTTCCTGCTCACCCGGAACACGCGGAGAGTGGATGTCGTAAACGCCCGGGCCCACACCGCGGCCAAAGCCGTGGGACTCGAGGTCGTGCACAACCTCCATGCGGGAGCGGGCCGCCTCGATCGAGGTCACGTCGGCGTCCAGGCCGTCGATGGCATCGATGATGGCGCCGAACTCCGAGTAGCACAGGTGCGTGTGGATCTGGGTTTCGTCAGCAACACCGGCCGTGGACAGGCGGAACGAGTTGACGGACCAGTCCAGGTACGCGGGCTGGTCGGCCTTGCGCAACGGCAGGAGTTCGCGCAGGGCGGGCTCGTCCACCTGGATGATCTTGATGCCGGCGGCCTCGAGGTCGGCGATCTCGTCGCGCAGGGCGAGGGCAACCTGGTTGGCGGTCTCCCCCAGCGGCTGGTCATCGCGGACGAACGACCAGGCGAGGATGGTGACCGGTCCGGTGAGCATGCCCTTCATGAACTTGTTGGTCAGGGACTGCGCGTACTTGGCCCACTTCACCGTGATGGGGGCGCTGCGGGTCACGTCGCCCCAGAGAATGGACGGACGGGTGCAGCGGGAGCCGTAGGACTGGACCCAGCCGTGGACCGTGACGTCGAAGCCCTCAAGGTTCTCGGCGAAGTACTGGACCATGTCGTTGCGCTCGGGCTCGCCATGCACCAGGACATCGAAGCCAAGCTCCTCCTGCAGGTCCACGACGCGCTTGATCTCATCCTTCATGAGCTGCTCGTACTGCTCGGTGGTGAGGTCGCCCTTGTTGGCGCGGGCACGGGCTGTGCGGATCTCGGACGTCTGCGGGAACGAGCCGATGGTGGTGGTGGGCAGCGGCGGCAGGGCGAGGGCGGCCTCCTGTGCTGCTTCACGCACACCATACTCGGAGCGGTTGAAGTCGGCGGAGGTCAGGGCCGCGGTGCGGGCACGGACGTCGGCACGCTGTACGCCTTCGGCCTGGGCACGGGAGGCGATGATGCGGCTGGCTTCGTCGATGGCAGGCTGCACTGCTGCAGCGTCGGTCAGAAGACCGGCCAGGGTGACGACCTCAACGGCCTTCTGGTCGGCGAAAGCCAGCCAGCTGCGCAGCTGCTCGGACAGCTGAACTTCTTCCTCGACGTCGTGCGGGACGTGCTGGGTGGAGGTGGACGTGCTGATGGCCAGCTTGGCGGCGCTCTTGCGCAGCTCGGCGATCTTGTCCGCCGAGGCCTGCAGGTCGTTGCGCCAGATGTTGTGGCCGTCCACGACGCCGGCAACCAGGGTCTTGGAGCCCAGTGCTGCCAGTGCGGCGGCGGAGGGGACGGCGCCCTTGAAGACATCGATGTGCAGGGCGTCGATGTTGGTGGCGGCGAGGGTGCCGAGCTGGCCGTTCAGCGCGCCGTACGGCGTGGAGACGAACAGCTGGGGGCGCTTGGCCGCAGTGGAGAGGACCTCGTAGGCGCGGGCAACCGCTGCCTGGATCTCCTGCTCCGGGGTGTCCTGGTCAACCACCAGGGCGGGCTCGTCCAGCTGCACCCAGGTGGCCCCGGCGGTGGCCAGCTTCTCGAGCAGGGCGGTGTACACCGGCAGGACGTCCTCAAGGCGGGACAGCGGGCTGAAGCCGGCGGGGGCGTCGTCGGAAGCCTTGCTCAGGAGCAGGAAGGTGACGGGTCCCACGATGTAGGGGCGGGTCTCCACGCCGTTGGCGAGGGCGTATTCGAACTCCTCGACGATGCGGTTGGAGGTCAGCGCGAAGTTGGTCTCCGGGCCGATTTCCGGCACGAGGTAGTGGTAGTTCGTGTCGAACCACTTGGTCATTTCCAGCGGCTGCTGGTCCTTGTTGCCGCGCGCCAGGGTGAAGTAGCCGTCGATGTCCAGCTGTCCCTCGGCGTTGAGGAGGTTGCCGAAACGGGCCGGAACTGCACCGAGGTGGGCAGCGGCATCCAGCACCTGGTCGTAGAAGGAGAACGTGCCCGGAACGGCAGCCGGCTCGGTCAGGCCCAGGGCCTGCAGGCGCTTGGCCGTGCCCAGCTGGATTTCCTTGGCGGCGGCGTCAAGGGCGGCGGCGTCGATCTTGCCGGCCCAGTAGGCTTCGACGGCCTTCTTGAGTTCGCGGCGGCGGCCGATGCGGGGGTAGCCGAGGATGGAGGCGGACGGGAACGCGGTGTTCTGTTCAGTCATGTCAGATTCCTTGAATCGTTGGGAAAGTTTTGCAGGTCTTGGTTGGCAGTGCGCGGGTGTCAGCTGGCGATGTTTGTCAGCTGGCCAGCTGCCGGCGGCCTATTGCGTTGAGGCGGCTCGTGGGGCGGGCCGGCCTGGCTAGCGAGAGCTTGTCGAGGACTTCCATGGCGCTCTGGTGTTCGTTGAATGTGTACAGGTGGAGGCCGGGGGCTCCGGCGTCCAAGGCAGCGTTGGCCAGGTCCACCGTGGCGCTGACACCGATGCGCGTGCGCTCGGCGTCGGAATCAGCGGCGGCCAGCCGTGCGATGAGTTCCGGGGCAGGTTCGACGCCGGTCAGCTCGCCAAGGCGCTTCAGCCGCCGCAGACTCGTCAGCGGCATGACGCCCGGGATGATGGGAATGGTGACGCCGGCCCGGCGCGCCCTCGTGATGAGGTCCGCATACTGCTCCGGGCGGAAGAACACCTGGGTGATGGCGAAGTCCGCACCGGAGCGCTGTTTGGCCAGGAGCACCTCGACGTCGTGCGTCTCGCTGGGGGATTCCGGGTGCCGGGTTGGGTACGCTGCCACACCCACCGCCATTTTGCCGGCGCACAGCAGGGCCGACCTCCGCTGCTCAACGCGGCGGATTAGTTCGATCAGGTCCTGGGCGTACCGCAGTGAGCCGCTGACAGGTTCACCGCTGTCCTTGGGCAGGTCGCCGCGAAGGGCCAAAATGCCGCGGACACCGGCGTCGAGGAGCTCGCCGATGATCTCCGCGAGTTCGCTCGGCGTGTTTCCCACACAGGTCAGGTGGGCCAACGGCCTGAGGGTGGTCTCCAGCACGAGCCGGTTGATGAGTTCGACGGCGGTGTCCCGGTTGGAGCCGCTGGCACCGTACGTGACGCTGACATAGTCGGGGTCAGTGGTTTCGAGCTCCCGGATGGTGGTCCAGAGGGTTTCGGCCGCCGCAGGCGAACGCGGAGGAAAAAGTTCATAGGACAGCGCAACGGGGGCAGCGTCAGAAAGATTTGGATGTGTCTCAATAAGGCTAGGTGGTGACATTTGCGTCCTTGGCTATGGGCCATTGAAGGCGGGACTGCACTGGCGGTGAGGCCCGTGCAGTATGCGGTCAATGAATTGAGTTTGGGGAACACGGAACGAACTTCGGCAGGGCGCAGCCGCGACTGTTACGCCTGAAGAGAAGCAAGTCCGTGAGCAAATGTCAGGCCCACATGGGGGCACCCACACCCTCCTTGGCGGACGCCGTGTGGCACCACCGCAGCGGAGGATCGCTGACACGTTACCTCGGTAACTTGTATAGAACTCTAGGAGCAGCCGCGGGACCGGTTCAAGCCGGAAGTCGAATTAAGACGCATTCTTACGCCTGCTGTACCGCCTGTTACAGAATATTGTTCGCTGCTGGGCTCCGAGAGGCCCTCCCTTTGGAGCAGGATCAGGTCTATTCTTTTGCCATGATCCAGCTACCGCCGAGCTACCAGGAATATCTTGCCGACAAGGACGAGAGCTTTGTTGACATGGTACGCCCCGTCCTCATGCAGTCCGCCGCTGACAAGCTCCACGGTGTCCGTGTGCTCTATGTCCCGCGCGGCCACCAGGCGCACCTTGATGACACCATCCCTTACGGAACCATCGTCGAGGACATCGACTGAAGCTTTTCTGGCAGAATAGCTGAGGCGCCGGGCTCATCCCTTAACTGCGCTCATCCCTCGAGCAGCAGGCGCTGGGCCCGGGGCGCGAGCGTATGCTCCAGGACCAGGGACGCAGCACCCACTGCACCCACGTCCTCCCCCACCCCGGTTCCCACGACTTCAATGCCGTGAATATTTCCCGCATCGCTGTTTTTCCGGATCAGTTCGGGAACCAGCTCCAGGTAGCGTTTGGACAGCGGACCCCAGAACGGCCCGCCGAAAACCACGCGGTCGACGTCGAGCGTGTTGGCCACAACGGCGGCAGCGCGCGCGACCAGCACGGCGGACCTGTCAATGATGGCGGCGGCCGCGCTGTTGCCGGCATCGGCAGCCTCGCACAGCCGGGCAAAGCCTTCCTGCACCGCCGGACCGGACAACGGGCCGGTCCCATCAAGAACTCCCGCAGCCCGGGCTTCAGCCACCAGGACCTGCGGGATGCAGGAAGACTTCACGCACCCGCGCAGACCGCAGTCACAGGGCGGACCGTCCGGGTCGACGATGATGTGCCCGATCTCCCCGGCGTTGCCCGACGTGCCGCGGACCACTTCGTCATTGAGCACGATGCCGCAGCCGATGCCGGTGCCCATGTACATGAAGATGAAGCTGCCTGTGCCGCTGGCCCCGCCCGCCCAGGTCTCCGCGACGGCGGCGCTGGTCACGTCCTTGTCCATCAGGACTTCCAGCCCGGTAGCGTCCGCCAGCGCACTCCGGAGCGGAACGCGGTCCCAGCCGCTCAGCAACGGGGGCTCCACGACGGTCCCGTTGTCATGGTCGATAGGGCCCGGCGCCGCGACGCCCAGACCGGCGATCTTAGTCCGGTCCACACCCGACGATTGGGTCAGTTGTTCGATTTCCGCCGCAATGGCGGCGATGACGGCATCAGGATCGCCGTTATCCGGAGTCCTGATCTGCGAATGCTGCACCACTGCACCGACGAGGTCCAACAGCACAAATGTCGCCACGGCGGGATCCAGGTGCACCCCCACGGCGTACATCCCGGAGGGGTTCAGGCGAAGGATAGTCCGCGGTTTGCCCGGCCCGCTCCCCTCCTTGCCCGCTTCGACAATGAGGTTCTGGTCCAGCAGCCGGCGGGAAATGTTGGAGATGGTCTGCGGGGACAGGCCGACGATCTGCGCCAGCTCGACGCGGCTGAGCCCTCCGGACGAGCGCCGGATCGCGTCGAGGATGACTGTCAGGTTGAAGTCACCCATGCGGGGCAGGTTGGTTCCGCGCCTCGGTGAGGGTTGGCGGATCTCGGTCAAGGAATCCCCTAAGCATCGTCGGGCGGGTAGCTATCGATGACTGAATCGTACGTTACCTGCGGGTATACGGGTATGTCCCACGCCCGGGGCGGGACCAGGAGCGCCCTGGCCGCAAGCAAGGCGTGGCTTACTGCCTTTTGACGCTCACGGCTACCGTGAATTTCGGGTTCCTGCCTTGGACGCGTGTGGGTCCCACCAGCCTCTCCAGGGCGGGCAGGTACGGCAGGTGGCTGTTGAAGACCGTCCAGAGCTGCCCGCCTGGAGCCAGCAGGCGGGCGGCCGCCTCGAACATCTTGATTCCGGCGCCTGCGTGCACGCTGGCACCCAGGTGGAAGGGAGGATTCAGCAGCACAAGATCGGCACTGCCCGCCGGGGCGGACTCCATGGCATCATCCTGCAGCACGCTGATCTGCCCGCCCAGGCCGTTCGCCTCGGCGGTGGCTGCGGCGGAAGCGGTGGCGGCTGCCGACCGGTCTGTCGCTATAACTGCCGACGCCGGATGCGTGCGCGCGTACATTGCAGCCAGTATCCCCGTCCCGCACCCCAGGTCCACGGCCGTGCTTGCCGCGGGAAGTTCCGGAAGAAACTTCAATAAGAACCGTGTGCCGATATCCAGCCGCGTACCGGCAAAGACAGCGCCGTGAGCGCAGACCTCAAGGTCAAGCTCAGCATTGTGCTCGGTCACCGGGTACGGCGGTTGCGGCTGCACAGGCTGCGGTGCGGAGGCCACGAGGAGCCGGGACTTCTGGCGTGCCAGCTGAGGCTGGACCGTTTCGAAGAAACGGCCCAGGACGGCATTCATCCCGAGGGACATATGCTTTACCCGGCCGCCGGCCAGCAGCACTGTGCCGGGCTGCGCGTACCGCGCGACTGCGTCGGAAATCTCCTCGAGCTCGCCGAGGGTCCTGGGCAGCTGCAGCAAGACGAGGTTGGCATCGCGCAGGAGGCCTTCTTCAAGGGGCAGCTGCTCAAAGCCGCCATCGACACCAAGCGCAGCTGCGTTGTTCCGCAGCGCCTGCTCCCCTGTGATCAGATCCTGGTGCACCCGGACGCGCGCCGGGGCCTGGAATGATGCCCCGGAGAGCAGGCCGAGCGTTAGTGCGCCGTAGCGGTCCCCGATGACCGCAACACTACTTTCCGGCGTCAGATGATCCGCCGCGGCCTCCAGCAGGAGCGCGTCCGTGGCGTCCCAAGCCTGCAGGTTCGGCGCCTCGACATCGGGGTGTCTCCGCAGTCCACCCAATAGATTCATCAGACTGTTTTCCGTCACGTGCCGCTGCCGCCTCTTTGTTGCTGCTCTCTGTGCCCGATGTTCCTGCCCACCAGGAAGACACCCCGGGCAAACTTACCGTGGATCGGGCGTCACCAGCTGCCATCCTGCTTCCGGTTGCCTGCTTCCG
Organism: Arthrobacter sp.; assembly: GCA_031178585.1. Next base: position 11,909 of record JAPSIT010000025.1, read on the forward strand.
GCTGCGCCAGGCTTTCGCCGGTCGCGTCAAAGAACTTGAGAAGCCCGGTGACGGCTGCCCGGCCGGCACGGTTGGCGCCTATGGTGGACGACGACGGTCCGTAGCCCACCAGATGCACGCGGGGTTCCGCCGCCACCTGAGTGCCGTTCATGGCGATGCCGCCGCCCGGCCCGCGCAGGTGCAGCGGCGCAAGGTGTTCCAGCTCGGCCCTGAACCCGGTGGCCCAGAGGATCACGTCGGCGGCGAGGAATCCTCCGTCTGCCAGCCGGACGCCGTCGGGCTCTATGGCGCTGAACATGGGACGCCGCTCAAGGACGCCACGCGCCGCCGCCGCACAGAGCGCCGGCGTCCAGAGGAGTCCGGTGACGGCAACGACGCTTTGAGGCGGCAAACCCAGCCGGACGCGCTCTTCCACGAGGGCGACTGCGTCGTGTCCCGCCTGGCGGTCGAACCCGGTCTCGCGCCAAACAGGTTCCCTCCGGGTGAACCAGCTGGTGGACGTCACGTGCGAGATTTCGTCCAGCAGTCCGACGGCTGATATGCCGCCGCCGACCACGATGACATGCAGGCCCCGAAACTCCTCAGCGGAAACGTAGTCAGCAACGTGGAGCTGCCGCCCCTTGAAGGTGGACCGGCCCGGATAGATGGGCCAGAACGGCCGTGTCCACGTACCTGTGGCGTTGATGACCGCCCGAACAGACCACGCGCCGTCGGACGTCCCCACCCGCAGGCGCCCGGCCCGCGCATCGTCCTCGCGGGATACCGCGGTCGCCCTCACGGGCCGCTCGATGGCGAGGCCCAGTTGGCGCTCATAGGCGTCGAAATACCTGGTGAGAAACGCAGAGCTGGACTCGGCGGGATCGACTTCCGGCTGCGGAATCCCCGGCAGGTCGCTGATCCCGTTGACGGTTGCCATCCGGAGACTCTTCCAGCGGTGGCGCCAGGCTCCGCCCGGACCCTCTTCGGCGTCGAGGACGGCGTAGGTCAGAGAGGAGTCCGATTGACGTCCAGCCGGCAGGAAACCGCGGCGGGCCAAATGGTAGGCCGCCGACAGTCCGGCCTGCCCTGCACCGATGACCAGGACATCGGCGCTCCTGACAGGCGCAGGCACTGCGTTCGACAGGGAGTTCAGCAAGGAAGCCTCCGGTTCACAGTCCTCATCCTAATCGGCGGCGTGTCGGCCGATCTCCGTAAAAGCCGCCCAGCCGGACCCCATGGGCGCAAAAAAGGAAGGGCCGTCCTTCCGGACGGCCCTTCCCTGGTGTACTTGGTGGAGCTGAGGGGACTCGAACCCCTGACCCCCTGCATGCCATGCAGGTGCGCTACCAGCTGCGCCACAGCCCCGTACTTGTTCCCCCGGTTCGTGTCTCCCGGAAGCAACCTGAATAGCCTAAAGCACAACCCGGCCGGATGCGAAATCGGGGGCTCGCCGCTGTCCTGGAGGCGGTGCCGGAGGACATCCCACCCGCTGTGGACAGTCTTGAGCCGAAGTTGCGGGAACTCTTCCACGGCCTTGAGGTCGATGCCGGAGTATTCTAGACAGCCGCTCCACAGGGGTGCGGCCATGGAGACGAGGGAGGCTGCGGTGGCTGACGATCAGGACCTGCCGGTACTGGACAGCCATATTCTGCGCTCCCTGGCAGACGAAGCCAACCCGGGGGTGGCTCAGGCGTTTTTCGACGACTACCTGCAGCTGCTGCCTGTTCGCGCCGCGACGATCCTGCGCGGGCTCGCCAGCGAGGACCAGGCCGACGCCATCGAAGGTCTGGTCAGCCTGAGGGTGACATCCGCCATGGCGGGCGCACTGAGGCTGGAAGGGTACTGCCGCAAACTCGAACACGCGCTGACACAGGGGCACCGGCCGGATCCGACGGCCGTGAAAGCCGTGCTGTTCGCGAACATCCGCCTGCTCGTGCGGGAGGCAAGGCGCCAAGGACACCTGCCGAGCCAGCGTCCGGACTCGCCGGAAAGCTAGGCAGCAAACAAAAAACCGCCGGAACCAGATCCTGAATCTGATTCCGGCGGTTACCGGTGGAGCTGAGGGGACTCGAACCCCTGACCCCCTGCATGCCATGCAGGTGCGCTACCAGCTGCGCCACAGCCCCGTATTTTCGCTGCTCCGTGGCCTTCAGCTTCCGCTTTTAAGCCCGTTACCCTGTCCGGGTTTCTCCGAAGCAACTCAAATATCTTAGAACAGCGATTCCGAAAATTCCAAATCGGGCATATTCCCGGCCGACTCGGCAGTTACCTCCGGGTTTAGCTGGACTGTTCGGCCTCGGAGCCGGCTGCCGTTTTCGCTGATGTGTCGTCCCCGAGCTGCAGGTCCACCACGGGGCAGTCCTTCCACAGCCGCTCAAGCGCGTAGAAAACGCGGTCCTCCTCGTGCTGGACGTGGATCACCACGTCGGAGTAATCGAGCAATACCCAGCGTCCGGCGGACCGGCCCTCGCGACGCACCGGACGACGGTCCTGCTTCAGGAGCTCCTCCTCGATGCCGTCGACGATGGCGTTGACCTGGCGTTCGCTGGGTGCTGAAGCGATAAGGAAGACGTCCGCCAGGGCAAGGCGGTCGCTGACGTCCAGAGCCACAATGTCCTGGGCAATCTTGTCTGCTGCGGCCCTCGCTGCATGTCGGGCTGTGGCGATGGATGAATCAGATGCAGTCACGGGACTCCTTGTAGTGGTGTTAAACCTGATGTTGTTGCTGAAGTCAGCGTGAGAGTCCGCTGATGATCATGATGATGCCGGCGATAAGTGCGATTACCCCGAGGGCAAGCACCCCCACCTGCAGCAGCCGCAGCCGATTGGCCCGGCCGAGGCCGGCCGTGGCGGCGTCGAGCGGGTCCAGCCCGTAGGCGGACTTCGCCGACACCGGAGGCAGCGCGGCAAACTCTTCGTTCGACTCTGCGTCCAGCGCAGCTGAAGATTGATTAACGGCGGACTGCGGAGGCGGGGCCTGCCGAGCTGCGGGTGGCGCGGACGCCGCCCGCGCCGCTGCCTCTGCACGTGCGATGACGCGCGAACGCGCCGTCGAAGCTTCACTGCCGGCTGAACGGGGAGCCTTCGGCGGCTTGGATCCGCGTGCCGGTACACGCGGTCCGGGATTGGTGACGACAGGCACGTAGGACGTCGCCGGGCGTTTCATGACCGGGCGCTCGACGCCCGGTACCTGGACAAACTCCAGCGGCGTCACCATTGCCAGGTTACTGGCAGTGGACGGACCGTTGTTCGGCTGCGCCGGCGTGTTCTTTTCGGCGAGTTTCTGTTTCGCCATGGCCCGCTTGTTGAGGATGGCCGCGCGTTCCGCCAGTGCGATCTGCTGGGCCAGGATCTCAGGATCCACGGCTTCAGGGTCGGTCGCCGCGATGTGCTCCATCTTGGCGATCTGGTTCTTCGCCTGTTCGGCGATGAGCGCACGGGCTTCGAGAGCCTGCTCGACGGTCATGCCCTCGGGCAATTCACTGGGAATGCCAGGCAGAGTCTCCGCGGCCGCTTTCGCAGCCGTCTGCGGCTGGGCGGGAGCCTGCCCCTCTGCTGGCCGTGCGGGTGCAGCTGACGGATCAGAAGCCGCCGGACCTGCAGGGGTTTTACCTTGGGTAGGCGCAGCAGGATGCGGCTGGCCGGAAGCAGGCGGCACCACGGGAATGGCCGAGGTCACGGCCTTTTCCAGCTCCATCAGCCTGAGCTGGCGGCGCGTGGGCGGCCCTCCCCCGGACAGCTGCCCTTCCTTTTCCGCAAGTTCCTTGATGGTGCGCAGAGCGGCACGGTCCCTGGCCCGGATCTGCGAGGAACGCTCGGCCGCCTGACCCTCGGGAACCGAATCCACCGGTCCCGGCGCTACACGGCGGACACGGCCGGTGTTGGCCGGAGCAGCCGGCTGCTTAGCGGCAGGAGCTTTGCCCGCTGCCTGGCCGGCGGCGGGCACTTTGGCAGCAGCAGACGGGTTCGCAGCAGGGGCTTTGGCCGCAGGCTGGCCCGCCGCCGCTTTTGAGGCAGGGGCTACCTCGCCGGCACCGGGGCTGCCGGCCTCCCGGACCTTGCCCTGGGCTGCATCTCTGGCCTTCCGAAGTTCACGGCGGCTGCGGATGGGTGGCTGTTCCTGACTCATTGAAAACTCATTCAGTGCTGGCGGTTGCGTCTGTCTCGGTAAGCTCGGAGCTGTCTTGTTCGACCGGCGGCGCGGCGTACAGTCCGTATTTCGCGATGTACTGAACAACCCCGTCGGGAACGAGGTACCAGACCGGGTTGTGGGCGGCCACTCGTGCACGGCAGTCCGTTGAGGAAATGGCCATGGCCGGCACCGTCAGGAGGCTTACGTCCTTGCGGCCCATGCCATCAAGTTCGTGGCCGGGGCGGGTGACTCCCACGAAGTGGGCCAGGGACCAGAGCTCATCGATGTCTTTCCACGACAGGATCTGCGCCAAGGCGTCCGCGCCGGTGATGAAGAACAGGTCGGCGTCCGGGCGTTGGCGCCGCAGATCCCGCAGGGTATCGATGGTGTACGTGGGTCCGGGACGGTCCACATCTACGCGGCTGACCGTGAACCGCGGGTTTGATGCCGTGGCGATGACGGTCATCAGGTAGCGGTGCTCCGGTTCGCTGACTTTCTTGCTCGACTTCTGCCACGGCTGGCCGGTTGGGACGAACACCACTTCGTCCAGCCCGAACTTTGCGGCGACCTCGCTGGCAGCCACGAGGTGGCCGTGATGGATGGGGTCAAACGTCCCACCCATAACGCCCAGCCTCAACCGGCGTTGCCGGCTGCCGTGGTGCAATGCGGCAGAAATGTTAGTGACCCTGGCCGTGGTCGTGCTTGTTGGGGTGCTGGCGGTGCGGGTCCGCGTGCTCGTCAACAGCGCTGTGGCGGTTGCCCAGGTTCGTGTAGGAGAGCGTCACAAACATCATCACCAGGAGGAGCACGAACATCGACACGCCAAAGACCCATGGCTCGGCCCACAGCGGGGCCTTCTCTTCGTGTCCTGCAACTGACGCGGCGATCTGCTGGAGCAGCATTTTCTCCCCTTGGGATGAATAAAGGATGACGACGGCGGAAATTCCCGCCGTTCCGGACTTCTGTACTATGTTACCGCTTTGCCGGCGCGGTAACGGCGGTGCTAGCCGCGGACCTGGCCCTCACCCTGGACGATCCATTTCGTCGTGGTGAGCTCCGTCAGGCCCATGGGGCCCCGTGCGTGAAGCTTCTGCGTCGAGATGCCGACTTCCGCCCCGAGACCCAGCTCGCCGCCGTCGGTAAAGCGAGTGGACGCGTTCACGATCACTGCGGCGGAATCAATCTCCGCGATGAACCGCTCGGCGTTGGCCAGGTCGTTGGTGAGAATCGCCTCGGTGTGGCCCGAGGTCCAGGTGCGGATGTGCTGCACCGCGTCATCGAGGCTGTCCACCATGGCAACTGCAAGGTCCAGGTCCATGTACTCAGTGGCCCAGTCCTCATCGGTGGCCGGCACGGCTTCAACCGACGCCGGCAGCGCCGCCAGGACGCGCTCATCGGCGTGGAGGCGGACACCGGCCTTGGCCAGGGCCGAGGCCACCGCCGGGAGGACAGCCGACTTGGAATGGACCAGCAGGGTCTCCACTGTGTTGCACACGCTCGGACGCTGGGTCTTGGCGTTCAGGAGGATCTCCACGGCCATGTCTTCGCCGGCGGACTCGTCAATGAAGATGTGGACGTTGCCCTCTCCGGTCTCGATGACCGGAACGGAGGAGTTGTTGATCACGGTCTGGATCAGTTCACGGCCGCCGCGGGGAATCAGCACGTCAACACGGCCGCGGGCACGCATCAGCACGTTGGCACCCTCGCGGCCGTACTGGTCCACCGTCTGCACGGCGTCGGCGGGCAGGCCGATGGAGACGAGTGCCTCGCGCAGAACCCTGATGAGCGCTTCGTTGGTGGCTGCTGCGGCAGTTCCGCCGCGCAGGATCACGGCGTTGCCGCTCTTCAGGGCAAGGCCGGCGATATCCACCGTGACGTTGGGGCGTGCTTCGTAGATGGCCGCCACTACACCCATGGGCACGTTGACCTGGCGCAGGCGCAGGCCGTTGGGCAGGGTCTGGCCGCGGACCACATTGCCGACAGGGTCCGGCAGCCCGGCAAGGTTTTCAAGGGCGCCTGCAAGGGCCTCGATGCGGGCGTCGTTCAGGGTCAGCCGGTCGAGCAGTGCGGCGGAGGTTCCATTGGCACGGCCGTTTTCCACGTCCTTAACGTTGGCGGCCAGAATTTCGGCTTTCCGCTCGAGCAGGGCGCTGCCGATGGCGCGCAGGCCCTGGTCCTTCAGCGCGCGGTTAGCGCGCGACATGCTGCGGGCTGCCTGTCGGGCGCGGTCCGCGACGGCGTACACGGCCGATTCAACATCAGCCGGCGTAGCCTGGCTGTTTTCGGGCATGGAAGGGACCTGCGTAGCGTCGGTGGGTGTCTCTGCTGCTTGGTTCATCAGTGCCTCAGTCATCATTCAAGTCTAGGTGAGTCTGTCCGTCAGACCAGAACCAGGTCGTCAACGTGAACAACTTCACGGTCGAACCCGCGGCCCAGGGACTCCCCCAGTTCCACGGTGGAACGCCCCAGCATCTGTGGCAGCTCATCGGCGGAGTAGTTGACCAGGCCGCGGGCGATCACGGTACCGTCGGGCGCAACCATTTCTACGGCGTCGCCGGATTCGAAGTGGCCTTCAACGGCGGTAATGCCTGCCGGCAGCAGGGAAGCGCCCTTGTCCCGCACGGCCTTCACGGCGCCGGTGTCGAGAAGCAGCCGGCCTTGCACATGCGCGAGGTGTGCGAGCCACATCATGCGCACGGACTTGCGGCCGCTGTTGACGGAGAACCAGGTTCCCACGTCCTCGCCGGCGAGGGCCGCGGCGGCATTTTCCGTGGACGTAACCAAAGCAGGAATGCCTGAATCGGCGGCCATGATGGCGGCCTCGACCTTCGTCTGCATGCCGCCGGTCCCGACACCGGCTTTACCGGTCTTGCCGATGTTGACGCCTTCAAGGTCCTCCGGTCCGTCAACCTGCGGAATCCGCTTGGCGCCGCTGGAAGGGGGGCCGTCATAGAGGGAGTCGACGTCGGACAGGAGGATCAGCGCATCCGCGCGCACCAGGTGCGCCACCAGTGCGGAGAGGCGGTCGTTGTCGCCGAAGCGGATCTTGTGCGTGGCGACGGTGTCGTTCTCGTTGACGACGGGCACGACACCGAGGTTCAGAAGCCGGTTCAGTGCCCGGAACGCATTCAGATGGTGGCTGCGCCGCATCAGGTCATCCGCCGTCAGCAGCACCTGGCTCACAGTTACACCGTGGGCGGCGAACGCGTGGGTGTATCGGGCCATGAGCAGTCCCTGGCCCACGCTGGCTGCCGCCTGCTGGGTGGCAAGGTCACGCGGACGCTTCTCCAGGCCGAGCGGCGCGAGCCCCGCGGAGATGGCACCCGAGGAGACCAGGATGATCTCGGTGCCCTCGTTGCTCTTGGCAGCGAGCGTGTTGGAGAGTTCGATCAGCGCCTCTTCCGAAATTCCGCCCTTGATGCTGGTGAGCGACGACGATCCGACCTTGACGACGATGCGCCGCGCCCTGGCGAGCATGCTCCGGCGGTCGGTCTTGGGCTCCTCGATGACAATTGCGGACGTATCAGACACGTGTGCGGGTTCACTCCTCATGTTGGGTGTTCAGTCCACTCTCCTTGAGCGGCCGTGCGGCACGGCGCCCGCTGACTGACTCTGTCCAGATGCCCGCCTTGCGTTCGGCTTCCAGCTCGGCTCGTGCCGCAGCTTTCGCCTCCCGGCGTTCAATCTGTTCCTCGCGCTTCTGGGTCCGGGTGGGGCGGTCGCCGACGTCTGCGAAGCGGATATCTGTACCGCGCGGCGATGCCAGCAATTCGGCACCGGCCATCATCGTCGGCTCCCAGTCGAACACCACGCCATCGTCGTCACCGATTACCACGGTGTCGCCTGGCTTGGCACCCTGCTTGAACAGCTCGGTTTCAACGCCAAGCTTGGCAAGCCTGTCGGCGAGGTAGCCGATGGCTTCCTCATTCGTAAAGTCAGTCTGCTTGACCCACCGGACGGGCTTTTCACCCAAAACCCGGAACAGCGGCTCCAGGTTCTTTTCTTCGCGGCGGATCTTGAAGCCGGTCTCGTTCACCGCACGGGGGCGCAGTACCGGGGCATGCACCTTCGGCGGCGTGGCCGCCACAGACTCACGGGCGGCCTTCACGATCTCCGCCATGGCAAAGCCAAGCTGCCGAAGGCCCTCGTGGCTCGTGGCGGAAACCTCGAACACGCGGAAGCCCCTGGACTCCAGCTCGGGACGGACAAACTCGGCCATGTCCTTGCCGTCAGGAAGGTCCACCTTGTTCAGTGCGACCAAACGGGGCCGGTGGTTAAGCGGAACAACCTCGCCGTCGCTGCCGGCATAGCTCATGTCAACGGCATATTTTTCAAGTTCGGCTTCGATGATGGCGAGGTCGGAGAGTGGATCTCGGTCAGATTCCAGCGTACCGCAGTCCAAAACGTGCACCAAAGCAGCGCACCGTTCCACGTGTCGCAGGAAGTTATGCCCCAGGCCCTTGCCTTCGCTTGCGCCTTCGATGAGCCCGGGGACGTCGGCGATGGTGAACCTCACGTCGCCGGCCTGCACAACGCCAAGGTTCGGAATGAGCGTGGTGAAGGGGTAATCGGCAATTTTGGGCCGGGCAGCGGACATGGCCGCGATCAGGCTCGACTTGCCGGCGGAGGGAAATCCGACCAGGGCGATATCGGCGATGGACTTCAGTTCCAGCACGATGTCGGCGGACTCGCCCTCAATCCCGAGCAGGGCGAAGCCCGGTGCGCGCCGCTTCTGGGAGGACAGGGCTGCGTTGCCGAGTCCGCCCAGCCCGCCGGCGGCTGCAATGTACTCAGTGCCTTCGCCTACGAGGTCGGCGAGGACTTTACCGTCTTTGGTCTTGACGACCGTGCCGTCCGGGACCGGCAGGATCAGGGTCTCGCCGTTCTTGCCGCCGCGCCAGTCGCCCATGCCCGGGCCGCCGTTGGTGGCGTGGCGGTGAGGGGCGTGGTGGTAGTCCAGCAGCGTAGTGGTTTGGGAATCCACCCGCAGGATGACGTCACCGCCGTTGCCGCCGTTGCCGCCGTCGGGTCCGCCGAGAGGCTTGAACTTCTCGCGGTGGACAGAGACACAGCCGTGGCCGCCGGTACCGCCGGATACGTGCAGTACTACGCGGTCTACAAAGCTCGCCACGGTGAATCTCCTCTGTGCTTAATTTGGTCGTGTTGGAACGTCCAAATTGATTGTAATGCGGTTAAAAGACCAGTGGAGCGGGCCATCATGGCCCGCTCCACCGGTTCAGTTCTGTTGTTACTCTGCAGCTGCAGCAGCAACGATGTTCACGACTCGACGGCCGCGGCGGGTGCCGAATTCGACAGCGCCGGCCTGCAGTGCAAACAGCGTGTCGTCGCCACCGCGGCCAACGCCTGCACCGGGGTGGAAGTGGGTGCCGCGCTGGCGAACGATGATTTCGCCTGCGGAAACTACCTGGCCGCCGAAGCGCTTGACGCCGAGGTACTGTGCGTTGGAGTCACGACCGTTGCGAGTGGAGCTCGCGCCCTTTTTATGTGCCATTTGGAATGCCTGCCTCTAAATTCTGGGGAATCTGCTGGAAACCTGATCAGTAACCG
>JAPSIT010000081.1 GCA_031178585.1 Arthrobacter sp.
CAGCCCGCAGCCACCGGCGCGCCGCCCAGCAGGCGGCATCCAGGGCAGCGGCGGAGGGAAGGCCGGCAGCGTGCAGGGCCAGGATTTCGTCCGTGATCCTGCCGTGCCGGATCACGCTGCCCGCGTCCGTTCCGGCGAAAATCTGCACGCCGGCCTCGTACGCCTCCCGCACCCGTTCGTTGCGGCGCTCCCACAACGCCCGCATGTGGGCGGCATAGCGCGGAAACTTGGACTCAGCCTGGGCCGCGATGTCCGGGAAGGTGGCGATGTTGATCAGCGTCGGCACGATCGGCACGCCCTGCTCAACGAACCGGGGAATGTGACGCGGCAGCAGTCCTGTCGCGTGTTCGATGCAGTCGATGCCGGCGTCCAGCATGTCGTCCAGGGTGTCCTCGCCGAAGCAGTGCGCGGTGACCCTCGCGCCTTCATCATGGGCGGCGCGGACAGCGTCCCGGACAGTCCCCGCCGGAAAGGACGGTGCAAGGTCACCGATGCCCCGGTCAATCCAGTCCCCCACAAGCTTGACCCAGCCGTCACCGGAACGCGCCTGCTTCCGCACCGCCTCAACAAGGCCTTCCGGCTCCACCTCCACGGCGAAATCCCTCAGGTACCGGCGGGCGCGCGCAATGTGCCGCCCGGCACGGATGATCCGCGGTGCTTCCGGGGTTTGCTGCAGCCAACGGGTGTCGTTCACCACGCCGGCGTCGCGCACCAGCAGCGTGCCAGCGTCCCGGTCGGCCATCGCCTGGGCGTAGGCAATCTCGTCATCCACCGCCCCTGCAGGCCCAAGCCCGATGTGGCAGTGCGCGTCCACGAAACCGGGCAGCACCCACCCGTCCAGGACCACGTCCGGGCTGCGGTGCGGCCGGTGGAAGGTCAGTTTGCCGTCCACGGCCCAGAGCCCGGTCCGTTCCTGGTCCGGGCCAGTGAGGACGGTTCCCGTGAATTCGATGATGTGCGACATGGTTCCAGCCTAATCCGCGCCCCTGTGGTAGCTTCGTTTACGACCACACGGGTGCCCCTGCAGGGGCTGAGATCGGGCTGATGCAGCCTGCGACCGTTGAACCTGTCCGGGTAATGCCGGCGAAGGAAGTGAGCCTTACATGAGCACCCAGAAAACACAGCTGATCCCTGCCCAAAACAAGTCTGACCAAAATGAAGCAGCCAAGGATAAAGCCGGCAACGTGACGCAGTCGCTGAAGTCGCACTCCCTGGCGTACATCGAGGGGGACGGCCTGCGGGTTCCGGTAACGGAAATCGCTTTGGAACCGTCGCCCAGCGGGGAGCGGAACGAGCCGCTGCGGGTCTACCGCACGGCAGGCCCGGGCAGCGACCCCGTGGTGGGCCTCGCCCCGTTCCGGTCGGAATGGATTGAAGCCAGGGGCGACACCGAGCCCTACAGCGGGCGGGAACGGAACCTGCTCGACGACGGCCGGTCGGCCGTGCGCCGCGGCGCCGCCTCCGCGGAGTGGAAGGGAGCGCAGCCGGTGCCCCGCCGCGCCGCCGGCGGCAAGACGGTGACGCAGATGCACTACGCCCGGCAGGGCATCGTCACCCCGGAGATGCGCTTCGTGGCGCTGCGCGAGAACTGCGACGTCGAACTGGTGCGCAGCGAGCTGGCAGCCGGCCGGGCGATCATCCCCAACAACATCAACCACCCCGAGTCCGAGCCGATGATCATCGGCAAGGCCTTCCTGGTCAAGATCAACGCCAACATCGGCAACTCGGCGGTGACGAGCTCCATCGCCGAAGAGGTGGACAAGCTCCAGTGGGCCACGCAGTGGGGAGCGGACACGGTCATGGACCTCTCCACGGGCGATGACATCCACACCACACGCGAGTGGTTGATCCGGAACTCCCCTGTCCCGATCGGCACTGTGCCGATCTACCAGGCACTCGAAAAGGTTAATGGCGAAGCCAACGCCCTGACCTGGGAAATCTTCCGGGATACCGTGATCGAGCAGTGCGAGCAGGGCGTGGACTACATGACTATCCACGCCGGCGTCCTGCTGCGCTACGTTCCGCTGACCGCCAACCGCGTGACCGGCATTGTGTCCCGCGGCGGGTCCATCATGGCGGGATGGTGCCTCGCACACCACCAGGAGAACTTCCTCTACACGCACTTCGACGAACTGTGTGAGATCTTCGCGAAGTACGACGTCGCCTTTTCCCTGGGCGACGGCCTGCGGCCCGGCGCCACCGCCGACGCCAACGACGCCGCCCAGTTCGCCGAGCTCGACACCCTGGCTGAGCTGACCCAGCGGGCGTGGGAATACGACGTGCAGGTCATGGTCGAGGGCCCCGGCCACATTCCGTTCCACTTGGTGCGCGAGAACGTGGAGCGCCAGCAGGAGCTGTGCAAGGGCGCCCCCTTCTACACCCTCGGCCCGCTCGTCACGGACGTGGCCCCCGGTTACGACCACATCACCTCGGCCATCGGCGCCACGGAGATCGCCCGTTACGGCACGGCGATGCTCTGCTACGTGACGCCGAAGGAACACCTCGGCCTGCCGAACAAGGACGACGTGAAAACCGGGGTGATCACGTACAAGATCGCCGCCCACGCCGCAGACCTCGCCAAGGGCCACCCGGGGGCGAATGAGCGCGATGACGCCCTGTCCAAAGCGCGCTTTGAATTCCGCTGGCGGGACCAGTTCGCACTTTCCCTTGACCCGGTCACGGCCGAGGCTTTCCACGACGAGACGCTGCCTGCCGAACCGGCGAAGACGGCCCACTTCTGCTCCATGTGCGGGCCCAAGTTCTGCTCCATGCGCATCAGCCAGGACATTCGGAACGAATACGGGTCCGCGGAGGCGCAGGCCGCACTGGCTGAGATGGCCGAAGGGATGCGGGAGAAGAGCCAGGAGTTCCTGGCGGCCGGCGGAAAGGTCTACCTGCCCGAGCTGAAGCTTCCGGAAGACGCCCGACGGTAGGAAAGTTTCGGGCCTTCGTCCGGCGGGCGTTGGGGGCCAGCCGGACGGGGGCCCGGAGTAAGCCGGAGACGGGGAGGTCGGGCGACGAAGCCAGGGCCAGGCGTCAGGATGCCTGGAGCTGCTGACCGCGGCTGACCTCTGCGATGAAGGACCGGATCAGCCGGTCGCCTTCGGCAGAATCCTGGGGCCGGTGCCCTCCCGGCGCGATGCGGTGCAGGGCGCCGGTCTCCTGAAGGTACCCGGCAATCTCCTCGTACAGCGGCTCCCACCCTCCGGTGAGGACGAGGGTAGGCACCCCGGGAACGATCTCCAGCGGCGCCTGCCAGGGAGGTGCCTGCAGGCGCAGCCTCCTGGCTGCCCGCCTGGCCTCGGGCGTGCTGGGTCCGGGCGCCTCGGCTGCGAAGGCCCTGCGCACGAATTCCCGTTCGTAGTCGTCATCACCGAGCTGGTGGCGGACCTCGAACAGCGGCTCCATGAGGGCCCGGTGGGCCGCGGTGGCCGGCAGTTCAGCAGTCAGCGACAGGCAGGCCGGCTCCACAAGCGTCAGCGAGAACACGAGGTCGGGCCGTTCAACGGCGGCCATCATCGCAGCGATGGCACCCTGGGAGTGGGCGACAATGTGCCCGCCGGCAGCGCCCCGCCCGTCGTCGGCCAGGGACCGCAGCACAATGCGGGCGTCCTCGGCGAAATCCGTCTCGAGGGGCTCGGCCTCGGCATCGAAGCCGTGCCGCCGCAGGAACAGGGCATCGTACTGCAAGGCCATGCCGTGCTGGCGCGGCCAGGCGGCGGAGCCGAAGCTTCCGGCGCCGTGGACGAACACTACCCGCTGCTTAAACATGACCCAACCTTATGGCAGCGGTGCGACATCGGCGCAGGCCGACATGACCGCGACGTGCCTACTTGCCCAGGAACTTATCGAAACCCTTGGGGAGATTCAGTTGCGACGGATCGAAGTCGCCGCTCTGCTGGCCGAAGGAGGCTCCTGTCGGCAGCGCCTTTGCAGCGTTGGCGCGCCGGGCCTCGGCCTCGCGCAGTTCCTGCGCAGCCTTGGCCGGATTGCCCGACCGGGCCTTCTTCTTGGGCGCGTTCTTGGCACCCTTGCGGGCGCCGCCGCCACCGCCCATACCGGGCATTCCGGGCATTCCCGGCATCCCGCCGCCCTGGGCCATTTTCTTCATCATCTTCTGCGCCTGGGCAAAGCGCTCCAGCAGGCCGTTGACCTCGGAGACATGCACGCCTGAGCCCTTGGCAATGCGGGCACGCCGGGAGCCGTTGATGATCTTGGGGGCCACTCGTTCGTGCGGCGTCATGGACCGGACGATTGCTTCGACCCGGTCAATCTCGCGCTCGTCGAACTGTTCCAGCTGCTGGCGGATGTTCTGCGCACCCGGCATCATCATGAGCATCTTCTTCATGGAGCCCATGTTGCGGATCTGCTGCATCTGGGCGAGGAAGTCATCAAGGGTGAAGTCCTCCTGGTCGGCGAACTTCTTCGCCATCCGGGCGGCTTCCTCCTTGTCCCAGGACTTCTCCGCCTGTTCGATCAGGGTGAGGATGTCGCCCATGTCGAGGATGCGGGACGCCATGCGGTCCGGGTGGAAGAGCTCGAAGTCGTCCAGTCCTTCGCCGGTGGAGGCGAACATCACGGGCTTGCCGGTGACGGACGCGACGGAGAGCGCGGCACCGCCGCGGGCATCGCCGTCGAGCTTGGACAGCACAACGCCGGTGAAGTTCACGCCTTCATCGAAGGCCATCGCCGTGTTGACGGCGTCCTGGCCGATCATCGCGTCGATCACGAAGAGGACTTCGTTGGGGACGATGGCCTTGCGGATCTGGCGCGCCTGTTCCATCATGTCGGCGTCAACGCCGAGACGGCCGGCGGTGTCCACGATGACGACGTCGTGAAGCTTCTGGCGCGCTTCCTCCACACCGGCGCGTGCGACGGCGACAGGGTCACCTGCGGGATGCTCCAGTTCGGAGGTGGCTCCCGGGTGCGGCGCGAAGACGGGCACGCCGGCGCGCTGGCCGACGACCTGCAGCTGGGTGACGGCGTTGGGACGCTGGAGGTCACATGCCACCAGGATGGGGCTGTGGCCCTGGGCCTTGAGCCACTTGGACAGCTTGCCCGCCAAGGTGGTCTTACCCGCGCCCTGCAGGCCGGCGAGCATGATGATGGTGGGGCCGGTCTTGGCCAGGCGGATCCGGCGCGTCTCGCCGCCGAGGATCTCAACGAGCTCCTCGTTGACGATCTTCACGATCTGCTGGCCCGGGTTCAGTGCCGCGGAAACCTCGGCTCCAAGGGCGCGCTCCCGGACCTGTCCGGTGAACTCGCGGACCACGGGCACAGCAACGTCGGCGTCCAGCAGCGCGCGGCGGATCTCGCGGACTGTGGCGTCGACATCAGCCTCCGTGAGGCGGCCCTTGCCACGGAGGTTCTTGAAGGTTGCTGTCAACCGGTCAGAGAGTGAATTGAACACGCGCCGTGCACTTCTTTCAGTGGATGTACGGATGGCGGCCCTGCGGCACACCAGCGCCTCGGCTGCTGTTACCAGCTGCGTCGACGACGGGACTCGACTATCTAGGGTACCAAGACGGGCCTCCAAGATGGCATGCTGGCACAGTGACGAGCCAAACAACTGTAAAAACCCTGCTCATCCTTGGCGCCTCCGGTGACCTGACGGGCCGGCTCCTGCTCCCGGGGCTTGCCCGCCTGGCAGCCGCGGGACGGGCGGCAGGGCTCCGGCTCGTGGGCGCAGGCTCCGAT
>JAPSIT010000082.1 GCA_031178585.1 Arthrobacter sp.
TCGGCGGGCGAGTCCTATGGCAGGGCCCTCATGTGCGCAGCAGGATTTGAAGCGCCAGCCCTGCAGCATGAGATCCGCGATGACCGCGGTTGGTCGGCTACTCCGACTATTACTGGCACAGTGTCCGCGCCGTGGGGGAGTTCGACGGTGTGGACAAATACCTGAAGCCGGAATACCTGAAGGGCAGATGTCCATCGCAGGCCGTGGTCGACGAGAAGTACCGCGAGGACCGGATCCGTGCCACCGGCAGCGCGCTGAAGCCGGTTCATTGGCGATGCGCACAACGCCTCATGATGGGCAAATGCCCCGACGCTACCGGAATTCCAGTAGCGCCGGGGCATTTGCGCGTCGCCAGGTCAGCTGCTCGTCAGGGGACCTACTCCGAGAGGTCGATGTGCGTCGGGTCCAGGACGCGGCGCAGGAACTCCTTGGTGCGGGCCTGAGTGGGTGCGCCGATGACGTTCTCGGCGTCGCCTTCCTCCACCACCACGCCGCCGTCCATGAAGACCACGCGGTCGGCCACTTCGCGGGCGAAGCCCATCTCGTGCGTGACCACCAGCATGGTCATGCCTTCCTTGGCCAGGTTGCGCATGACCGACAGGACATCGCCCACGGTCTCGGGGTCCAAAGCGGATGTGGGCTCGTCGAAGAGCATCAGCTCCGGGTCCATGCTGAGCGCCCGGGCGATGGCGACGCGCTGCTGCTGGCCGCCGGAAAGCTGGTCCGGGTAGCGGTCGGCGAGGTGCCCCAGCCCCACGCGCTCCAGGTTGGCCTTCGCGACCTTGTCCGCCTCGGCCTGGGAACGCTTGAGAACCTTGGTCTGCGCGATGGTGCAGTTCCGCAGCGCGCTCAGGTGCGGAAACAGGTTGAACTGCTGGAACACCATGCCCACCTTGCGGCGCATCCGGTCGATGTCCACGTCAGGGTCGGTGGCGTCGAAGCCACCGACGTGTATGGTGCCCTGGTTCGGCTGCTCCAGCAGGTTGACGCACCGCAGAAGAGTTGACTTGCC
Source organism: Arthrobacter sp. (assembly GCA_031178585.1). The sequence continues at coordinate 1,013 of JAPSIT010000082.1, forward strand.
GGAGCCGGACGGGCCAATCAGGCACACCACTTCGCCGGGGGCCACGTCCAGGCTGATGCCCTTGAGGACCTCGTTGGAACCATAGGACTTGCGGAGATCCTTGATCGCCACGCCGGCGGCCTTGACTTGCCCGGTGTGGTTGCGGGAGTGAATTACGACGTCGTTCATGACTTCTCTGCCTATCGCTTGGTCCGCGCGGAGCGGCTTTCGAACTTCCGGGCCAGGAGGCTCAGCGGGATGGTGATCACCAGGTAGAACGCACCGGCCACCAGGAGCGGAGTGAGGCCCGCGCCGAGGCTGGAGATGCCGTCACGGCCGAACTTGGTGAGCTCGTACTGTGAAGCGGTCAGGCCCAGAACGTAGATCAGCGAGGAGTCCTTGGTCAGCAGGATGATCTCGTTGGTGAGCGGCGGGAGGACGATCTTGAATGCCTGGGGGATGACGATGGTGACCATCGCCTGCCACTGCGGCATGCCGAGGGACCGGGCCGCCTCCATCTGGCCTTTGGGGACAGCCTGCAAACCGGCGCGCAGCGTTTCCGCGATGTAGGCCGCAGCGACCATGCCGAGGGAAACCATCACGATGACGGTCACGTTCCACTGGACGCCAAAGGCGAGCGGAACGCCGTAGCCAAAGGCAATGAACACCAGCAGCGCCGGGATGCCGCGGAAGAATTCGATGTAGCCGGTGGCGATCCAGCGGTAGAGGGGGAAGCTGGAGAGCTTCATCAGGGCCAGCAGCAGGCCGCCGGAGAGACCGACGATGAAGCCGAGTGCCGTGTAAAGCAGGGTGTTCGTCAGGCCGGTGACGAAGATGTCCGGGAAAATCGGCCCGATCTTGGCGAAGTTGAAGACGCTGTTCCCGATGGTCTCCCAGTCGGTGGCCAGGATCAGCGCGGCCACGGCCACTACAAAGATTCCCGCCTGCACGTACAGGCTTACTCTGGCCCGCTGTCGTGCGGTCATTGCGGTCATTGCCATCGTTGTCTCACATTCATTTTGCGCAGTTGAGGCCCCGAACGGACTGCTGTATACAAATCCTGAACGGGGCCCCAGCTGCGTAGGTTTCGGGCGCGCCGGTTACTTGGTGGCTTCGCCGAACCAGGCGGTCTCGAACTTCTTGAGGCTTCCGTCGTCCGTCAGGCGCTTCAGCGTGGTGTTGACCTGTTCGAGCATGGCCGTGTTGCCCTTCTTGACGGCGATGCCGAGCTTCTCACCGGTGGCGTAGTCCTCCACGCGCTTGTACTTGGCGTCGTCCTTGATGGCATAGCCGAGAACCGACTGGTTGCCCAGGGCTGCCTCGATGGTGCCGGCCTTGAGAGCCTGGACGAGGAGTCCCGTGTCCTCAAACTGCTGGGCGTCGAGGCCCTGGTCCTTGGCGTACTTGGCGCCCGTGGTGGCCTGCTGCACGCCGACCTTCTTGCCCTTGGCGCTGTCGAGGTTGGTGATGCCGGAAGCCTCGGATGCCACCAGGGTCAGGTCGTCGTTCAGGTACGGGCTCGAGAAGTCCATGACGGCCTTGCGGGTGTCGGTGATGGACACCGAGGAGATGGAAACGTCGCACTGCGTCAGTGCGGTGCCGGTCTCGATTGCCTCGAAGGAGCTGTCCACCACGTTGAGCTCGGCCTTCATGTCCTTGGCCAGCTCGCCGGCGATGTCCATGTCGAAGCCGACGATCTTGCCATCCTTCTGGAATTCGAAGGGCTCGTAGGGGACGTCCGAGCAGACAGTGAGCTTGCCGGCGTTGATGAGCTGCACGCCGCCTTCGCTGCTTGTGGCTGCGGGAGCGGTGTTGCCGCCGCCGCACGCAGTGAGGCTAAGGGCCCCAACGGCGAGGAGCGCGGCTGCCTTGGCACTGAGTTTGGCCGTGGCAAGGGACTTGAGCTGCATGTTTCTTACCTTTTGTTGCAGGAGTATGCGGGACTAAGACGGCTTATAGTGTAACGCTGATTGTGAGATGTGCATCACAGAAAACTAAGTTTCACCATTGGATAACTAAATGGGCCCGCTTGGCAAGCCGGAAGCGGCGAAGGGTGTCTGCGATTCCGGACTGGCGGGCTGCTAGTGGCTGATGCCCAGCGACTCCAGCATTGGCCGGAACTTCGCCCACGTCTCGGCCAGCTCGGCCTTGGGATGTGAGCCTTCGACTATTCCGCATCCGGCATATAAACGCACCGTGGTAGGGGACTCAATCACGGCGCCGCGAAGTGCAATACCCCATTCGCCGTTGCCCGCGGCGTCCAGCCAGCCGACGGGCCCGGCGTACGGTCCGCGGTCCATGTGCTCGAGCTTCCGGATTAGCGCTCCGGCCACCGTTGTGGGCGTGCCGCAGACCGCCGCGGTTGGGTGCAGGGCGTTGATCAGGGCAAGGCACGTAGGAACGTGGCCCTCCACCTCAGTCAGTTCGGCTTTGACGTCCGACGCCAAATGCCAGACGTTCGGTAGTTCCAGAATGAACGGTTCGCTGTGCGCGTTCATTGCCTCCGAGAACGGGGCGAGCTGGGTGGTCAGTGACTGGATCGCGATCTCGTGCTCGTGCCGCTGCTTCTCCGAGCCAGCGAGTACCCGTTCGGCATAGTCCAGCGGCAGCCCGGCCTCGCCCATTGCATCGCGCCTGTCCAGTGTTCCGGCCAGCACCCGGGCTTGGGCTGTCCGTCCCTCCACCTGGATCAGCATTTCCGGTGTGGCACCGACCAGCCCGTCCACTCCGTAGGTCCAGCATTCGCGGTAGCGGACGGCGAGCTGCCGCAGCACCGCGGCCGCGTTGACGCCCTCGGGCACCGTAGCCAGAACGTCGCGGGCCAGCACGAGCTTCTCCAGCTTGCCGGTGCGGATTTCAGCGACGCCGGCTGCGACGGCGGCCATCCAGTCCTCTTCGCTCAGTGAGCCGGTCCGGAGGGTGGCAGCTTCGGAATGTACGGCGCCGGAACGTACGACGCCGGAACCCGGCTCCGCGGCTGTGTCGCCGAAGGAGGACTCGACCGAGGGGGTATCGCCTCCGTCGTCGGCCGCCGGGTTCTCCAGCCAGCCCCGCAGTGCGGCGAGGGCCCCCTCCTCGGTGAGCTCGCCGTCGTCGGTCTTTATCTGGGTGAGCCAGGCCCGGCCGTCCCGGACGCCCACCACAATCTCCGGCACAATCAGGCGGGATGCGTGACGGGAAGCCTTGGAAAAGGCGAACGAGCCGAAAGCCACGGGGCCGGTACCGGGGCACTCAACGTGGTCGATGATGTCGGCCTCAATGACCAGGTGCCGCCACCAGATATCGGCCTCCAGGAAGCGTTCCGGGCCCGTGGCAGTGAAGCGGGCCACCTCGCCGAAGCCCACCAGACCGGCTTCGCGCCGCGTCCAGCACAGGACGTCGTCCCTCACCAGATACGACGGCAGCCCTTCCGGAGTCGATTCTCCATCCAAAGGGACTGTCAGAGTGCGGAGCGTTCTGGTCATGATGGATCAACACTACTCTCAGCTGCCTAAAGCTTCCTGTTCCTGCTGCCACCACGCCGGGCCGCCAGTGGTCACGAAGGCTGCAGAACATTTGAGACAATGACTGGGTGAACCGAGCATCCTTGGAAAAGCGTCCGGACGAAGTAGCCACGATGTTTGACGACGTCGCCCCGAAATACGACGTCGTCAATGATGTCCTCTCGATGGGACAGACCCGCCGCTGGCGCAAGGTTGTGGTGGAAGCCATGGATGTCCGGCCCGGGCAGCGGGTGCTCGATCTGGCCGCCGGAACGGGAACGTCCAGCGAGCCGTATGCCGATGCAGGCATAGATGTGGTGGCCTGCGATTTCTCCTTGGGCATGCTGAAGGTGGGCAAACGCCGCCGCCCCGACATCGACTTCATCGCCGGCGACGCCACCAACCTGCCGTTCGCGGACAACACCTTCGATGCCAGCACGATCTCCTTCGGCTTGCGCAACGTCAATGAGCCGAAGAAGGCCCTCGCCGAGTTACTGCGCGTAACCAAGCCAGGCGGCAGGCTCGTCATCGCCGAGTTCTCCCAGCCCGTGGTGCCGCTTTGGCGCACCATGTACACCGAGTACCTCATGCGCGCGCTGCCTGCCATCGCCGTTAAGGTCTCCTCCAACCCCGACGCCTACGTGTACCTCGCCGAGTCGATCCGCGCCTGGCCCGACCAGGACCACCTCGCCGCATGGCTGCAGGAATCCGGCTGGCAGGATGTCACCTACCGCAACCTCAGCGGCGGCATCGTGGCGGTGCACCGTGCCCACAAGCCCGTCACCGGTAACGGCTCGGCCAACGCCATCGCTGCCCACACCGGCCCGGTAGCCAAGCTGCGCCGCAACATCCCGCGGAACGCCCGCTGACACTGTGAATGTACTGATAGTTGGCGCGGGTCCGGCCGGATCCACCGCCGCGTATTACCTCGCCAAGGCCGGCATCGACGTCACGGTGCTGGAAAAAACCAGCTTTCCGCGTGAAAAGGTGTGCGGCGACGGCCTCACGCCCCGCGCTGTCCGTGAGATCCAGAAACTTGGCCTGCCCCACCC
>JAPSIT010000001.1 GCA_031178585.1 Arthrobacter sp.
CCCGTCCTCCAAAAGACAAAGTGCGGTGTGCGATCCGATGTAGCCGGCGCCGCCGGTGACCAAAACCTTCATGGCCACAAGTCTATGGCTTTCGTAGTGACGTAAAAGTCGCCGGTTGGCCCTTTACGGACAGGTTCCCCGGTTGGGAGCTTCATGTAACAAGACGATAAACTGGCTCGTTGTGACCACAACCCGCACGCTCGTAGCGCCCGAAGGATCGACGGATCCGGCCCGGAAGACCGCCGGGCCCAGGACCGGCTTCCAGCCACAGATCCAAGGTTTGCGGGCTGTTGCCGTCCTCGTTGTAGTCCTCTACCACCTGTGGCCCCACCGCCTGACCGGCGGTTATATCGGCGTCGACGTATTCTTCGTGATTTCCGGCTACCTCATCACGTCGCACATGTACCGTGACGCCCGGGGCGGTTCGAGCGTCGCGCTCGTCCGCTTCTGGGCCCGACGAATCCGCCGGTTGCTCCCGGCCTCCATGTTTGTGCTCCTGGTCTCCCTGCTTGGCGTGTTCCTCTTGCTGCCTTCGACATTGTGGGAAGTAGCAGCCCGTCAGATCGGCGCCAGCGCCCTTTACGTGCAGAACTGGATTCTGGCCGGCGACTCAGTGGATTACTCCGCGATGCACAATGACGCCACTGCGGTGCAGCATTACTGGTCCCTCTCCGTGGAGGAACAGTTCTACTTCATCTGGCCCATTCTGACCGCCGCAGTTCTTTACCTGTCGCGGCGGCGGCTCGCCGCAGGCATGGTTACTTTGTCTTCACCGCGGAGCAGCATGATTGCGGGAATCGCCACCATCGGCCTTGTGTCGCTCGCCTATTCCATAATCCTCACCCAGCAGAGCCAGTCCGTGGCATATTTCATAACCCCCACACGCGTGTGGGAATTCGCCGCGGGCGGACTCGTGGCCCTTGTCTTTGCAGAGCGCCAGTTTGGGGGCAAGCGGGGCACGGCCAGCGCGTGGGCCGGACTGGTCCTCATTGCAGGGTCCGCCGTGTTCTACCACGGCGCCACCCCGTTCCCCGGCTGGACCGCAGCCATCCCGGTCGCCGGAACAATCCTGGTCCTCCTCTGCAGCGGAAGCACCGCAGAAATGTCACCGCGTTGGTGGCTCTCCCGCAGGCCCATGACCTTCCTGGGCGACATCTCCTATGGCCTTTATTTGTGGCACTGGCCGCTCATCGTCTTTACTCCCTATGTGCTTGGACACGATCCGTCAGCCCCTGAGAAGATCCTGCTGCTTGTGCTTTCGGTGCTGCTGGCCTGGGTCACGAAACTGACGATTGAAGATCCTCTGCGGCGGGGCCGTCTGCTCGCGCCGTCGTGGCGTGCCTACGCTTTCATGGCTACCGGCATGGCTACGACCATGGCACTCTGTTTTGGTCTTACGGCAGCCGCCTACGCGCCATCGCACGGAGGAAAGGCATCTGAGTTGGGAGCCTGCTATGGGCCGGGTGCGTTGGATCCCCGGAACAACTGCGGTCCCGTCATAGGAACCGACGCTCCCGCCGTAGGGCCAGCACTTGTGGCAAAGCAGACCAGTGAGCCCCTCTACAAGGGATGCCAGGCCGACTTCGCCGGTTCTGAGCTCGTCAGCTGTGGACTGGGAGCCGATCCCGACAAGGCAAAGGCGACCGTCGCAATCGTCGGTGACTCACATGCCACAGCATGGTTCTCCGCCCTCGAAGCGTTAGCGGCAGAGCGCGACTGGCACATCAAGACGTACACGAAGAGTTCATGTCCTGCCACCACCGCCCGCCGGGTACTTCCCACTGAAAAAAACGAGACCAACCAGCGGGATTGCTTGGCCTGGAGCCAGAAGGTCAACGATCAGTTGGTTGCTGACAAGAGCATTTCAACGGTGTTCACTGCGGCCTATTCGACGGCCTACAAGTTTGCATCCCCTGAAGGTCATGCCCTCGAGGACCCGGCGATCGACGGCTTCAAAGAGGTCTGGGAGCGCTGGATGACAAGCGGGAAGCAGGTCGTCGCCTTCGATGATGTGCCCCGGACTAACGGCCAGCATGTGCCGACGTGTCTCGCCAATAACCCGGACAACGCCCTGGCGTGCGCCTTGCCCCGCTCGAAGGCGTACCCGGCGAACACCGCGATCGGCCGCGCCGGCGAATTAATGGAACGCGAAGGAGTGAAGCAGGTCTCCCTGCGCGAGCAGTTCTGCGACGAAAAGCTCTGCTACCCGCAGGTCGGTTCCGTCATTGTCTACCGCGACCACTCGCACATCAGCGCAGAGTATGCCAAGGCCCTGGTGCCCTTTATCTCAAAGCAGCTATAGCTCATGCCCGCCCCTTGCCCAAGCCCTCGACGGAAGCAGCATGGGCTGCATGAGGTTGTCTGTCCATCGGTCACACCTTCCCCATTGACCACTCTCGTCACATTGGTGTTACCGTAGAAAGGCCTTACGCAGGTGCTGTAAGACAACAGCATCTGTAGGACTAACTCACGAAATGCGAACCCGGGCACGCTTGCTGCAGTCCGTCTTGGTTCCAGGAGTCGCTCAATGGACCTTTGCCGCCGACCACGCGATGCTGCATCTGCCGGCAGCAAGCCTCTGCGCCGAGCTTTCGTCACCGTTTGGGCAGCCACGCTCACCCTTGCGTTAGCGACAGGCTCGCCAGCAGCTGTTCAGGCCAGCACCGCAGCCACGGCACCGAGGGTGCAGCAGCCCGCCAATGGGAGTGATCCCGGCTCCTCCGAGGCCATGAAAGTGGCCATGCGCGAGGCCATCCCAGCGGGCGGGGCGGCGATGGGTGAAAGCTCACCGCAGAAGGCAGCCAGCGAAGAAGCAGCCGCCCCATTCCGCACACAGACCGAAGATACCGGCCGGATGACCGTCCAGGCTTTCGACCCGGGGCACTGGCGCCCTTCCTTCGGTGTCGCAGGGCAGGACGTCAGCGCCCATCAGGGAACAGTCGACTGGCAGGGCCAATGGAACCAAGGCTCGCGCTTCGCCTACGTCAAAGCCAGCGAAGGCAACTATTACCTGAACGAGCGGTTCTCCCAGCAATACAATGGCTCACGGACCGTCGGCATGATCCGCGGTTCCTACCACTTCGCCATCCCAAACTGGTCATCAGGTGCTGACCAGGCCCGCTATTTCGTCGCCAACGGCGGGGCCTGGACGGCTGATGGCTCCACGCTCCCACCGGTGCTGGACATCGAGTACAACCCCTACGCCGGCCGGACCATCAACGGCTTCTATTTCGGGGACACCTGCTACAACATGGCCGGCTCCAAGATGGTGGCGTGGATAGCCGAGTTCGGCAACACGGTACGGTCCTTGACAGGGCGGTACCCCGTGATCTACACGACCACCGATTGGTGGAAGCGCTGCACGGGAAGTTCCGCCTCCTTCGGAAAGTACCCGCTCTGGATCGCGGCCTATCCCTCCGCTCCCTCGTCATCGCCTGGCGCGCTGCCCCCGGGATGGAGCAACTACAGTTTCTGGCAGTACAGCAGCACCGGACCCTTCGCGGGCGATTCCAACATCTGGAACGGGGACCTTGCCTCTCTCCGGCGCTTTGCCTCCGTGGCCGATGCAACTGTCCCCACACCCTCGATACCGTCCGAAGCCGCGGTCGTCGCCGCTGACGCCGCGGGCGCACTCTGGGTCTACCCGGCAACCGGGAGCGGCTCGCTCGCAGGCCGCCGCCAGATCGGCCAGGGCTGGACCGGCCTGCGGTCGGTGAAGGCCGTGGACTGGAACTCGGATAACGTCCTGGACGTCGTCGCCCAGTGGAAATCGGGCAAGTTGAACGTCTACCTGGGAGCCCCCGGTGGGGGCTTCACAGCTGGCCCGGTTCTTGCCTCAGCCGGCTGGGAAGACTACCAGCTGAGCATCGGCCACTGGATCACGGGCAGCCGCTACCCCCAGATCATCAGCCGCGACGCCGCGGGCCGGCTCCGCCTCTGGTCCAACAACTCCGGCACCAGCCTCAGCGGCAGCACCCAGATCGGGCAGGGCTGGGCCGGCCTCAACCTGTCCATGGTTGATTTCGACGGCGACGGACACCAGGACTTGCTGGCGCAGGACGCCGGCGGCGCCCTGCGCTTGTACCGCTCGAACGGAGTTGGCGGCTTCATCAGCGAAGCGCGGCCGACCGTAGGCAATGGCTGGAACGTGATGACCAGCGTCAGCGTCTCCCACGGCTTCACCGGCTACGGTTCGACGGGTCTGATGGCACGGTCCGCCGACGGCAGCCTGCGGCATTACCCTCTGACGGGGACGAGTTCGTGGGGGCGGCCTTTCGACGTCGGCAACGGCTGGAACGGCTATCTCATCGCTGGCGGCGAGGACATCAATTTCACTCCGGCCGAGCCCACTCCCCCGCCTGCTGAAACCACCCCCTCTATCCGGTCTGCATCCGATCTTGTCACCGTTGACGCCGCCGGAAACCTGAATCGCCAGGCGGCTGCAGACGGATCGCTGGGATCCGCCACCAAGATCGGAACAGGTTTCACGGCAGTGAAGTCCGTCCATGTCACTGACTGGAACTCCGACAGGGTCCTGGACCTCCTCGTACAGTGGAATGACGGCCGCCTCACCGTCTACCCCGGCCTCTCTGAGGGGGGCTTCAAGGCTCCCATTACACTGGCCGCATCCGGGTGGGCTGCCCAGGACATCACGGTGGGCCCGTGGATCCGTTCGTCGGCCTACCCCGGCATCGTCGCCAGACAGCCCAACGGCACGCTGACCTTCCACGGCGCCCTGGCCTCTGGCGGGCTGGATGACGCTCGGACGGTCGGTACCGGCTTCGTGCGGATGCATCCGGTCATGGCGGATTACGACGGCGACGGCAACCAGGACATCGGGGTCATCGACTACATCGGTCAATTCTCCGTCTACCGGTCCGGAGGCGCGGGCACGTTCATCACTGAGGCACGTCCCGTCATCGCGAACGACTGGGGACCCTTCACCAGTGTCAGCGCGCATAGAGGCTTCGCGTCAGCCGGAGCCACAGGACTGATGGCACGCAACCTTGCCGGGGACCTCGTGCACTATCCCGTCAACCGCATGACATTCGGGGCGGGGCAAAAGGTGTCCACTGGCTGGAGCGGGACGCTGATCTCCGGCAGCGCCACCATCAATCGCACCGCGCCGCTGACGGGACCGGCCGATGTAGTGAGCGCAGACGCAGCGGGACGCTTGTGGAACTATCCGGCAACCGGAGCCGCCGATCTGGGCAGGCGCTATCAAATTGGTGTCGGCTGGACCGGAGTCAAAAGTATCCATGTGGCGGACTGGAACGCCGACGGGACTTCCGACATCGTAAGCCAGTGGACGTCGGGAGCGCTGAAGGTCTACCTGGGCTCAGCAGCCGGTGGTTTCTCGGGGACCGTTACCCTGGCCAGCGCCGGCTGGACAGGAATCACCTTTATTACCGGCCACTGGGAACGCGGGTCCCGACATCCCGGCCTGGTGGGCAGGGACACCGCCGGAAATCTATTTTACTGGGCCAATCCCAAGGGCACGGCCCTGGCCGCTGCACGCAGGATCGGCACCGGTTGGAGCGGTCTCCGGATCGCGATGACGGACTTCGATTCCGACGGCAGTCAGGATCTTCTGGCGGCAGACACCTCTGGACGTCTGCGGCTCTTCCGCTCCAACGGCTCGGGGACGTTCGTGAGCGAAACGCGTAAAACCGTGGGGTCAGGATGGGCATCGATAGCGCACTTCTCAGGGAAGTCCGGCTACGCCGGCCCCGGAAGCAACGGCATCCTCGCTGTTCTCGATGCTGGTGAAACCCGCTACTACCCCATTGTTGGCGGATCTTGGAGGCAGCCAGTCGCTGGTACCGTCAGGGTCCTGGGAAGTCCCATTTCACACTGATCCCGGTGCCTTGGCCACCCAGGCAAGCACTCCGCGCGGCCGGGCATGAAGGAAGACCTCGGAGCGGCGCTCCCACAGTCCGGAGGTCTTCCCGTACCACACGCACATTTTTGTTCCAGCGACAGCTAACCCCGATTTTTCATAGTGGTGGGTGAGGTCGCTGCTTCGGGGTTGGTTGGTTGATCGGTCGTTTTCCGTTTTGGGCAGTCTGGTGTGGCCGGTTGGTTCGCCTCGGGGCTCGGCGCCGGTTCCACGTCCGCTTGTGTGGCTGGTCGTTGGGACAAGATCAGCCGGGGCTCAGCCAGGAGCGGGCAGGAGTTGTTTTAGGCGGCCGGTGCTCTCCAGCAGCAGTTTCACAAGGTCCCTTTCGGGCGCTGATTCCGGGAGCAGCAATTGGTTCCGTCGGGCGCGGGTGATGATCTTCCCGGCGATGGAGAAGACCCGGTAGCGCCAGCGTTTGATGTCCCAAGGAACGGTCCGTTCCACCGCGGTGAGTTGATCAGCAGCGCGGTGAAGCCGTGCCGCCCAGGAACGGCGCCCCATGAAAAGCCAGGGCTAGCCAATTGCGCGAATGGCCTCCAGCCAGGGCCGGACCGCTGTCTCCGAGGAGAGTTCGCGGGCAGCTTTATGGCTGTTTTCCTTGAACTTTTGCACGGACTCCGGAGTCAGCTGCTGTAATGCGGCGTGGAACGCTTCAGCACTGAAGTCCTCCGCAACAAGTCCCAGTTCATGCTTATTGACAATGCGTGCCATTTCGGGCGACGGACTGATGACAATCGCCAGGCGCGCCTGAACATACTCGAAGAGCTTGTTGGGAAGGGCCATCTCGTAGTTGTAGTTGGTCGGCGGTAGCAGGAACAAACCAACGTCGTACGCGCTCAGCGTCTCAACCAGCTCGCTGTAGGGCACCGGATCCCGGAAAGTAACGTTCGGCACATCGGCGGCGTAGTCCTTCAGTGCTTCCACGGCTCCCTCCCCCGTCGACATCAGCATGAACTCGAGGGTCGCCCCTTCAACTCCCCGCATTGCGTCCACCATCAGATCAAGGCGGCGTGAGGGGTTTGACCCGCCGCTGTGCACCATTCGCAGCGGACGTCCGACCGGTCCAGGGGAGGTCTCAGCATAATCCGCAGCGTTCGTCACTACCTCTGCAGAAATTCCATACCTGCGCTGATAGGCCTGTGCAAGCCCGGTAGCTACCGTGGTCACCGACGCCACCTCCTTCACGCGCCGCAGGTGCCAGCGGGAGTAAGGGAGTGCCATCATTCGCCAGTTCAGGCCGCTGCCGGGCACGCGGGGCTCCCATTCGTGAAGGTCCGCGTGGATGCCGCAGCGTGGCTTCAATAGCTGCGCCAGCGGGACGGTGTTCACATCATTGGCGATAATGATGTCAAACCGCCCCTCCGGAACGCTATTCAACACGGACCGGACCCGCGGTTCGTGCCGGTAAAAAGTCCGGAAGTTCTTCGACGCAAGATACGCTCCGGCATACTTCAGGTCCTTCGGCCACCAGCCGGACTCGGACGAGGGGATCTCGTAGTGCTCCTCAACTGCGTCCGGAGCAGGCCCGAATCCACAGGTAGACACGGAGTACTCCTCCCTCAGGATCTTGAGCTGCCGCAGGACTCGCGGATCACGCCTCAGGGGAGAAAAGCTCAGGAGCAGGACGCTTTTTTTCATTGAATCAGCCTATCGCTACCCAGCGCGGCGCTTGACGGCGCCAGCAGTCGGCAAGAACATGAAGGACTTTCTCAAGTAATCTGATTCCTGTATGAAAAATCTATTTGCAGTCCTGCGGCCCCTGCTCTCCACCCTGCCAGCCGGGAGCCGACGCTTCCTGTTGAGCTACGGAATAGCGAGTGCGTGCCTGGCGGTCCTGGACATGGTGGCGCTGGGAATGATCGCCCTGCTGCTGCCCTCCCTGGTAGCGAACAAAGCGGTGACCCTCCCGGTGTTCGGAGATGTATCCGAGCATGTGCTGCCCATACTCGTGGGGATCTGTACCCTCATCGTCCTCAAGGGCGCCCTGTCCGTCCTTCTGCTGCGCATCGCCACCCGCCGTTTTGCCCAGCACGAAGTCGCCATCGGCGACCGGCTCTTTGCGGCCTATCTGGCGTCACCTTGGGAAGACCGCCTCAAGAAGAATTCGAGCGAGCTTATCCGCATGGTGGACGTCGGCGTCGGTATCACCGTGTCGGGGGTCCTGATACCGGCGATGACTCTGTTCGGCGAGTTCGGTACCCTGCTGGCCGTCATCACCGTATTATTCGTGGCAGAACCGCTCATCGCCGTCGTGACCCTGACATACCTGGGACTCATCGCTGTCCTGCTGGCCCGCGTCATTTCTCCCAAGGCAGTCAGTGCCGGAAGGGAAAACCGCATGTGGTCGGGGCGGACTGTCACGATGCTCACGGAGGCCATGAATGCGTTGAAGGAGCTGACACTCGCGGGCCGGGCAGGTGATGTGCAGGAACGCGTCCACATGACCCGGACCCACAGTTCTGCAGCTCGTGCCAAGTCCATCTTTCTGGCACAGGTGCCGCGCTACGTTCTTGAAGCTGCGTTGATCGTTGGTTTTGCGCTGGTAGGGGGCGTAGGCCTGGCCACAGACGGACCATCCGGGGCGGTCAGCGCCATCGGCCTGTTCGCCGTTGCAGGATTCCGTCTGGTTCCTTCCCTGACCCGGCTGCAGGCCGTACAGTCCCAAGCGAACTCCAGCGCTTCCTTTGCCAAGCAAGTAATGCGCGACATCGATAGCGGGGAGCAGTTGTTGGCAACGAAGGCCAGCCAACGGCCACAGCGTGCGCTCGGTGCAGGAAAGACAGACATCGTACTGCGCGATGTCTCGTTCAGCTATCCGAATGCGGAACAGCCTGCTCTCAGGGGTGTCAGTATGACTATCCCCGCGGGAAAACATGTAGCACTGGTTGGTTCCTCCGGCGCCGGTAAGTCCACCCTGGTGGACATTCTTCTGGGGTTGCTGGAACCCAGCGACGGATATATCGAGGTCGCCGGCCAGAACATGGACTTCGTACTTGACGACTGGCGCAAGCGCATCGGCTACGTTCCCCAGGAAGTCTCACTTTTCGACGCTACCGTGGGCCAAAACGTGGCGCTGACATGGAACCCTGACAACGTGGATCGGGAAAAGGTCAAGGCTGCCCTGCGCCGCGCCCAGCTTCTTGACACGGTCATGGGCCGCGAGGGCGGCATCGATGCTGTGATCGCCGAGCGCGGCTTGGCACTGTCCGGCGGCCAGCGCCAGCGACTCGGCATCGCCCGCGCCCTCTACAACGAGCCCAAGGTGCTGGTCATGGATGAGGCGACGAGCGCGCTCGACACGAGCACTGAAGCCGCCGTCACCAAGGCCATCCACGAACTGCACGGAGAAGTGACGGTTATCACCGTGGCCCACCGACTGTCGACAATCCGTGATGCCGACATCGTCTTCTTCCTGCGCGATGGGCGGGTTGTCGCCCAGGGCTCCTTCGACGAGGTCGTGGAAAATGTTCCGGACTTCGCTGTCCAGGCAGCGCTGGCAGGCCTGAGCTGATCCCTGCTAACGCTTCCGTCCTGGCAGCGAGGCGTAGACTGCGGACAGTTCCCTGACGATCTTGTCCGGGTCATGGTGCTCCGCAACCCAAGCGCGCGCATTCAACGCTGCCGACACTGCCCGGGCATCCTTGGCTGCGGCGACGGTGGCGTCAACTTGCTCGTCCAGAGAACCGGCCCCAACAACGGGTACTGAACCGGGGTAAAGTCCCGGACGCACGTTCGATACCGTCGGGACACCTATGGCCAGCGCCTGCAGCTCACTGATGCCCAATAGCCCGGTGGACTGCCCGACGACGGCATGGGCCTGCGCCAGCCACTGCAGGTAAGCAGTTTTGCCCATCACCGGAACCAGCTCGACGCCGAGCGCCGCCGCCTGGGCGGCGTTCTCGCCCCAGTCGAGGCCCTGCAGCCGGATGCCTGACCCCCGCAGGGTCCGCACCAGCCGGGAAGCCAGCTCCAGTTGCTCGGCTCCTCCCTTGGCTGCTCCCCAGCGGGAAGCGAAGGCGATGCAGGGCTCCGGACTGGGCTGCCAGTCCGGAAGCTCCGCAAGGTCCACGGGATTGGGCAGGTACCGTGCATCGGCCCGGGCCTGCAACGCGTAGTCCGCTAAGTCAGGTGTCGCGTAAAAGACAGCTTCGGCATTATCGGCGCCCCACTGTATTTGTGCGCGTTGGCGTGGATCCTGGTAGAAATCGCGAATGTCGGTGCCATGGAAGTGAACGGCGAAGGGCCGCCGCGGCCATCGGGTGGCGACATCCACCCGCGTTCCGAAATGGATATGCAGGAGGTCGGCGGGAAGTGTCATTGACCAGCGCCGGGCAGTCCATCTGGCCACGCCTTGGAGCCGCATGGCCTTGCCCCGAAGACCTGGACCATCACGGGACGTGTCCCTGGCCGGGAGGAAGCCCCACGGGAGCCCCTGGGCACGGGCTGCGGCAACGAGCGTGGCACCCACACCTGCGCAATCAAAAACGTGCAGCGCCCGCTGATTCCGGTCAATCTTTGGCATGACTCGAACCTATCAGAGCACCTGTCGACGGTGGCGCGGCCTGTTAAGGACGGCCTGTAAAGTAGTTTCCGTTGAAATCCACGCAAAGGAAGTACATGGTCTCCCAGAATCGCCCGCATCTGCTGTACGTGGCTTGGGGCTTTCCTCCGTCCCGTGGTGCAGGCGTCTACCGGGCCCTCGCCACATCCAACGCATTTGCAGAGGCCGGCTGGAAAGTCACTGTGCTCACAGCGACTCGCGAGGTATTCGAGTACCAAACCGGGACGGACCCCGCTCTGGAAAAACTCGTACACCCGGACATCAATGTGGTCCGTGCACCCTTCGACTGGATACGGGGCGAACCCGACTTGTCCAAGTGGTCACGTTCGAGGCTGCAGTCAAACCTTTTGTGGACTTTCCTGCGGGGAAAGAAAGACCTACTTTCGTTTCCCGAGCCGGTTTATGGAGGATGGAGCAAAGCTCTCCTCCAGGAGACCACGCGCATTCACAAGGAATCTCCGGTCGATCTCGTCGTGGGCTCGGCGAACCCGAACGTCGATTTGCTGCCGGGCTGGCATCTGCACCGTGCAGCGGGTGTTCCGTTCGTCGTCGATCACCGAGACGCGTGGAACATGGATGTATATACAGGGAAGCGAGTTGGTTCCCCGATAAACCGTTCTGCACGCCTGGAACGAAAAATGCTCCGGGCTGCGGAAGAAGTCTGGTTCGTCAATGCTCCCATCCGCGACTGGCATGCCGGAGAATACCCGGACAATTCTGAAAACTACCACGTGGTGGCCAACGCCTTCGATGCCGCATTCGCAAAGAATTTCATGGGCAAGCAGCCTCCCGCCCTTACAGACGAGGGTGGAATCACGTTCGGCTACCTGGGGACGATCTACGGTCCCATACCTTTGAGAGAGACTCTTGAAGGCTGGCGCCTGGCACGCTCACGCTCGCCGTTGGTCGCGCGGTCCAGGCTTGTTATACGAGGCCGGCTGGGTCACTATGCCGAGCCGGACCCGAAGATTCTGAAGCTATTGGAAGAGTACGCCCCGGACGCGGTGACTTATGGCGGACCGGTCAGTAAGACAGAAGTTGCAGGGGTTTACAACGACTTCCACGCCCTCCTGCTGATTATCGGCAAGAGTCCGTTCGTAACGAGCGGCAAGGTATTTGAATATGCAGCTACCGGACTCCCCATCGCGTCCTTGCATCATCCAGCGTCCGCGGCTTCTTCAATCCTCAGTGGTCATCACGACTGGTTCCCCGTACCGGAGGTTTCCCCGGACTGCATTTCCGACTCCCTGGTTGAGACCGCCGAACGGGCAGCGAAAATGACCTCGGAGGACTATGCCCGGAACCAGGCTTGGGCGGAACACCTTTCCAGGGACAAGCAACTGCAACCCCGCATCGGACACCTGACAGAACTAGTGGCGGAGGCCAACCGTGGATAAACCCCTGCACGTCGTCATCGTCGCTGGCTCTCACTCGGAGCCGGAGCAGCTGTTCCGCTCGGCGCTGGGCGAACTTTCACCGCAGGCTGCGCTCAGCCAGGCATCAGGAAGGGAAGTCCGGGTTTCGTTGCTGTCACGCCGCGCGGCCTCTGAGCCCCAGGACCTGGCAGCCTCGCATGTCGTCTCTCCGGTCCGCACACCCTTGCTTGACCGCTTGTTCATGAGGCTCCACCTGAATCGGGCAGAGGACCTGCTGCGCAAATTGCCACTGGGCCGACTTCTCATCTCGCTCGGCCCCACCGATCCCTCGCGCGTTTTCTGGCGGGCGGTGCGCGCGGATCCTGCTGCGCTGGCGTTGCTTTCCGCGGCGGACGTTGTGCTGGCTGCCGACCTCCCGGCAGTGCGGACGGCGTGGCATCTCCTGCATTCAGGAAAGGTTCCTTCGGCCTACTTCGGACTGCAGGCCGGAGTTAAAGTGTTTGCCTCCAGGTTCAAGAACACCACGGAGGCCGTTAAGTAGCCTGGGGACTCATCCGCGGGCGCCCCTCACATCCCCGGAAGCACCCGCCCCTGTCCCGCTTCCCAAGTCAAATGCCCGCACTGTTCAGCCAGGCGGGCACCTGGATGAGGTTTTGATGAAGATTGCGCTCACTAAGAGCTCCCTGCTCATTCCCCCAACATATTTCGCCGTAGCTCATGCGACAAGAATGTCCGAGCAGATGGAGTTCCGCTTCTTCACAATGGCTGCCGAGGTTACAGACGCCCCGCAGAACCTTGAGATCAGGGACTTTGCACCGCAGCGGCATTTGCCCTTCAAAGACCGCGAAAAGTATCTTCCTTTCGTCATGCCAATGATGGCCAAAGCAATTGGCGAATACGGCCCGGACGTCATCCACCAGCACTTCGCAACCTGGTCCTGGCCGGCGGTTAAAGCTTCCAGGAGCAAGGGAATCCCCCTACTCACCACCGTTCATGGCGCAGACGTGGTGACGGCTGGAAAACAACCGACCTCAATGATGGCCCGGTGGCACCGGTACAACCTTCGTGGCGCCATGGAACAAAGCACACGGATCCTGGCCGTAAGCCGCTATCTGGCAGATCTTGCAGTCGAGTACGGATTCCCTGCAGAAAAGGTTGAAGTTCATTACCTGGGGGTGGACACTGACGTTTTCGTGCCCGGCCAGCGGAATGCCGAAGCTCCCCTCCCTGTTGCCCTGTTCGTTGGAGCCCTCAACCATCAAAAGGGCATAACCCACCTCATAAGAGCGTCGAACGAATTAATCGGCAGCGTTCCCCACAGGCTTGTGGTTGCAGGGCGGGGAACACTGGAAGGTGACGTCGAAACTGCGGCCAGGCAGAGTCCGCACATATCGTATCTGGGGCAACTGAGCCGTGACAGCGTGCTCGCGCAGCTTCAACAGGCTGACGTGCTGATCGCCCCCAGCAGGTTCCACAGGGGTGCGCGCGAGGCCGCAGGATTGGTTCTCCTGGAGGCTCAGGCCTGCGGTACCCCTGTCATCGCCTATGACAGCGGTGGAACCTCCGAGATGGTGGGCCCGGAGTCCGGCTACCTGGTTCCCGAAGACGACATCCGGTCGCTGGGCAGGCGGATGGAGGACGTATTACGACTGGGTCCACAGTCCAGGGAGCAATTGCGTATGTCCGCCCGGGCGTTTGTCCAAACCGAGCGCAGTCTCGCGAAGAGTTGTTTAGAGCTCTCAGAGCACTACCACCAACTGGCCGGCGCGAAGACCCCCTAGCTCCAGGTTGAAGGCCAACTGCGGTGCAACGTTTAGTTGGAGCGGGAAGGCCTACCCGGATCGCTCTGCTGACAAGCCAAAGTCAACGGGCAACGCACATGACGCACCGCCGCATGAGACTGCTGCGGTTTTTACTGTCGCTATCCCCGGCCGGAACGGGAGGCCGCCTCTGCCGGGGAAATGCGCTCCCACGGCCGTTCGGCTTCATCCAAGGCGATCCTCCGGGACAGCTTGGTCAGCGTGGTCTCGGTCTGCCGGAAACGCTGGTGCGTCGTGGACATGTACACCAGGAACGAAACGATGAAAGCGTATAGCATGAGGTCGGTGCCGCGGCCCACACCGACGAGGCGAGCCAACTGGGTAAGAATCGTCGGAAAGAAGATGGACAGCACCGCAGAAATGGCGAAGAGCATCACCATGATGCGGCGGACAGCCATGTGCTTTGCGTTTGATCCGCCCCGCACGAGCATGAGCGAAAAGAAAACTACGACAAGAACCAAGACTACTTGAACAATGATGATCATAGGGTCTACCTAAATAGCAGGTCCGCCAAAATGTTGACGGAATTGAGAAGTGACTGGCCCTTCGACTTCGAATACTGGGTGTAGATGATCTCCACCGGGTGCTCAGTCCATCTCGGTTTCAGAGCAGCAAGGATCTGAATCAGCTCTGAGGCGTGGGCCATCCTGTTCTGTGTGAGGTGGATGTTGGAGACTACGTGGCGGTTGAAAGCCCGGAGACCGTTGTGGGCATCCGTCAGCGGCATGCCGGTACTCCACCGGGACTGCACGGCTGCCGTACGCAACACCATTCGCTTAACCGGACCGATGCGTGTGCGTGAATCAAGGAAACGGGAGCCGAGCACGACGTCGGCTTCTCCGCTGCGGATTCTCGCCACCATGGCCGCGGCGTCACTCACCCGGTGCTGGCCGTCGGCGTCAAAGGTCACCACGCAGGACATTTCAGGATCCTGGAGAACGTACTCGAAACCAGTCTGGAGCGCCGCGCCCTGCCCAAGGTTCACCGGATGCTGCACGACCACGGCGCCGGCGGAGCGGGCGGCCTGGGCCGACGTGTCAGTGCTTCCGTCATCCACGCAAACGACATGAGGAAACTCCGGCAGAAGATCTTTGATGACGGAGCCGATGACAGGGGCCTCGTTGAACAGAGGGATGACGATCCAAGTGCGACTCACTAAGCAAGTATCGCATAACAGGCACTCGCTGTTCGAAGCGGGCACTGCACAGGAACGCGCTTCGGCAGCGGAGTTGCCCGTCCCGGCCGTAAGGGCTCGATCCCTTTAGAATGGAACAATGCGCCCAAAAATTCTCTGCATTTCCTTTTCCGACATCAAGGCGGATGCGCGTGTCCTGCGGCAGTTGGACGTCCTTGCGGAGTTCGGCGACGTCACCACCATCGGCTACGGCGACAAGCCACCGGCTGCGGTTGAACACCTGCAGATAGACACCTCGTTGTGGTCACTCCCCCAGACGCCCATGGGCGTGGCTTTGCTGGCCCTGCGCCGGTTCAGTGCCGTTGAACTCAAGGCACCGGCCATAAAACGGGCCGTGAGCCTGTTGGCGGGACGTTCCTTCGATCTTGTGGTCGCGAACGAAGCCCGTGCCCTGCCCCTCGCCCATCACGTAGCGGGGCAGGCCCCCGTGTGGGGTGACATGCATGAATGGGCTCCGGAGGAGCGAGTTCAGGTCTTGTCCTGGAAGTTGTTGGTCAAGCCCTTCATGACCTACGTCTGCAGGAAGTATCTTCCTGGGACACAGGCTGTGACTGTCGTGAACGATTCTATTGCCGGACTCTATGAAGAGACCTTTGGCTGCACGACAGCTACCGTCCGCAATGCCCGGCCCTTCGAGGACCTCCAACCGAGCGTGCAGGATTCGGACGTGATCCGGCTTGTCCACAGCGGGGCAGCAGTTCCGGGCCGGAACCTGGAGGGGATGATAGAGGCGGTCAACATGCTGGGAGAGGGTTATAGCCTCGACTTCTACCTCATCCCTGCCCGGGACGGCGGACGTTACCTGCGGGCGCTTCAGTCGTTGCCTTCGGGCAATAGTAAGATCACTTTTCACCCTCCGGTAACCCCGGGCGAACTCCCTGCTGTGTTGAACCGATACGATGTCGGTATTTATACACTCCCACCGCAAACGCGGAACCAGGAACTCATGTTGCCCAATAAGTTCTTTGATTTCGTTCAGGCCCGTCTGGCGATCGTCTTCGGACCATCCCCCGAAACTAGCGGGCTCATCAGGCAGCATTCCTTAGGGGTGGTCACAGACGACTTCTCACCTGCCTCCCTTGCAAAGGCGATCAGCACAATGACCCGGGGAGACATCAGCGCCTACAAAGCCAACGTTCACTCTGCTGCTGAGCAGCTCAGCTCTGAAGTGGACGAAGAAGCGGAGCGACGCATCCTGCGTATGCTGCTCGTGTCCGCCTGAAGACCCGTCTAAACATCCGACCCGTTGAAACAGAATGGTAGAACACTTTCATGCGAATTCTTAGCGTCGTTGGCGCACGTCCCCAGTTCGTGAAGCTTGCGCCCATCGCGTCAGCTATGAAGGGCCGCGCAGACCACCTCATCGCCCACACCGGCCAGCATTATGACGAGCTCATGAGCGACGTCTTCTTCCGCGACCTCGGCATCCCGGAGCCCGACTTCAACCTCGGCGTCGGCTCCGGCAAGCACGGTGCCCAGACGGGCGCCATGCTCCACGGTTTGGAAGAAATCCTCGAAGAGTCCACCCCGGACTGCGTCCTCGTTTACGGTGACACCAATTCCACCCTTGCCGCTGCCATCGCCGCCATCAAGCTGCACATCCCCGTTGCGCACCTCGAAGCGGGGCTTCGGTCCTTCAACCGGCGGATGCCCGAAGAGCACAACCGCGTCCTGACCGACCACAGTGCCGACTTGCTGCTTGCGCCGACCGAGGTAGCCGTCAAGCACCTGGCGACGGAGGGCCTCGCAGAAAAGACCGTTTTGGTGGGCGATGTCATGACCGACGTTCTGTTCAAGGTCCGTGACATGCTCGACGGCGGGGATCATCCCCTCCCTGTTGACGCGGCACCGGGCGGCTACTACATCTGCACCATCCACCGCCCCGACAACACCGACTCCACCGAACGGCTGTCAGCAATCATCAGCTCCCTGGCGAGCCTGCAAAAGCCGGTATTTCTGCTCGCCCATCCCCGGCTCGTAAGCCTGGCTGCCAAACACGGTCTTGACTTGGAACAGGGGGCAGTGCGGGTGGCTTCGCCGCTGGCCTATCCCCAGCTCGTGCAGGCCGTCCGGAACAGCGCGGGCGTCATCACCGACTCGGGAGGCCTCCAGAAGGAAGCCTTTCTGCTCCGCACCCCCTGCACCACGATTCGCCCGGAAACTGAATGGGTGGAAACAGTGGAGCTTGGCTGGAACGTGCTCGTCAGCAAAGACCTGGGCATCCTCGCCGACACTGTACAGCGCCCGACCCCGGCCGCAACCGATGCCACTCCCTACGGTGATGGCAAAGCCGCTGAGCGCACGGTAGATGCCCTGGTTCAGGCGTTCGGACGCTGACACCAATCGCCGCCATGCCACTTCGTGGTCTTGGTACGAGGATTTCCGGGCCTTCCACGTCGAAGTGGGAGGCCCGGAGGTCTTTACCCACCGCTGTCCGTAATTAACCGCAGGCAGTCACCTTGAAGAGTTTGGCCTCGCCCTCTGAGTCCACCAACTGCAGGCCCCGAGACTTCTCGAGGTCCTGGAGGCCCGGGTACATCTGACTGGACGGATGGTCCATCAGGTACTGGTCGCCAAAGTCCAATGCGTAGGTCACCTTCAGCTTCCGGACCGCGGGGCACACCTTGGGGTCAGTGCCGGCATTGGCCAAGTCGTTTGCGATGATCCGCAGGTCAGGGTCCGCGCGCTGCGTCTGGAAGTATTCGAGCACCTTACGGTCCGCGAACGCGTATGCCAGCGATCCCCCGTTCCACGGGTTTACCGCGATTACCGCGTTCTCGGGCACCTGGGACGGAAGCCGGTCGAGCAGCTTGTACTCGTCCGAGGACAGGATCGACTCCCTGATATCGCGTTGGTAGTCGATCTTATGGTCCAGAATGTAATCCCGGACGGTCCCGGTCTGAGTCAGCACGACGAGGAGTGCGCACACAACAAGTCCGCCGGCAAGGTCTGGCAGCCGTGTCCCGCCGGCAAGCATAAGTCCGGAGCGATGGGCCGAGACCAGCCGTTTGAGCCGCCCGTCCCAACCGGCAACCGACTGGCGCAGTGCATCGACCACCGATGTCACTCCGAGCGCGGCCAGGACGGTGGCGAAGATCGGCAAGTAAGCCGCCAACCGCTTAACGTCCTGATACCAAGTCCCTGTGAAGAAGTCCCGCGCCCACCCGGCTTCGTAGCCGGCATCCACGACGTAAAGATACCCGGCCACGACATAACACCCCAGCAGCCACCACAGGATACGCCGCCGCACGATGGTGGCAATACCGATGAGGGCGAGAAGAGAGGTGACGATGGCGACGTCGGTTCCGACAGGGGCGTTGGTGATGACTTCACCCACTGCACCCGGCACCGATTGGTGGGGTTTCCACCCACCGTAGAATCCCGGGCGGACCAGCCTCCATATGGTGGCTGCCACTGCACCGCCCAGTAGGGTCGCAACTATTGGGAGCACATACTTGGCAAGAGGTGCACGGGTACGGATCAGCCTCTTGAGGTGGGCAGCCAACGTCCACAGCAGAATCGGTGCGCTGAATGCCAGGAGCGCGTTGACGGAACTCATGTGGGATAGGGCCAATCCTGGTAATCCAACCAGCAAGGCCAACCAGGAGCGTATGCGGGGTTCATCCATAACCGGCGTGCTTCTGCAAACCAGGATGACGGTGCCAAGCGCCGCCGGCAGGACGCTGGCCGAAAGAAGGTTTGGAAACAGGGGTCCCCAGACCATCAGAAGGTACGGAAAGGCAACGAAGCCACCTGAGAGGATGGCGGCCGCCGCCAGGGCGATCAGGCGGCGTCCAAGAATAACGCGGGTAAGGAAGACCACGGAAACGGGCCATATGACGGCTCCGGCCACCAGGTTCACAACATTGACGGAGACAGCTATTTCCGCCCCCGTCACCTGCGTGACGAGAGCGGACAGGGAATGCCAGACGGCGGGATAGATTGAGGCTCGTCCCCCACCGTTGCCCCCCATTCGCCCAAGGTCCAAGGAGGAGGCGTTCTCGGTGTCCAAAACATAGCGTACGGCGTTGAGGTGGAATATGTTGTCGTAGCGCTGGGAGATGTTGTCCGGCGCCCCAACAAGTTGGGTGATGCGGCGGCCGATGAGCACGGCGACGGCACCGACTCCTGCGACGGCGGCCGCAAGTACGGTCCAACGCTCCGCCAGAGGAGCTGCCAGCGCCGCCCTCCGGCCAACCAGGAACCAGGCCCCTGCTGTCGTCAGCACCGTGGCTGCCAAGATCACGGCCGGATTCCAGGGCACTCCCAGCCAACCGGCAATGACCGCTGCCACGCCAGCGAGAGTCAGTGAAAACAGCGGAGCCAGTCCGAAAAGGCCGGTTCTTCGGAACCCCAAGCCCCATGCCAACGCGGCACCCGGAAGGAGCACGATTGCCAACGCGACAAACAAAGCTGGCAGGGTCTCGAGCCAGGACACATTTCCTCCAATTGAATTTTTAATGAATCAGCCGGGCCCCTGCCAGCCGCATACCATGATTCTCTGGCAGATGCCATATCGAAGTCATGAACCGGGCATTTCAGAAGGCGTGCGGAGAGCTGATCATGCCTTCACTGCGGCAAGGACTTCCCGGGCGGCATGCTGACCGGACGTAGCCAGCGAGGCATGCTGCTGCACCCAAGCCGCCCTGGCGGCCCGGCCGTCGTCGTCGTTTCCGCAGCTTTCCGCGGCCAGCAAGCGGAGCATGGCTTCGGCTACTGTGTCGGCGTCATATCCAGGTGCTTCACCGAGGCCGTTGCCCGCGACGAGGGCGGCGCCCTCACCGCCGCCCGCGAAGATCACGGGAGTGCCGCACCCGGCGGCGGCGTAGATCTTTGTCGGCTTGGCGAAGTCGTAGCCCTGGCCCGGCTTGATGCTGACCAGGGCTGCAGCCGCGCCACGGATCCAGCGCGCCGCTTCGGCCGGGGGTATGACACCGCCGAAATGCACATGATCCGGAGCGGTCTCCGCAGCGAGTTCCTTAAGGTGCGCTTCATCGGCGCCCTGGCCGAAGAACCGGATACTGGCGCGCGGATGTTCAGCAAGGACGGCCGGCAGCGCCCGGATAAAGACGTCGGCCCCCTGCCACTCCGACATGGTCCCCGTATATACAAAGTACGGGGCCCGCTCCCCCGCTGCCTGGCCGGTCACGCCGAACACGGAAGTGTCGATGCCGTTACCGACGACGGCGACACGGTCGCCTGGGACGCCGAAATGCCGCACCTTGTCTGCCACCGCTTCCGATATAGCTATCACCTTGGACGCCCGGCGGAGTGCGAAGCCCTCCGCGGCGCGCATCACCCGCACAACAAATCCCGGGACAGCCGTTGCTGCCAGCGCTTCCGTCCAAATATCAGCAGCATAGTAGACAAACGGCCGCCGCCGCAGGGCTGAGCTGACGGCAACGACGACGCCAGTCGTAGGCGGCGGTTCAGATACGACGACGTCGGCATCGGTGAAAAGAAGCCGAAAGAACACCGGCACGTCGAAGCTCATGTACTGGACATAACCGCGCACGTTGCCCCCGGCGTCCCGCAGCACAGGCCAGCGGGAAAGCCGGTACGACGCGGTGAAGCCGGGTGATCCTTTGGGTGGCCTGGTGGTTACGACGCTGACGTCAGCGCCTTGTGCCACCAGGCCATCCACCAAAGCCTGCAGCCTGAACGATGCCGCACCCACCTCAGGAGTGAAGAGGCGTGAGGCAACAGCGACTTTGGGCGGTTTCTCAGCAGTCACGAAGCGGCGATCTCCACGATCTGCCGGGTGTTTGCCGATTCCAGGACGGCTTCGGCCACGCGGAGGGTGTTGAGTCCTTCCTGCATGGTGACGACGTCGGTGCGCAGGCCAAGGATGGCGTCGCGGAAGGCTTCATGTTCGGTCCGCAGGGGCTCGGGCTTGGCGATCGCGAGGCGGGTGACGTTGCCCTCGGAAACGCCGCGGAAGGCGGCCATGGATTCCCACTCCGTTGCGACCGTGCCGTTTTCGAAGAACGTCAGGTCAGCGGTGATGGTGTCAGCCACGAAGGCGCCCTTTTCGCCGGTAACGATTGTCAGGCGCTCCTTCATGGGCGAGAGCCAGTTGACGAGGTGGTTCGTGATGACGCCGTTGCCCAGGTGTCCGGTGGCGGCGACCATGTCCTCGTGCGGCCGGCCGCTGCGGGTGGTGATGTGGGCAAAAATCGACTGGAACGGGCTCTGGGCAAGCCAGGCGGTGAGGTCAATGTCGTGGGTACCCAGGTCCTTAACAACGCCCACGTCGGCGATCCGCGCCGGGAACGGTCCCTGGCGGCGGGTGGCGATCTGGTAGACCTCCCCGAGTTCGCCGGCTTCGATGCGCTTGCGCAGGGACTGCAGGGCGGGGTTGAACCGTTCGATGTGGCCCACGGCCCCGACGAGTCCCTTGGCAGCGAACGCGTCCACCATGCGCTGCCCGGCCTCGGTGCTGGAGGCAATGGGCTTCTCGACCAGGGTGTGGACTCCGGCCTCGGCCAGCGCCAGGCCGACTTCCTCGTGCAGCCCGGTGGGCACGGCGACGACGGCCATGTCGATTCCGGCTGCGATGAGTTCCTCGACGGAGGACAGCAGGCCGAGCTGGCCGGCGACTCCGTGGGGGTCTCCGTAGGAGTCAGCCACCGCGACCAGGTCCACGCCGTCGAGCTCGCGCAGGACGCGGGCGTGGTGGCGGCCCATCATACCCAGGCCTATCAGGCCGGCGCGCAGGTTTCCCATCAGGCCCCTGCCTTGACGAGCTTGTTTACGGCCGTGACGATGCGTTCCAGATCGTTCTGGCTCAGCGAGGGGTGCACGGGCAGGGACAGCACTTCCTTGGCCGCGATTTCAGTGTTGGGCAGCTCTTCGGTCCGGTTGAAGGAGGGCAGCCGGTGGTTCGGGACCGGGTAGTACACGCCGGTGCCGATGTTGAATTCTTCGCGCAGGGCCTTGGCCAGCCCGTCGCGGTCCTCACCGACACGGACGGTGTACTGGTGGTAGACGTGCTCGGCGCCGTCGGCCACCACAGGGGTGCCGACACCCTCGAGGTTGGCTGTGAGGAAAGCGGCGTTCTGCTGGCGCTGCGCGGTCCAGCCGAGGACCTTCTTCAGCTGCACACGTCCGATGGAGGCGTGCAGGTCCGTCATGCGGGCGTTGAAGCCGACCAGTTCGTTTTCGTACTGCTTCTCCATGCCCTGGTTGCGCAGCAGCCGCAGGTTCCGCTCCACGCCGGCGTCCGGGGTGGAGACCATGCCGCCTTCGCCGGAGGTCATGTTCTTGGTCGGGTACAGGCTGAACATCGCGAACCTGCCGAACGTTCCGACCTTCCGGCCCTTGAAGCTCGCTCCGTGGGCCTGGGCCGCGTCCTCGTAAAGGTCCACGCCGCGGTCCTGCGCAAGCTTCGTGAAGCCGTCTACGTCGAACGGGTGACCGTACAGGTGGACGGGCATGATGCCCTTGGTCTTGTCCGTGATCAGGGAAGCGACGTGCTCGACGTCGAGCGTGTAGTGCTCCAGCTCGATATCCGCGAACACCGGGGTCGCCCCGGTGAGCGCCACGGAATTGCCGGTCGCGGCGAAGGTGAAGGAGGGCACGATGACTTCATCGCCAGGACCCACACCAGCGGCCAGCAGCCCCAGGTGCAGCCCGGACGTCCCGGAGTTCACAGCCACCGAGGAGCGCCCGTCGAGAAGGACTTCGGAGAACTCCTTCTCGAACTCGGCCACCTGCTGGCCCTGGGCCAGCATGCCGGTAGCCAGAACAGCGTCGACAGCGGCCCGCTCGTCGTCGCCAATGATCGGCTTCGCCGCCGGGATAAAGTCGTAGCTCATGCGTTCTCCTCAGATTCTTTCAGGGAATTTCCGTCTTCAACGTACTTGTCGCCGGTAGCAGGGCAGACCCAGAAGTCGCCTTCCTGCTTTAGCGGCTCGCCCGCTTTGCCCACCCAGCCGAGGCGCCGCGCCGGCACCCCCGCCATCAGGGCGAACGCGGGAACATCCTTGGTGACCACCGCACCGGCGGCGATCGTGGCCCACCGCCCAATCGTCAGGGGCGCTACACACACAGCCCGCGCACCGATCGACGCGCCGTCCTCCACCGTCACCCCGACCGGGGTCCAGTCGTGGGCGCTCTTGAGAGAACCGTCCGGGCTGACCGACCGCGGATAGGTGTCATTGGTCAGCACCACGGCCGGGCCGATGAAAACACCCTTGCCCAGAACGGCCGGCTCATACACCAGGGCATAGTTCTGAATCTTCGTGTTGTCCCCGATCTGCACCCCGGTGCCCACGTAGGCGCCGCGGCCCACAATGCAGTTCGCGCCCAGGTTCGCCTGCTCGCGGACCTGCGCGAGGTGCCAAATCTTGGTGCCTTCACCAAGGACGGCCTGATCCGAAACATCAGCGCTCGGGGCAATAGTCGTCGTCATTTATTCCGGTTCCTCTCGAGAAGTGCTGACACAGAAAAGTGCCCGCACAGCAGCCCGGCGGGGCTGCGGCTGCAGGGTCAGGCCTTGCCGATGACCCGGTACGTGACGCCGTCCCAACGGTCGGGCGAGCTCACACGCCGCCCGTCGATGAACGCCTTGATCCCGGGCAGGTCGGCGGCAGTAAGGTCCCGGTACTCGGCGTGGTCCGCCTGGACCACGGCCGCGTCCACCGGCTCGCCCACGTGGTACGCGGCGAAACCAAGCTTGTCCAGCTCGGCATCCGAATACAGCGGATCGTGGACCAGCACCTCGGCGCCGCGCTTTTCCAAAGCAGCAACAGCATCGAAGACCCCCGAGAAAGCCGTCTCCTTCACGCCTCCGCGGTATGCTGCGCCCAGCACCACAACACGGGCGCCGGTCAGGTCGCCGTACGCGCCTTCCAGCAGCCCCACAGTGTAGTCGGGCATGTCGGCGTTCGCCGCCCGCGCGGCCCGGACCACAGTCGCCTCCGGATCGTTCCACAGGTACAGTCGCGGGTACACAGGGATGCAGTGTCCGCCCACCGCGATGCCCGGGGTGTGGATGTGGCTGTACGGCTGGGAGTTCGACGCTTCGATGACCTGGTAAATGTCTATCCCGGCAGTGGCGGCGAAACGCGCGAACTGGTTCGCCAGGCCGATGTTAACGTCCCGGTACGTGGTTTCGGCCAGCTTCGCCATCTCCGACGCCTCGGCCGAGCCAAGATCCCACACGCCATTCGGACGGCGCAGGTCCGAACGCTCATCAAAGTCAAGGACAGCCTCGTAGAACTCAACAGCCTTCGCCGCGCCGGCTTCCGACAGGCCACCCACGAGCTTGGGGTACTTGCGCAGGTCCTCAAAGACACGCCCGGTCAGAACACGCTCAGGAGAAAAGACCAGATGGAAATCCTTGCCCTCCACCAGGCCCGAGCCCGCCTCCAAAGCAGGCTTCCAGCGCGTCCGGGTGGTACCCACCGGGAGGGTCGTCTCGTACGACACCAGGGTGCCAGGCCTCAGATGCTTGGCCAACTCAGCCGTGGCGCCGTCCATCCAGCCAAAATCAGGCCGGGCCTCAGAATCAACAAACAAAGGCACCACAAGCACCACAGCGTCGGCATCAGGCACCGCATCGGCATAATCCGACGTGGCACGCAGCCTGCCGGCCGGCACAAGCTCCGCCAACTTCTCCTGCAGGTGCGCCTCACCCGGGAAAGGCTCCGTCCCAGCATTGATCAGGTCAACGACCGCCTGGTTAACGTCGACGCCGACAACTTCATGGCCCTTGGAGGCAAACTGCACCGCCAACGGCAACCCGATTTTCCCCAGCGCAATTACGGCAATCTTCACGGATACTTCGCCTTTTCTGTAAGTGGATTCGTGCGCCCTCTACGGGCGCAGGAGTTCGTGGACTAGCCTAACGAGTTTTAAGACCAGCTACCCGCCCAGGGGGTTCCCCGTACGTGGATCGTACCCTCCAGGTCGTAGGCTGTACGTGGGTAAGTACGCGGAGAACGGCTTGAATCAAGAGCGAGCCCTCAGCCTTGAGATACCGTCTGCAATCGGCCCGTCGAAGATCAGCTTTCCCCGTTCCAGGAGAACGCCGCGCTGGCATATTCGGGCCACCAGGTCGAGATCGTGACTGACTACCACCAGCGTTTTGCCCTCCGCGGCGAGCTCCTGGATCTTGGCCAAGCACTTTTTTTGGAATGGCTCATCGCCTACTGCAAGGATCTCGTCTACGAGGAACACTTCTGGGTTTGTGTGGACAGCGACAGAAAATGCCAGCCGCAGATACATCCCCGACGAGTAGAACCGAACTTCGGTGTCGATGAATTCCCCAATTTCAGCGAACTCTACTATCGAATCAAACTGTTCCTTGATTTGCGCTTCCGTCATTCCCAATATTGCACCGTTGAGGTAGACATTGTCCCGGCCGGAGAGGTCATGGTGGAAGCCAGCGCCAACTTCGATTAGGCCAGCGACCTTGCCTCTCGTTCGGACCGTGCCTGTGTCGGGGAGCATTACGCCGGAGATGTGCTTGAGCAGTGTTGATTTGCCGGAACCATTAAGCCCAAGCAGCGCCACCGCCTCGCCCTGTCGAATCTCCAAATTGATGTCGTGAAGCGCATGGAACTTTTTGGAGAGGTCCCCTTTGCGTCCCTTCAGTAGCCAGACAACGGCCTCCTTCATGGAGCGCGTGTGTCTCAATACAAACTGCTTATTGAGATTCTGAACCTCAATCGCGACTGACATAGACCTATAGCTCCTGAGCAAATCGGCCTTCAAGCCTGCGGAAAGTCCACTGACCGAGGGCCAACACCAGAAAGGAAATGATGAGCCCCGCCGGGATCCAAAGCGAGAGAAGGTGCGGTGGGACGGGCTCGGCACCGTCTGTGGTAGGTAGCCAGAACGCATAATGGAACGCCTCGACGCCGATTGTGACGGGATTCGTTTGGTAGATGAAGTACCAGCTTTCCCCAATCTTTTCGCGGACCATCGTCCATGCGTACATGACGGGGGACGCCCATGTGGCCACCATAAGCAGCATGTCCACGATGTTCTCAGAGTCTCGGAAATAGACGTTGGCCGAGCCGAAGAGCAGGCCAAGTCCAACGGCCAACATGGCGACGATGACAAATCCTGCCACTGCAGCGAGCAACTGTAGCGCATTCGGATGCCAGCCAGTCAGAAGGCATGCCACAACAAGCACCACAATTTGTGGCACGAAGTGCACGCCGGAGACCCAGACGGAGGCCACAGGAAAGAGCTCCCGGGGAAGGTAGATCTTCTTGATGAGGCCGCCGTTACCCACGATCGACCTCGCGGCGTTGCCCAGCGCTTCACTGAAGAAGTTGATCAGAACTATCCCGGAAAAAAGGTACACGGAGTAATTCGCAAGGCCTTCAGGATTCCGAGGGCCTTTTTCCAAGCCAAGGAAGACTCCGAGTGCTATGTAAAAGACCAAGAACTGCACACCCGGTTTAACGTATGACCACAACAGGCCCAATATCGAACCCCGGTAGCGAACATGGAGTTCCTTGCGGACCAAAAGCTTAAGTAGGAAACGCTGTCGGAATACATCGGCGAGACCGCCGCCAACACCAGGCCTGGTCAGTGCGGTGGAACCGGCGGGAGCACTAGCGGAAATCACCGTCCGCCCGGTGCCTTTTCGGACATAGCCTCAAACGTCTCTTCCCATGCTTCCGGGGAAGTGTACCGAGGCAGGGCATCGGCGTACTGCTGAGACAATTTATCCCAGTCCCTGAGCAGGACCTGATGGAGCCTGAGGCTTCGGGCCATCATGCTGCGGAATTTCTCAGGCTGGCGCTTGTACCAGGAAGCTCCAGAGCCGTCCGCCGAGGAAACGACAGCAGAATCCAGCTGCGACAGTCTCCACCAACGTGCATCCATCGCTGGGACCAGGGCCTCCGGATTCTCCAAGGCTCCCGGACGAACCCCTTGGGCCTGGCGCACGCCGGCGGAGACAGCAGTTGCGATGCCTGCCACAAATGATTTGGGAGGCGACGGCTTTTTACCACGACGCGGCGGTTTGACACGCTTGACCTGGGGGAATCCCGCCACATCCTTCGTGATCCGTGCATCATCGAACTCGGCTCGTCGTGCTCGGATCTCCGGCAGCTTCGTTCTGATGGTTTTATGCAGATGCGATGGACCCTGTAGGAGGTCTTCCAAGGCGTCGAGGCGCAATTCAACGGCTGAGTACTGCATGGACAGCAAATGTTTTACATCCACCATAAAGCTCTGACGCGGCATAAATCCGCCCTTTTTGTAGGGCGAGTACACGAGCGCGGCAATCCAGCGATTGCGCTGGTGGAAGTACGCCTGCCAGTCGATGGTGTCGTCTTTCTCTGTCCATGGCATGTGCCAGACAGCAGCCCCCGGCATCGTAACCGTTGGGTAACCGTGACGCCGCGCCCGGAGACCGTATTCTGCGTCGTCCCACTTGATGAAGACAGGCAGGGCCAACCCAATGTCCCTGACAATCTCAACGGGAATCAGGCACATCCACCAGCCGTTGAAATCGACGTCAATTCGGCGATGCATCCATGGTGTGGTCCGGAGGTTGCTGGCCGAGAAGTCGTGAGCCTCCCTGGTGCTGTCGACGGCACCCCAATGGAATTTGTACTCGTTGACCTCCTCACCAAAGGTGTGCATGACCGAGCGCTCATAGAGGTTGAACATATGCCCGCCCACTATGCTCGCTTTCCTGGTGAAGTCAGCAAAGTTAATAGCCCGTAGCACGCCCTCTGTCTCGATGATGACATCGTCGTCCAGGAGCAGCACGTACTTGCTTCGCCCGTCCTTGACGGTTTCATGCATACCCCGGGCGAAGCCGCCTGAGCCCCCGAGATTTCCCTGTTCAATAAGGCCAAACTTGTCACCGAGGCGTGCGGACGCCGTTTCAAAACCCGCCTGGTCACGAACTTTTTGCGTGCCCTGATCCGTGATCAAAAGGCGGTCGATAACCTCCAGCAGTTCCGGTGAGTTCGCGAACGTGGCCAGGTGCTTCACGCAGTAGTCCGGACGGTTGAATGTGGTGACGGCCACGGTAGCCGTTCCTGCTTCAAAACCAACAGGTTTCGGTACAGACCATTCGGCGCCCAGGAGCTTGACTTCATCGGACGCCGCGACAAGGTCGAACCAGTACCAACCGCCGTCGCCAAAATTAGCCAAAGGCAGGGCCACATCAGCGGGCTGTCCGGCGTTGACTGAGATGCTCTCAACACGGTTGGAGGAGCCGCGCGCGCTGGATCGGTAAATGACCACAGTGGCTTGCGCATCGACCTCTACCGTCAATCGAACGGTTGCAACGTCGGTGTGGGCCCGCCAGTAGCTCGCGGGAAAGGCGTTGAAGTACGTTCCGAACGAGACCCGGCGGTACGCCGGGACATGCATTTGACGGCGATTTTCAATGAAATCGGACCGCACATTGTTCCCCGAACTGGAGACGGCAGTCACACCGGCGCCTGCTTTTCCGGGTTGCGACTCTTCAGAAACAACGCGCTGGGCCGCATTGAAATCAAGGTAGAGGGGCAAAGTGTCGGTATCACCGTCGGTCGGGAAAACTACACGGTGAACGGTCTGCCAGTCGGTCGGCGCCCCCTCCTCCGTGATGGTCTTTGCCTTGTCCATCGATACGCTCATGCGTCAACTCCTCCACTTGCAAACTTTGCTCCGCTTTCAAAATGCGGGCGTATCAGGTTATCGAACATCGTCAAGGCTGATCCGATGGCCATGTGCATGTCGAGATACTTGTAGGTGCCAAGGCGTCCACCGAACAGGACATCCTTCTCCGCTGCCGCCCGGTCGCGGTATTTCAGCAGCCGTTCCCGGTCTGCAGGGGTGTTAATCGGGTAGTACGGCTCATCGCCCTTCTCTGCGGCGCGGGAGAATTCCCGCATGATGACCGTCTTTTCATTCTGGTAGTCCCGCTCCGGGTGGAAGTGCCGCGGTTCGATGATGCGGGTGAAGGCGACGTCCTGGTCGTTGTAGTTCACCACAGAGGTGCCCTGGAAGTCGCCGACGTCGAGCACTTCCTCTTCGAAGTCGATGGTCCGCCAGGACAGGTCGCCCTCCGCGAAATCGAAGTAACGGTCCACCGGCCCCGTGTAAATGACGGGAATGTTGCCGACGGTCTTGTTCTTGCTGTACTCGTGGGAGTCGTCGAAAAAGTCGGTGTTCAGCCGCACTTCGATGTTTGGATGCTCCGCCATCTTCTCGATCCAGGCCGTGTAGCCGTTGGTCGGGAGGCCCTCGTATTTGTCATTGAAGTAGCGGTTGTCGTAGTTGTAGCGGACGGGCAGCCGCGAGATGATGCCGGCGGGGAGATCCTTGGGGTCCGTCTGCCATTGCTTGCCCGTGTAGTGCTTGATGAACGCTTCGTAGAGAGGGCGCCCGATCAGCTGGATGCCTTTGTCATTCAGGTTCTGCGGATCTGTTCCCGCCAGCTCGCCAGCCTGCTCCTGGATGAGCGCTTTGGCCTGTCCCGGAGTGAGGTTTGCGCGGAAGAACTGGTTAATTGTGGCCAGGTTGATCGGCAGGGAGTAGACCTCACCCTTATGGACGCCGTAAACCCTGTGAACGTAGTTGGTGAAGGTCGTGAAGCGGTTCACATATTCCCAGACCCGCTCGTTGGATGTGTGGAAGAGGTGCGCACCGTAACGGTGGACCTCGATTCCCGTCCGTTCTTCCTTTTCGCTGTAGGCATTTCCGCCGATGTGGTGGCGGCGGTCGAGAACAACGACCTTCAAGCCCAGCTCAGTGGCGGCCTGTTCTGCGATTGTCAGGCCAAAAAAGCCTGACCCTACGATGACAAGGTCAGCAGTCACTAAATCTCCTGGTTCGAATTCAGGCAGGCCAATGTTGCGCATTGCCTGCTCCACTAGCCTACCTGAGTCTGGTCCACTGGCCTGTCCGCAGGCCAGCACCGCGAGGTTGTCCACATAGCCCCACCTCGAGCACCGTCGCCGGCTGTACCGCAATTAGCCTTGTGCCCAGCATCCCGCGGGAATGGAGGTCTGGAAGTGGATCTGCACTTCACCCTGGTTCGCGGCCCTGGCGCGGAAACCAACGAAACTCCGCTGGAGCTTACGGCATGGGCCCCCCGAAACACTCCGGGAACCGACCTGGAACAAGAGCTTTCGCGGGCGTTCGCAACCCGGCGGCTGACCGTGGGCGGCCTGCCGCTCTCCGCCCTTGTCATTGGTCAGCCGCCGCTTGTCACGGGTGCGGTCATCGTCGACGGCGGCGGGCGGCGGGAAAGGGAGCGCCGGCAGTCGGGGCAGGATCTTCCTGCAGCCCTCCTGCTGGCTGTGCACAGCGGACCCGCCGCAGGTCGTCTGCTCCCGCTGCGCCGCGGCAGCTACCGGATCGGCCGCACTGCAGCGGACCTGACAATCCCCGATCCCGATTTGTCCCGGCACCACGCCAGAATCGAGGTGACCGATACAGCCCTGACCATCGAGGATCTTGGCAGCGCCAACGGCACCGAGGTGGACGGTAAACCAGTCCGGAACGCCACGATCTCCACGGATTCCGTGATCAGATGCGGACGGTCCACCATGTCCATTGTTGTGGCAGGCCCACCCGGGTCCCGGCCCTTTTGCCTGGGCAACGCGGGGGCGCCCGTTGCCGAGCCGTTGACGGTGCCGCAGCCGGCCGGGCAGGAAAACCGGGGAATGCTGCTTCTCAGCGCGCTGCTGCCTGTTGTCCTCGGGGTCGGCTTGGCTCTGGTGACCGGGATGTGGATGTTTCTGGCCTTCACGGCGGTGTCGGCAGTGACCCTTGTGGTGCCGATTGTCTCGGGCCGTCGGGCTCGGCGAAGAATGCGGTCAGCGGTTGCTGCTGCGGCAGCAGAAGATAAGGAACGACGACGGCGGTCAGCCCCGTCGCCTGCCCAGCTGGTGCTGGATTCACCCGGCATATCGGCGCCGGCCGACATCACGTCTGAGGTTTCGGGCGTCTGGTTGCGCCTGGGGCTGGCTGAGCAGCCCGCAAACGTCCGCCTGGAGCCGCGGGACCCTGCCTTCCGGCCGCCTCCGCTGGGGGCGGTTCCGTTCCTGCTGGATCCGGGGGCGTCGGTAGTCTCGGTGCGGGGGCCGGAGCCTGAGACGTCTGGCCTGATGCATTCATTTCTTATGCAGCTGACGGGGTATCCGTTGGCCAGGGGAACCGGGATCGCAGTCTGCGGACCCGTGGACTCCTTGCCTCTGGCCGCGAGATACCTTCCAAACGTCACACTCTACGGCCGTGTTGAGGACCTGCCGGAAGTTCTGACGCGGGATTCGGTCCGGGGCGGAATCCCCCAGGTCCTCGTGCTGATCAACTCCGAGGAGAAGGACTTGTCCCTGGACCACCTATGCGAAGTGGCGCACCAGTATGGCTGGCGGGCCTTCAGATTTCTGCCGTTCCATGCAGGGGCAGATGAGTCGCAACCGTCGGATGCCGATATTGATCTTGCCGGAAGCCACGCCGTCCTCCGTTCCCTCGGCTCCACCCGGCAGTTCGTGGCGGACCTCGTGCCACAGGACGTCTTTGCGCAATACTGCCGGCGGTTCGGGCAGGATCAAGGGGCACCGGTGCGAGGCCGTTCCGTTCCCGCGGGATGCACGCTGGCTGAGGTTCTCGATCTGTCAGCCGAGGCGACGGCGCTGCGCTGGTCGGTTGGACGCTTGGCCCCCGGCCTGGCCATCCCCCTGGGACAGGGAGGAGATGGCCCCCGTATCCTGGACCTTGAAGCAGACGGCCCGCACCTGCTTGTCGCCGGCACCACAGGTTCCGGAAAGTCCGAGCTCCTGCGGACCCTGTCCGTGGCCTTGGCCCTCAGCTATCCCCCTGACCGGATGAACATCCTGTTCTTCGACTTCAAGGGTGGAGCCGGGCTGGGTCCTCTGACGTCGCTCCCCCACTGTGTCGGTCTGATGACCGACCTCACGAGGAGCGAGCTCGACCGCACCATGGCGTCGCTGCGGGCAGAAGTCCAGCGTCGGGAGCAACTCCTGGCAGCCATGGAGGCCCCCGATCTGATGGCCTACCGGGAAGCCGGAAGGCCTGATACACCGCCCCTGCCGCAGCTTGTCGTGATCATCGACGAGTTCCGCATGCTGGTGGACGATGCGCCGGAATCTTTGAACGAACTCATGAGGATAGCCACCATCGGACGCTCCCTGGGACTTCATCTCGTCATGGCCACCCAGCGCCCGCAGGGAGCACTCAACGCGGACATCCGCGCGAACGTCACCACCAGCATTGCGCTCCGGGTTCAGTCAGCCCATGAATCGGCTGACATCATCGGCACCAATGCGGCCGCCGCGATCGCCGTGCAAACACCAGGCCGGGCCTTCCTCGTCCGGGGCAGCGAAGAACCTGAGGAGTTCCAGACTGCTGTGCTCTCTGTCGGAGATACTGGACGTGTCCCTAGCGGCGTTGTTGTCCGTCGGACACTGGACGCCCTGTCTGCCGGCGCGCCCCGGTCACCAGAGGGTGCAGCGCCGCCCCTCCAGCCCACGCCGGCCGCCGCTGCCGCACCAATAGTCGAGACCCTGAACCTGCTGTGGCAGGAATGCGGCACCGGCCCTGTCCGAAGCCCCGTCGCCCCGCCCTTGCCGAGCACCCCGACCTACCCCCGGCCTCCGGACGGACCCGCCCCGCTCGGGCTTCCTATGGAGGGCCTTTCCCCTGCTGCGCCTGCAACCTTGCCCTCTCCGGCAAGCGCTGCGGATGCCCTGACCGGCAGCCCAGCGGTTGAGCTCGGGTGGCTGGATCTTCCGCAGGAACAAAAAGTCGTCCCGCTCTCGTGGCGCCCCTTGGACGACGGGCATCTCGCATTCATCGGCGCCACCTTAGGTGATGCTGCCAGTGCCATGTCGCTGGTTCTCGACCAGCTGGCCGTCCATCCCGTGGAGTCCCACCTGTACGTCCTCGATGCGGACGGCTCTTTTGTTCGTATGCAGTCATCATCCCGGACGGGCGCCGTGGTCGGCCTGCACGACGTGCGCCGCGGCGTCCGGGTGCTGGAACGGATCGGCAGCGAGATGTCCCGCCGCCTGAGCGGTACCGGGACGCTGCGCGATGCACCCTTGGTCCTTGCGATTTCGGGGTGGGGATCCTGGCTCTCCGCCATGCGGTCGGGCCCGCTGATGTGGGGTGAAGGCCTGGTTCAGGACATTGTGCGTGACGGGCGACGTGCGGGTATCACAGCGATCCTGTCGGGCGAGCGAGACCTGGCAGTGTCGCGGTTCCTGTCCGACGTTCCCAACCGGGTGTACTTTCCCCGCGGTGCCAGCGATGAGAGCCGCTTTTCATGGCCGAAGATGCCTACGGTTCCCAAGGTGCCCGGCAGGGCCGTGGCCTTCGGATCCATCGTCGGAGGAGGACCGGCTGTCTGCCAGTTCCACGCCAGTGACGGGCAGGCCCGCCAAGTCGCTCAACCCCGAAGTACTCTCGCCCGGCCCTTCAGAGTAGAAGCCTTGCCTCACCGCCTAACCATGGAAGACATGCTCGGACTGATCCGGCGACACCGCGACGCACGCACCATCGAGCCGCTTCAGCCGGCCGACCCTGCGACTGCACCCGCCGAGCGCATCCGTCGGCTGTTTGTAGGCGTTGGCGGGGACGAACTTTCACCGGTCGCGCTGCGCCTTCCCACGGCGGCCGTCCTGGCCATCCTTGGCGCTCCCCGATCTGGGAAGACATCGCTGCTCGGTGCCCTGCCCGTCATTAACAGCCATGTCCCGGCCTGGCTGCGGCCGGGTCTCGGGAGGGACCCCGACGGCTACTGGGAAGAAATCCACAGAGACGCGGCCACGGGCCGCCTTTGCAGGGGCGCAGTGCTTCTGGTCGACGACGCGGACCGTCTGGCTTCCTCCACCGGCCAGAAACTGCTGGAGGTGAATACCCTCGGCTGGCCTGTGATCCTGTCCGCCAACTATGGCCAGTCACTGCTGCAGCGGGCGCCCCTAGCGATGGCCGCCCGCAATGGAGGCACCGGAATACTCATAGCTCCACGGACCCACATGGACGGAGACCTCTTCGGAGTGCGCTTCGAGCTGGAACCCAATCCCCCTCCGGGACGGGCCATTCTCCTCGCTGATGGCAGGGGCACGCCCATTCAGCTTCCAGTCCCCGCCGAGCTGCGGACCCCCGCCGGATAACCCATCCGCCGGATCAGTCGCCGGATCAGACGGCGTGTAAGTCGCCCAGATCAGCAGGCGCGCCTGCCGGTCACAGCGCGGGCGGAGAGCCTGCGGCACGGGACGCGAACTGGATGACGCGCTTATCGAACAGCAGCAGCATGCCGACGGCGGCAGGAACAAGCATGGCCAGACCGGCCACAGGGTACCCGCCGGTCAGCGTGGGAAAGCCAATCGTGAGCACGAACAACTGCGCCACCAGGGCACCTGCCCGCGGCCAGCGGAATCCGCGGTACAGGAATACGGCGACTGCATACAGCCACAAGGCAAAAGCCAGTAGCAACGCGAGGGTAAAGACGGCACCCCAGAATGAGAGCACAGGCGCGCCAGCTACGAGTTGGAATCCGTACCAGGCAGCAGTCGCGAGTAAAGCAGTCGCCTCGGCGCCCACTACCGCCGAAAGAACCGTGACTGGGCGGGGACGGGCTACGGGGGAAGTGGATGCCTGCGTGCCGTTTTCACGGCCGGCATCGCCGTCATCGTCCGGTCCAGGAGAAGGGTTGGAGGGGGTGGCTGGGGGTCTTGACACACTGGCACCCTACCCGAGATAGTCGACACACGGTGGGGGCAGTTGCCCGGTGTGATGCATCGCTCACGTTTCAGGGGCATTTCGTGGACCACTACCCCTTGTTTACACAGCGTTAACATGAAACGCTTGATCCAGATGACCAAGGGGGCCCACAGGGCCCCTTTCCTATGTAGGCCCTAGTGAATATTTTCACAAGTGCCGCAGACTTACCAGGAATGGAGTAACTGATCAGCATGGATTGGCGTAATCGCGCAGCGTGCCTCGACAAGGACCCGGAGCTTTTCTTCCCGGTCGGAAACACCGGCCCCGCCCTTCTGCAGATCGAAGAAGCAAAAAGCGTGTGCCGCCGCTGCCCCGTCGTCGACACCTGCCTCCAGTGGGCGCTGGAGTCAGGCCAGGATGCCGGGGTCTGGGGAGGCATGAGTGAAGACGAACGCCGCGCCCTGAAGCGCCGTGCAGCCCGGGCGCGCCGCGCGTCCTGACGCCGCTCTTACCTAGCGTCAGCTCGTTTCGATAGTTTTCAGTAGTTGCGGCAAAGGCCGCGGACCCTCGGTCCGCGGCCTTTGCCATGTCCAATCCTTCATCGCGCGCCTGTGCGCCTTCACAGTAGGTCGCGAGGCTTAGCTCAGTGGGTTGCCAGGCTTAGCACAATCTGGACAGCAGTCCCCCCTCCGTCCCGGGGCTTCCACTGGATGGTCCCGCCGAGTTCACTGGTGACCAAGGTCCGCACGATCTGCAGCCCGAGGCCCTCCACATGAGGGGTCTCCGGCAGGCCCACGCCGTCGTCTGCCACCGTCACCGTCAGCAGTTCCTCCCCGTCGTCGCCTTCAGACCTGTCAGCCAGCAGCCAGACCGTTCCGGTCCGCCCCTCAAGTCCGTGTTCAACGGCGTTTGTCACCAGTTCATTGATAACCAGCGCAAGCGGCGTGGCAAAGTCGCTGGGCAGATCCCCGAACATGCCCGACCTCTGCGTTCGAACCTGCTGGGACGGTGACGCAACTTCCGCGGACAGGCGGAACTGCCGCCCAATCAGCTCATCAAAGTCCACGCTCTGAGTCAGTCCCTGTGAGAGCGTCTCGTGGACCAGCGCGATCGTCGCAACGCGGCGCATGGCCTGTTCCAGTCCCTGCTTCGCTTCATCACTGACCATGCGGCGGGACTGCATGCGCAGCAATGCAGCAACGGTCTGAAGGTTGTTCTTGACGCGGTGGTGGATCTCGCGGATGGTGGCATCCTTGGTTACCAGTTCCATCTCGCGGCGGCGCAGCTCAGAAACATCGCGGCACAACACGAGTGCTCCGAAGCGCTGTTGTTCGTCGCGGAGGGGAATAGCGCGCAGGGACAAACTCACTCCCCTGGATTCGATCTCGCTGCGCCAGGGCATGCGACCGGTGACAACCAACGGGAGAGTTTCATCCACCATTCGGCGGTCCTTGAGCAGACCTGCCGTTACTTCCGCGAGCGAGCGCCCTTCCAGGGACTCGCCGTCGCCCAGTCTCCGGAAGGCGGACACGCCGTTGGGGCTGGCGTACTGGACGATTCCCTCCGCATCGAGGCGGATGAGTCCGTCCCCCACACGGGGCGCCCCGCGGCGCGACCCGGTGGGCGACGCGAAGTCAGGCCACAGCCCCAGCGTGCCCATCCGCAGGAGGTCATAGGCGCACTGGCGGTATGTCAGCTCCAGCCGCGAGGGCATGCGCGAACTCGAGAGGTCCATATGGGAGGTAACCACTGCGAGTGTACGGCCGTTCCTGACCATTGGAACCGCCTCCACCCGCAGCGCCATGTCGCTGCTCCAGTTAGTCTCACTGGAACGCTCGATGGTGCGGCTTGCCCACGCCTTGTCGACGAGTGGCTGCAGGTCTGACCGGATGCCCTCCCCGACGAAGTCAGCATGAAACACGGTGTGCGTCGTGGAGGGCCGGACGTGGGCCAAGGCCACATAGCCATACTCAGGATGCGGAAACCACAGCGCCAGGTCGGCAAAGGCGAGGTCAGCCACCATCTGCCAGTCGCCTACCAGGAGGTGCAGCCATTCCGCATCCCCCGGCCCGAAATCAGCATGCTCCCTGATGGGGTCCGTAAAGATTGCCACTGCACCTCCAGATAACGACGCCGGGACGGGCTGTCCTAGCGTCGGACGATTGACCTCAAGAGCCTCAATGCTACCGACAGCGAGGCCATGTCGTCGGCCTCAAGCGCGTTCACCTCGTCAAACATGCTCTTGGCGCGCCCCAGCTGCTCGGCGTTAAGGACCTCCCACGCCTTCAGGCGTTCGTCTGCCGGCAGCCCGGCGGCTGTCGATTCCAGTACCGCCGTCGTTATGTCCGACACCGTCGAGTAGAGGTCATCCCGCAGCGCTGCCCGCGCGAGCGCCTGCCACCTGTCCTTGCGGGGCAAGGCGGTGATCCGCTCCAGCAGGGAATCGGCATGGAAGCGGTTGAACACGGTGTAGAAGACGTGCGCGATCTCCTCCACGGGCTCCTTGTGCGTGTGCGCAATCTTCGCAATGTCCAGCAGCACGAAGCTTTCAAAGAGCTCTGCCCAGCGATGGGCCAGATCTTCGGGCAGCTCCCAGGACCGCGCCTTTTCGAGCCAGGCTGCCACGCGTGCCCTGTCGTCACCGCGCAGGTAATTAAGCAGCCGGGCCCTCATCGGGTCCATGAGCGGCTTGAACTCCCCGACTATGTCCGCAATGGGTCTGGAGGCCCGGCCCTGTCCCAAAAGCCACCGCACGGCCCGGTCCAGGAGCCGCCGGATGTCCAAGTGCACTGTGCTCCAGTGTTCAGTGGGGAACGACGCCGGAAGGTCGTTGAGCTCGGAAATCATGATTTCCAGCTCGTACACCTCGCGTAGGGCAACGAACGCCTTGGCGACCGCCACTTCACTTGCCGACGTTTCTTCCATGGTCCGGAAAGCGAAAGTAATCCCGCCCATGTTGATCATGTCGTTTGCGATAACAGTCGCAATGATCTCCCGGCGCAGCGGATGCGTGTCCAGCTCGGCGTCGAACCGCTCCCGCAACTGCTGGGGGAAATACTCCCTGAGCGTCCGCCTGAACCAGGGGTCGTCAGCGAGATCACTGTCGCGCAGGGCTGTGGCGAGCTCGATCTTGGCATAGGCAGCAAGGACGGACAGCTCGGGTGATGTCAGCCCCTGTCCTTGTTCAAGACGTTCGCGAAGGACCTGGTTTGACGGAAGCGCCTCCAAATCACGGTCCAGGTCTGCCGACTTTTCCAGCCAGTCCATCAGCCTTTCGTAGCTGGGGCTCCACTCGGCCACGCGCTGGCGGTCGTTGAGCAGGAGGATGTTCTGGTCGATGTTGTCTTCCAGCACCAGCCGGGCCACTTCATCGGTCATCGATGCGAGGAACTCCGGGCGTTCGGCGGGATCAAGTTTCCCGGCCGCGACCATCCGGTCCACGAAGATCTTGATATTAACCTCGTGGTCCGAGCAGTCCACACCCGCCGAGTTGTCGATGGCGTCCGTGTTGAGGATCACGCCTTGCAGGGCAGCCTCGATGCGGCCGCGCTGGGTCATGCCCAGGTTGCCGCCCTCGCCCACCACTTTCACACGCAGGTCCCGGCCATCCACACGGATGGCGTCGTTCGCCTTGTCCCCGACCATGGCATGAGTCTCTGTGCTGGCCTTCACGTAGGTGCCGATGCCGCCGTTGTACAGCAGGTCGGCAGGAGCCAGCAGGATGGCGCGCAACAGTTCGGGCGGGCTGAGTTGGGTGATCTCCTGCGGCAGGCCGAGGGCCGCACGCACCTGCGGGGATACGGGAACTGACTTGGCCTGGCGAGGGTAGACCCCGCCTCCTTCACTGATGAGCGACTTGTCGTAGTCGTCCCAAGAAGACCTTGGAAGCCCGAACAGCCGCTGGCGCTCCGAATAGGAGCTCGCCTCATCCGGGTTGGGATCGAGGAAAATGTGCCGGTGATCAAAGGCGGCGACGAGCCGGATGTGCTTGGACAACAGCATGCCGTTACCGAAGACATCGCCGGACATGTCCCCAACGCCGACTACCGTGAACGGATCGGACTGCGTGTCGAGGTCCAGTTCGCTGAAATGGCGCTTGACGGATTCCCATGCGCCCTTCGCGGTGATGCCCATGGCCTTGTGGTCGTAGCCCACAGAACCGCCGGAGGCGAAGGCGTCTCCCAGCCAGAAGCCGTATTCTGCCGCCAGCCCGTTCGCTATGTCGGAGAAGGTTGCCGTACCTTTGTCCGCCGCCACCACGAGGTAAGCGTCGTCGTCGTCGTGCCTTACAACCCTGTCCGGCACAACGAGCCGTTCGCCGTCGGCCTCGGTCACGAGATTGTCCGTGACGTCGAGCAGTCCTCGAATGAAAGTCTTGTAGCTTTCGACGCCCTCGGCCATCCATGCGGCCCTGTCCGAGGCGGGATCAGGCAGCCGCTTGGCGAAGAACCCGCCTTTGGCGCCGGTGGGAACGATGACGGCATTCTTGACTGTCTGTGCCTTGACCAGTCCCAGGATCTCCGTGCGGAAGTCCTCCCGTCGGTCCGACCAGCGGAGACCGCCCCTGGCCACCTTGCCGAACCTAAGGTGCACTCCCTCAACCCGCGGAGAGTAGACCCAGATTTCAAACATGGGCCGCGGGAAGGGCAGTCCGTTGATGCCTGCAGGGTCCAGCTTGAAGCTGACGTAGGGCTTGTCCTGGTAAAAGTTGGTGCGCAGCGTCGATTCGATCAGGTTGCCGAAGGTCCTCAGAATCCTGTCTGCGTCCAGGGTTGCTACACCTTCGATGGCTGCAGCCAATTCTGCCTGCACCTTTTCCTGGCGTTCGGCCCGTTCCAGCTCGGTCAGTGCCGGGTCGAACCGCGCCTCGAACAGGGCGCTGAGGCCCTTGGTGACGGAGGGGTTGGCCAGGAGGGTGTCGGCGATGAAGTCGAATGAATTCGTGTTCCCCATCTGGCGCAAGTACTTCGCGTAGGCACGGAGTACGACGATACGGCGCCAGTCCATGCCTTCCCGAAGCACGAGCCTGTCGAAGCTGTCGGATTCGACCGCCCCGGATACGGCCGCTCCAAACGCGTCCGCCAGCAGTTGGCCGGTAGACAGAGGGTCCACGCCTGCGGGATATTTCAGGCCGAGGTCGTACAGGAAGAAGTCGCGGTTGTCGGCCGTTTCTATTTCGAACGGCCGCTCGTCCAGCACCTCGAGCCCCAGATTGTGGAAGTAGGGAAGGATC
Organism: Arthrobacter sp.; assembly: GCA_031178585.1. Next base: position 39,741 of record JAPSIT010000001.1, read on the forward strand.
TGGCTCAGGCTCTTGGGCTCCAGCATATAGAGCTTGACGCGGGCATCCTCTTCGAGCGTTGCCCCGGCACCCTCAGGAAGATAAACGTGGACGCCAGGGCGTTCCTGCTTGGCTCCCTCGCTCCGCTCGGCCGCAGCGCCATACTTCTCAAACCGCTCGATGTCCTCTAAGGCGTCTTCAACCTCGTAGTCCACCCGGTAGCTGGCGGGAAAGGCTTCAGCCCAAATGTCCGCGAGTTCCTTGGAGCCGTCTCCGTTGCTGCGGTCGCGCAGAACTTCGCTGATGCCTTCTCCCCAGGACCGGGTCGCACGGACAAGGCGCTTTTCCAGGTCCTCAGTGTTGACGTGGCTGACGTCGGCGCCCTTTGGCAGCCGGATCCGGAAGAAGAGGCGAGCGAGCGCGGACTCCGTCATCCTCGCCTCGTAGTCAATGGACTCGGCCTGGAACGTCTCCCGAAGTTCCTGCTCAATCCGCAGCCGGACGTTGGTGGTGTAACGGTCACGCGGCAGGTACACGACGGCGGACATGAACCGCCCGTAAATGTCCGGCCGCAGAAACAGCCGTGTGCGCCGGCGCTCTTGGAGCCTTTGAATCCCGGTTGCCGTTGCGGCAAGGTCAGCGACCTCGATCTGGAAAAGCTCGTCACGCGGGTACGTTTCGAGGATGCCGAGCAGGTCCTTGCCGGAGTGGGAGTCCGGCGGGAATCCCGCGCCCCGGAGAACAGCTTCGACCTTCTCCCGCACAATGGGAATGTTCCGGACTGAACCTGTGTAGGCGCTGGTGGCAAAAAGGCCGATGAACCGCTGCTCGCCGTTGACGTTGCCTTCAGCATCGAAGCTTTTCACACCGATGTAGTCAAAATAGGCAGGCCGGTGCACTGTGGAGCGCGAGTTGGCCTTGGTGATGACCAGGGCTTTCTTCTCCCGCGCCTTGCGCCGGCCGGCGTCGGTCAGATGCTGGACATGGGCCGTGTCCCGCTGGGTGCGCAGCAGGCCGAGTCCGCTGCCCTCCCGCAGTTCGAGGACATCTTCCCCTGCCTCATTAACGAGGTCATATTCGCGGTAGCCGAGGAACGTGAAGTTCCCTTCATCCAGCCATCGGAGCAGGTCCTGGGCCTGGCGGAGCTCGGCAATCTGGGAGGGGTTGGCAATCTTGTCCAGGTTGTCGGCGATCTGGCGGGCCTTACTGCGCATTTTCGGCCAATCTTCGACGGCGGCCCTGACGTCGCCGAGCACCCTCTCCAGCCCTTCAACCAGATGCCTCTTCGCTTCTTCGCTGGCGCGACCGATTTCGACCGCGATCCAGGATTCCATGTGGGTGCTGTTGTCACCTCGCGCGATGAGGTGGGAGAGGCTGGGCAGGGCGGCTGTGTCACCGCTGGAAATCCCGACGCTCGCTGGAACCCTGTCCACTTTCACGAGCTCATGCGTACTGCGGTTACGCGTGACCACAAACATGGGGTGCAGCACGAGGTGAATAGCGAAGTTCTGCCGCACGAGCTCGGCATTGACGGAGTCCACGAGGAAGGGCATGTCGTCCGTGACGATATACACCGTGCTCTGGTCTGCTTCATCAACAATCGTGATTTTCGCAGTCCCGGGCTGGCGGTTCGATGCTACCTGCCGGTGCGTCTCGGCCCGGAGCTTCAAAACCTCGCGTGGATAAGCACGCGCGTCCTCTTCAGCAAGGTGCTCGTAGTAGTCCGCGAAGAAGCCTCCTTCGGCTCCTATAGAACGGGACTTATCCTCCACGCTGGACCCAGACGACATGAACAAACGCCTCCATCAGACAATTCGCGGCCGCACCGTTGCAGCCCTAAACGTGAGCCTAGCCCCTTATTCTGCGCTTTGCTGTGGGGGTAAGGACAGAAGAACGGCGGATTCGCTGGTCACGTGCACAAACCAAATCGGCGATTCCGGCCCTTAACCGTGAATCCGGGGCGGCTTCCAGGAGAAGGGAACCCGACAGCAGGGCAGCATCAGCTGCTTCAGGGTCAGCCGGAAGGAACGCTGTGATGGCCGTGGCCGGCCCGAAGCGCTCCCACGCTTCACGAAGCTGCCGCTCGGGTGAGCGCCCTACTGCTGAAGCACGCACCCTGTTCAGAACAATTTCCGGATTGACGCCGGGCACGGCGGCATGGAGTTCAGCGAGTCCGCGGACCAACCGGGGAAAGCCGATGGAGTCCGCTGATCCCACCGCGAAGACTTTGTCCGCCAGTTCCAGGCTCCTGAGGGTGGCCGCGTTTCGCCTGGGCGCCATGGTGTCGAAGCTGAGTTCCTCGTCAGCCTCGAGACAGAATCCAGTGTCTACTACCACCACCTCGGCCATCTCCTTGGCCAGCTCGAGCACGAGCGCCAGGGCCGAAGCCCGAAGTTCGGTCCAGCGGTCTGCCCGTGTAATTCCGGTCAGAACACGGAAAGTTCCTGACTTCAGGGCGACCGGCACCGCCACGCTAAGCAACGATTCGCTATCCAGGAGCCCCTGGTCGGCCAGCCTGCAGGCCTGCGCCAGGCCCGCAGCCTCGTCCAAGAGCCCCAGAACCGCGCCAATGCTCGCGCCGTAACTGTCCGCGTCAACGAGGAGGACAGATTTTCCGTCGTTAGCCAGTTCACCGGCGATGTTCACGGCCATCAGCGTCCGGCCCGGCGATCCGGCCGGACCCCACACTGCAATAACCGTCCCCGTCCCCGCAGGCTCCCGTGCCTCGCCTGGTTCGACAGGGTCGGGCCGCAGGGCGGCGCCCGTCTCGGAAAAACCGTGGTCTCGCAGGCCGGAGGTGGCGGACCTGTGTCCGGAGAACTGCGCAACCGCCTCGGAGATGCACTCTGCCAACGCCGCCGATTCCACAGAGGAGATGACGGCGGATACGCCAATGCCCTGCAGGCGTGACGATTCCTCGGCGTTGTCCGTCAACGCAATGATTGCAACCCCGACGGCTCCCAGTCTGTCGACAAGCGAGGCTGTCAGCTCCTCGCTTCCCTCTGCGACGACCGCCGCCCGGGCGAGCCCGCTTTGGCAGGCGGCCAGCAGCTCGGCCAGTTCGGCGCAGCGCCGCACCACCGTGACAGGACCGTGTAGCCTTTCGAGGCCGCCGACCAGGTCATCCTGCGTCTCGCCGACGGTGACTACCGGAATGCTCACTTGGCGGCACCCCCGGGGCTCCACACTACGGAGATCTTGGCTTCATTCGCCTGGGCGCCGAGGAGCGAGGGCATCTGCTCGTCGCCCACCAGGACCATGAGCACAGTCGACTTGGCGGAGCCGAGAGCTGTGGAGCCCGGCGAAACCTGGGCAATCTCGGCGCCGGGAAGCATAAGCTTCGGAGGAGCGAAACCATTCCGCGCATCCGGCATCGAAACCCATACGTCCACCCGCGTGCCGGCCACGGCCTGCTCCGGCAGCGCCTCCTGCACAGTAATGGCCACCGGCTTCCGGTCCAGCGCGTCAACGCTTCCCAGACTTTCCCGGGGCAAAAGCTGGCCTTTCCCAATCCGCTGGACTGCCACCACACCGTCCGGCAGGCCTGATTCCGCAGTGATGTACCCGACCTCCGCGTCACCCAGCCGGACCTTGACGCGGTTCACGTTGTCCGGGGTCAGCTTCTCCCCCACCGCAATCGCCTCATCCGCGGCAAAAACCTCCGTTGTCTTGTCGGCGCTCCCAACGAGGGAAATGACACCGACAACTGAGGCGAGGACCAGCAGCACGCCAACCAGGAGCCGGGGATCTTTCCACGAAGGCTTCTTGAGGCGGACTCCCGTGGTCGCGGCACTGGCACTCATGCGTAATTGCTCCCCCTTGACCCTCCGGCGCCGTCCTGCGCCAGTCAAGTTTATTGTTACGGCATGCGGAGCCAATGGGAAAGACACAGGAGCAAAGAACATCAAATTGTGGATAACGGCATCATTTAGCAGCTGTGATGGCAGAATTGGACTATGCCCCGTTTCCTGACCCTTGCGGACGTAGCCGAACAGCTGCAGATCAACTCTCCCGCGGCATATGCGCTTGTGCGCAGCGGGGAACTCAAGGCCATCCAGGTGGGTGGCCGCGGTCAGTGGCGCGTCGAAGAGAAGATGCTTGAACAGTACATAGAAGAGCGCTACGCCGAGGCCAGCAGGATGATTCAGGAAGCCAAATCCAAGTCGGTCTGACCCGCCTACTCCAGTCGGCTAGAGCTACCCTGAATGCATAGAACGCAGTGCGCGCAAAGCGCCGAAAGGTACCGTTGCGACGTCGAGGATGCCGGATGCGCGGCGGGCCTCCCCAGGTGGCGTCACAGCCAGGTCAATAAAGTCACGCCCTACCCTGTCGATGACCCCGGGCAGCCGCTGTTCGCCTGAGTCCCCCTTGGCCAAGAGAACCGTCAGCGGCGCCCTGTCGCGGGCGAGGCCGCGCAGCGCGCTTGCCAGTCCGACTTTCGACCGGACGGCCGAGGGCTCGGACACAGCAATGCGGCCGATTCCCCCGTAATGCGATACGGCGGCAAACGGGACCAACACCTGATGGGCGACCTCATCAAGAACAAGGCTTTCTGCACCCACATGGCTAAGGGTCCCCGTGAAAGTTGAGCCGGACACGAGATGGACGCCGATGGGCCCGCCCAGAGAGCCTCTGAGCCGGTCGGCCAGTCCGACAGACGCCACATCAGCACGCGAGCGTTCAGACACCTCCGACTCAAAAGCCAAAGTCTCCGCTTCCACCATCTGCGCTTCCATGTCTTGAAACAGGGCGGTCCATCGCATGGCGCCAGCGTAGGCAACGCCGAGGTTGAGGTCAATCACAGGCAACTCCCAGGTCTATAGACAAAGGGCATATTACTGAGTAAGACTAGCTCAAAAGCATCAAACGCTATCAAAGTGCATCAAACCGCATCAATCAACTAAGAAAGACGGGCCATGAGCACGATCCCTTCCCGGCCGCCGGCTGGAGCAGATGCAGCGATGACGTTCCTCATCCTGGGGCTTGGTTGTTTTCTTGCGGTTGCCGGGACGGGTCTTGTGGAACGCTGGCAGCGTTCAGCCGTCCGGAGACAGTCGTTGTCCTTCGAGGATCTTCTGGGCGCCGTCGGGGTAGCAGCTGGCCTGCTCATCGTGGTCTGGTGGGTATTATCCTTCGCAGCTGCCTTGGCGGCGGCCATGTTTGAAAGGGCGGGCCGGCGACGCGCCGCCGCTGCGAGCGGCCGGTTCAGCCCCGCGTTTATGCGGCGCCTGGCTCTCGCAGTCGTGGGAGTCCAGCTCATCGGCGCACCAATGGCCCAAGCGGACAGCCAGCTCGTGCCAGGCGGACTAGCTCACGGCTCTGTTGCGGTCGCTGCCGCCTGGACACCAATCGAAGGGGTGCCCCGTCCCGAGTCCGAGCGGCCGCCCCGCGAGGGGAATCCCCTCAGCACGGGCCGGCATGCCGGCTCCACGGTCCAGCAGCTGCCGGCTTCCCCGGATCTCCAGCCGCAATGGCAGCCTCCACCTCCGGCCGCGGCGCCCGTACCGGTGGTGTCCGCAGAGCTCAGGGCTGCGCGTGAACCACAAGCAAACCAGGAAGTGGTCGTCAGGTCAGGTGACACCCTGTGGACGATCGCCGCCAGGCATCTTGGTCCTGAGGCATCCGACGTCGACGTCGCCCTGGAGTGGCCCCGCTGGTTTGATAACAACAGAGCGGTCATCGGCAGTAACCCCGATGCCCTTCTTCCCGGCCAGATCCTCAAGTCTCCCTGAGCCTGCCCGCATCCATTCTTCGAAGCGCGCTTGCAGCCCGTCAGGCATGTCGAGGCGTGTCCGAACTCCATAACCGCAGCTCCACCCGACCAGAGGATCGAATCATGACCGCAGCAATCTCAATCCGGAGCGCGGGCACCACTGCGCGCCAGGCCGCCCCGTCGACTCCCGACGGCGACGGTGGAGATAAAAGTGACGAAGTGCAGGAAGTCTGTGCGATCACCCGCTCAACCGTCCAGGCAGCCATTGAAGTCCTCGCCGGAACCAGACCGATCAATCAGCTGGCACGGCGACTGGACCAGAGGTGCCTCACAGCACTGCAGCATCGGGCCTTTTTGACGCGGCGGGAAGCCATCCGTGCCCCCAAGAAGCTCGGAGGACTCCACCGGAACCCCGCGGTTCGGTCGGTCCGCGCATGCGAAGTGACACCCGAAATCTACGAGGCCAGCGCAGTCGTCATCGACGAGCTGCGGGCGCGCGCCGTCGCCGTACGGCTGGAACGAAGCAAGCAGATCTGGCGAGTCACGGCGCTGGAAATCGGATGAGCTGCACAGCTGACAAGAATGAATGAAGGACCCGGGCGTCCGCCCGGGTCCTTCATAAAGTCCTGCCAGTCCCTAAGGAGTGTCAGCCCCTGGTCGTGCCAGGTTCCCAGCCCTATCAGTGAGAGTCCGGCCTCAGCGCTTCTTCTTGCCGTCCCGGCGGTTCTGGTCCCGGCGGCTCTGCGCGGCTGCCTTGGCAGGGTTTCCTGACCGTCCTGCTGCCCGGCCCTCGACGCGGGTCTGCGTGCCGCCGCCTTCCGCGGGGGCGGTGTACTGCAGCTGCGCGGGCTTTTCCGGTGCCTCCAGCCCGGCGGCGCGGATCTGCAGCTCGTGATGCTCGGTGTGGCCGCCAGCAGCGTCAGCCACCACGACATCCTCCGCCGGGGTCACCTCCACCTCAAGGTTGAAGAGGAAACCGACACTCTCCTCACGGATGGCCTCCATCATGGCTTGGAACAGGATGAAGCCCTCGCGCTGGTATTCCACCAGTGGATCGCGCTGAGCCATGGCGCGAAGCCCGATTCCCTCCTTGAGATAGTCCATCTCGTACAGGTGCTCCTGCCACTTTCGCCCGATGACGGAAAGGACAACGCGCCGCTCCAGCTCACGCATACTTTCGGAACCGATGGCTTCCTCACGGGCTTCGTAAACCAGCCTGGCATCCGAAAGGATTTCTTCCTTGAGGAATTCGACCGTGATGCGTGACTTTCCGCCCGCCTCGTCGATCACATCGTGCGGTGTCACGGTGACGGGGTAGAGCGTCTTCAGGTTCGTCCACAGCTGGTCGAAGTCCCAGTCGTCGCCGTTGCCTTCAGCGGTCGCTTCATCGATGAGGGCATTGATGGTGTCCTCGAGGAAAAACTGGACCTTTTCGTGCAGGTCATCGCCCTCCAGGATCCGGCGGCGGTCACCGTAGATGGCTTCACGCTGACGGTTGAGGACGTCGTCGTACTTCAGGACGTTCTTGCGCTGTTCGGCGTTGCGGCCTTCCACCTGGCCCTGGGCCGAGGCGATGGCGCGGGAGACGAGCTTGGACTCCAGTGCCACGTCATCGGGCACCGAGCTGTTCATCAGACGCTCGGCCGCACCGGAGTTGAACAACCGCATGAGGTCGTCAGTGAGCGAGAGGTAGAAGCGGGATTCGCCGGGGTCACCCTGGCGGCCGGAGCGGCCGCGAAGCTGGTTGTCGATCCGGCGAGACTCATGCCGCTCGGTGCCCAGGACGTACAGCCCGCCCAGGTTCAGGACTTCCTCATGCTCTTCCTTGACCGCCTGCTTGGCAGCGGCCAGGGCCTGCGGCCACGCGGCCTCGTACTCCTCGGAGTTCTCCTCCGGATCCAGCCCCTGCTTGGCAAGTTCGGCAATGGCCGTGAATTCTGCGTTGCCACCGAGCATGATGTCGGTGCCGCGGCCGGCCATGTTCGTGGCAACGGTCACTGCGCCCTTGCGGCCAGCCTGGGCAACGATGGCTGCTTCCCGCGCGTGGTTCTTGGCGTTCAGCACCTCGTGGCGGATGCCTTCCTTGGCCAGCAGCCGCGACAGGTACTCGCTCTTCTCCACGCTGGTGGTGCCGACCAGGACGGGCTGGCCCTTCTCGTGGCGCTCGGTAATGTCCTTGACCACGGCGTCGAATTTGACCACCTCGTTCTTGTAGACGAGGTCGGGCCGGTCGAGGCGCTGCATGTCCCGGTTGGTTGGGATGGCAACCACGCCCAGCTTGTAGGTGCTCATGAATTCGGCAGCTTCGGTCTCCGCCGTGCCGGTCATGCCCGAGAGCTTTCCATACATGCGGAAGTAGTTCTGCAGCGTCACGGTGGCAAGCGTCTGGTTTTCGGCCTTGATCTCGACGCCTTCCTTGGCTTCGATGGCCTGGTGCATGCCCTCGTTGTAGCGGCGGCCAGCCAGAATACGGCCCGTGTGCTCGTCGACGATGAGGACCTCGCCGTCGAGGATCACATAGTCCTTGTCCCGCTTGAAAAGTTCCTTTGCCTTGATGGCGTTGTTGAGGAAGCCGATCAGCGGGGTATTGGCGGATTCATAGAGGTTCTGGATCCCGAGGTAGTCCTCAACCTTTTCAATGCCGCTTTCGAGGACGCCGACGGTGCGCTTCTTTTCGTCGACCTCATAATCCTTCTCCGGCTGCAGCCGGAGAACCACCTTGGCGAATTCGCTGTACCACCTGTTGGTGTCGCCCTGGGCAGGGCCGGAAATGATGAGCGGGGTACGCGCCTCGTCGATGAGAATGGAGTCCACTTCGTCAACGATCGCAAAGTGGTGGCCCCGCTGGACCAGTTCCGATTTGTCCCACGCCATGTTGTCGCGCAAATAGTCGAAGCCGAATTCGTTGTTGGTTCCGTAGGTGATGTCCGCCGCGTACTGCTGGCGCCGCACTGCGGGGTCCTGGTTGGCCAGGATGCAGCCGCTGGTGAGTCCGAGGAAGCGGTAAACGCGGCCCATGAGCTCGGACTGGTATTCGGCCAGGTAGTCGTTGACCGTAACGACGTGGACGCCTTGACCGGCCAGGGCGTTCAGGTAGGCGGGAGCGGTGGCTACCAGCGTCTTTCCTTCACCGGTTTTCATTTCGGCGATGTTGCCAAGGTGGAGGGCGGCCCCACCCATGAGCTGGACATCGAAGTGGCGCAGACCGAGGGTGCGTGAAGAGGCTTCGCGGACGGCAGCGAAAGCCTCGGGCAGGAGATCGTCCAGTTTTTCGCCGTCCAGATGGCGTTGCCGCAGGCGGTCGGTCTCCTCGCGCAGCTCAGCATCGGTGAACGTCTTAAACGAGTCTTCAAGGGCATTGATGGAATCGGCATAGTTCCGCAGTTGCTTCAGGGTTTTTTTGTCACCCGTGCGGAGAAGTTTTTCGATTAGTGATGCCACGTAAAGTTGCTCCCAGTCTCATACTGCCGAAATTCTGGCGTGTTCAGTCTACGGGAGAGACGCAAAGCACGTAGCCTGTTTCCCTCAGAGCGGATACTGCCCTCCTGCGCCCCGGATTGCTGCCCGGACATCTGCGGCCAAGTCCCCTGCCGGGGACACCACCACCTCGTCCAGATCCAGCCATTGGGCCATCAGCTGCAGCTCGGCGGCGAGTTCGACGGCGGTGTCCGCCGGGGCGTCCGGCTCACCGAAGCACGCCTTAGCCAGGAGCTTGCCTCCGGCACGGTCAGCCTTCAGGTCCACCCTGGCCACGAGGCGGTCCCGCAGCAGGAACGGCAGGACGTAGTAGCCGAACCGGCGTTTGGGTGCGGGGGTGTAGATCTCAATCCTGTAGCGGAAGCCAAAAAGCTCCTCCAGCCTGCGGCGTTCAAAGACCAGGGAATCGAACGGGCTGAGCAGGGCCCTGCCTGTTGCGGCCCTCGGCAGCCGGGCATCGGCGTGGCGGAACAGTTTCCGGTCCCAACCCCGGACGGAGACTGGCTCGAGCCGGCCGCTGTCCACGAGATTCTGGACGGACACGGCCGCTGCTTTGATCGGTGTCCGGAAGTAGTCGGCAAAACACCGCACGGTACCAATTCCGTGAGCCTGGGCCGCCGCTTCGATGAGCCGGTCCAGGGCTGCCTGAGGCTCCGGTTCCGCGGTCAGTGCCACGTCCGGCAGCACATCTTTCAGCAGGGCGTACCGGCGTTCGAACTGGTCCGTCCGGGACGCACACGAGACGGCGCCTTCTTCAAACAGATGTTCCAGGACGCGCTTTACTGCATTCCAGTTCCAGCCCCAGTTGACGTGTTGACGGTCTTCCACGTGGCCGATGGCGGCTGTCAGTTCGGCGGCCGTCAGCGGTTTCCCGGGGGCCAGGGCGTCAAGTATCAGGCGGGTAACGCCGGCGCGCAGGCCAGGGTCCATCGCTGAAGCTCCGACCCAGGCGCGTTTCTGCCACGCGACCAGGTCCTGGAAATGCTCGGGGCGTATGAAGCTTGCCTCGTGGGCCCAATACTCCAGCATCCGTCTGGGATGGCGGCCCGCCATCTGCTTCAGAATGGCGCGGTCGTAGTTGCCGAGGCGGGAGAAAAATGGAAGGAAGTGGCTCCGCGCCAGGACATTGACCGAGTCGATCTGGACGAGCTGGATGCGGGCAAAGGTCCGGCCCACCGTCCGTGAAGTCACAGGTCCGGTGGGCCGTCCTTTGTCCAGTCCCTGGGCTGCCAGGGCGATCCGCCGGGCCTGTGACAGGCTCAGCGTTGTGCCCATGTCAGCCCTTTCGTGGTTAGGGCTCCATCCTAGGCGGTCGCTGCCGCATCATTGGAGCGGTAGGCGAGGATTTTCTCCTCGTACGTGTTCTCGCCGGGCTCGCAGTAGTGGTCCAGGGTGATGACGCCGTACGTCCAGCCCCGGCGCCGGTACACAACAGAGGGCGCATTCGTGTCCTTGTCCACGAAGAGATAGAAGTCGTGCCCAATGAGTTCCATATTGTCCACGGCGTCGTCCAGGGAAAGGGAGGTAGCCGGGAAAACTTTGCGGCGGATGAGAACCGGAGAATCTCCGGCAGGAATGTCATTGTCGACGTCGTACGGCGACTTTTCAGCTGGTTCCGGAGCAGGCTGGGTGTGGTTGCTCGCTTCTACGTAGATCGGCTGGTTGGAGCTCGCCGGCTCCAGGGTTGCGGTTGCCTCGCGCACTGCCTTGGGCGTGTGCCGCCCGTGATGGACCTTCTTGCGGTCCTTCGCCCTGCGGAGCCGCTCGAGCAGCTTGTTGTAGGCGAGGTCGAACGCGGCGAACTTGTCTGCGGCGCTTGCTTCGGCACGGATCACGGGGCCTCGGCCCAGGACTGTCACTTCCACTGTGAGCTGGTCACCGGTCTGCCGTGCATTTGTTTCCTTCGAAACCTTTGCGTCGACCCTCTGGACCTTGTCCCCAAGCGATTCGATCTTCGAGATCTTCTCGCCGGCGTATTCGCGGAATCGGTCCGAGACCGTCAGATTTCGTCCGCTGATCATGAACTCCATGGTGCCCTCCAAATGACTTCGGTGACACGACGGCGGCACTTCCGGGGACGATCTGATGACAGTCGAGCCCCTTTCCGAGCCGCTATCGAAAGGTACAACTGATCTTGGTACCCATATCCGACGTTAGTTCATAGCAACGAGTTATTCATCCTTTCGCAGTTTATTTTTTTCTATGTCTCAGGTAACCGGCTGACGCTCCCAGGCGGGGCCTCAGGAGGCGCGGCGCCGGGTGCACGCGTGGCAGCCAAAACCACGGCGCCTCGCACCACGGCCCCCGCCTGGTGCAGTGCCCGGGCAGCCTCCGCGAGTGTCGAGCCGGTGGTGAGGACATCGTCGATAATGATGCAGGGACGCCCGGCAAGCCCGGCCGCGCCTGCTCCCCGAACGGCCCGCATGGAACCGCTGACCCGGCGCACGCGGTCCCCTCGTCCGAGCCCTTTCTGGCCCCCCGGACCGCCGCCTCCAGCCGTTGAGGGGGCCCGGACCTTCCGCAGCACATCGTGGCACTTCATGCCGCCGAGCGCGGGGTCGTGCCGGAGGCGGGTGAGCAGCAGGTGCACCGGACTGAACCCCCGTTTCCTGTATGCGCTGCCGCTGCTAGGCACTGGTACGAGCCAGATCTCGCGGCTGCACGTGCCGGTGGCCGCAAGTACGGCTTTCCCCATCGCCTTGCCCAGCGCGGCGCCGAGCGGGCCCTGACCGTGCCGTTTGAAGGAAAGGACCGACTGCGCGAGTTCCTCACGGTAGATCCCCGCCGCCACCACGGGGAGCAGGACGGACCCGTCACTGCCCATCAAGGCCGGAGCTGCGGACTCCGCCCGGAAGGGCCGCCTCGTCAGGAGCCGGACCTGACGCTCACAGCCGGCGCAGATGGCCCTGTCCTCCCTGCCGCAGCAGACGCATTCAACAGGTACGGCCAGCGCCAGAACTTCCGACAGCGCATTGGTCAGGACATCGACCGCCCGCAGCCACGGCCGCGCGTGTTCAAGCCGGTGTTTCGCGGCCCTCAGCGGCTGGGGATGCAGATCCGGGTCCCCGGCAGCAGCCGGGGCGGGTGGCCCCCCGCGGACGGCTTCCGTACGCTGTGACCTCACGCAGCAAGCATTCCGCAGAGGTCACCGCCCTGAAAGGAGCCCACCGGGGTTATGTGGAGAAACCGGCGTATGTGGAGAAAGCGGGTCGTGTAGTTGAAACCCGGGACATCGCGAATAACCGGGTCAGCCGGGAAAGGATGGATCCGTTGGTCCCTTGAGCTGCGGCGACCAACCGTTGCCCAGCCTCTGGAAGATGCCGTCCGCCGACTGCGCATAGATCTCCTCAGGTCCGTTACCGGCGCTGAGTGCCACCAGTCCGGGCCACGGCGCCAGCTTCTGCGGTTGGGTCGAGGCCAGGGAGATCAGCTCAGGAGCGACGTTGGCGGACGCTGCACCCCTCATGACCGCCACAGTCGTGTCATTGACCCAGACACCCTGGTTGGGGCTGCCGGTAGCTTGGAGCGTGATCGGCGCGGTCAGTTCCTTTGGCGTGCCGTCGGCACTTCGGATGATCCCGGCCACTTGAACCCGCGTTGATCCGTTCTGTTCGGAAATCACCAATGCCCTGACGCCCTCGCGGGAAACCCGGAAATCCTTGACGGTACGTCCTGCAAGCCACGATGGCGTCAGCGTCACCGATGGCACCGTGGCACCCGGCGCTATGCCGGTGGGACGAAAGGCGGAGACCTCGGTAACTCCCTGTGCTCCGGGTCCCGCCGTCCAGACCCAGTCACGCAGGCCGAAGGAGGGGTGGGTCAGCGAGCTCCTCGTGACCAGTGCACGCGGAGGCTGCCCGGGAACCAAGGAATAGAGCGTGCCCCGGCCAGCCAAAAAAGCCACCGACTGCGACACGGGCGATTCGGCAGGCAAGCGGGGCTTCAGGCCGGCGACGGACTGCATGTCCGGCAGCGGTGAAATCCGGTTGTTCTCGTACCGCACGAGCTCGTTCTTGTGGACAGCGATCTGGCGCGCCGGAACATTCCTGTTCTGGACCGGCGGCAGCACCGATCCGTTGTCCTCAACCCGCACCAGATCCTGGTCGGCTCTCAGCTCCACGTTAATAACGTCGGGCTGGCTGCGGAACGTGAGGGCCAGCTGGGTCTGCATCCGCAGCCGGTCCTCGGTGGAGGCTTCTGTGAGTTCCTTGGCGGACAAATCCACCTGCGCGGCCCCGGACACGACGGGCACTGACTCCCTCGCCAGCTTCACCCCGGACGGGAAGGCGCTGACCACGGCACCCTTGAGGTACGGAGCCGGCCCGGCCAGCAGGGCACTCGTCATTGACTTGACGGTTTTCTTCTTGATGAACCAGCGCACATCCGGAACGGCGTAGGTGAACGTGGGATCGTAGAAGTAGATCGGATAGGCGCCGTAGATGACCTTGAACGTTTCTTCCGGAATGGCAGTGCCGTCGGGGAGCTTGGAGATCCGCCATTCCCCGTCGACCTGGACCAGGGTGACGGGGATGCTCTCCTTGGTTCCTTCCGGCATCTGGGTGGCCACGCCGTCGGCATCCACAGAGTAAGCAACATCGAGTTCATAGTTGAAGACACCCTCGACGCCGGTCTTCACCACTCGTTCGGAGCGGAAGACCAGCGTCCGCTGGTCCGGCTTCCAGGCAACCGATGAAGCTTGCGTGAGATACTGTCGCGCCACGGCATAGTCATCCTCATAGCCGCTTCCAGCCAGATAGAAGTCTTCAATGACCGCTTCAGGACCGGCCCCGGTGCGTGGCGCTACAGGAAAGAACACGGGAGCGTTGGGATTCCCTGCGCTCTCGTCGGTGCTCTTTCCCACAGGCCCCGACCGGGGAATTTGTGCACAGGAGGCGACGAACAAAAGCACGACGGCGACGATTGCCGCCGCGATGGCCCCCGGCCTCGTGTGCCTCATGGCCTGTCCCCTGTCGCCGCTGTTTCGTGCTCCGCACCGGTTTCTTGGGCAGTTGCAGCTTCAGGTGCCCTCACAGGCTCATCGGCAGCACCGGGAACTGCATTGTTATCCGGGACCGCACTGCCACCCGGAGCGGAGTCGCCAGCTTTCACCGCTTTGCCAGCAGGCAGCGCACTGTCCCCCAGCACAAGAACGGTGTGCTCGCGGCCGCCAGGCAAGCCAACATCCCCGGGCTCGAGCTGGAGCGGGGACTTCGTGATCGTGCCATCCTGCTTGAGCGGCAGCGTGAGCCGGAAGTTGGAGCCCTCGCCCTTGTTGCCCCAGGCCTGGAGCCAACCGTTGTGCAGCTTGGTGTCCTCGGTGGCGATGGACAGGCCGAGGCCGCTGCCTCCGGTGGTTCTTGCCCGGGCCGGGTCGGCACGCCAGAAGCGGTCGAAGACCCGTGCGGCCTCAGCAGGTGTCATGCCGATGCCGTGGTCCCGGACAGTGATGGCCACAGCCGTCTCATTGGAGGCCACCGAGACGTTGACCGGTTTTCCTTCCCCGTGCTCCAAGGCGTTGAGCACGAGGTTTCTGAGGATCCTGTCAATACGCCGGGAGTCCACTTCCACCACGATGCTTCCTTCGGGAGCGTTCAGCGTGACCGGCGAGCCGTATTCCTCGGCTACCGGTGCCGCACCGTCCATGACATGCGTTATCAGCTGCACAATGTCCGTGGGTTCAGCGTCCAGCATGGCGACGCCGGCGTCGAACCGGGAGATCTCAAGGAGGTCCGCCAGCAGTGACTGGAACCGCTCAACCTGGTTGTACAGCAACTCCGCCGACCTCTTGTTGATGGGGTCGAACTCGTCACGGGCGTCGTACAGCACTTCCGCTGCCATGCGGACAGTGGTCAGCGGCGTGCGAAGCTCATGGGAAACATCGGAGACGAATCGCTGCTGCATTTGGGACAGCGTGGCGAGCTGGGTGATCTGCTCCTGGAGGCTGGCCGCCATGTGGTTGAAGGACGCCCCCAGACGTGCCACTTCGTCCTCGCCCTTGACCTCCATGCGCTCCTGCAGCTGCCCTGCGGCAAGCTTCTCGGACACAACGGCAGCGTGACTGACAGGGCTGACGACATTACGGGTGACGTACCAGGCAATGCCGCCGATCATAATGATCAGCGCGGCGCCGCCCGCCCAGAGGACGTTTTGGATCTCATCCAGGGTTTGCTGGGCTGTGTTCAGGTCGTAGATCAGGTAAAGCTCGTAAACGGTGCCGTTGAACGTCACCTTGTTGCCCACCGCGATCCCGGGACGGTCCTCAGTGCCCACGGGGAATTCCATGGATGCCCAGAACTGCTCCTTGCCGGAATCCTGGACAGCCGAGCGGAGCTCTTCGGGAATGACACTGATGGTCAGCTGGTCGGAGGCCCGCGACTCGACCCAGCGGTTGCGTGGCTTAGTCTGTTCGGGCATCGCCTCAAAGACGTAACGGCGCTGGATCACCGATCCCCTGCCCTCAACCGCATTCAGCGTGTCATAGACCAGGGTGATCACACTCGACTGGTCGGTGACCTGGGCGCCGTCGAAGGTGTCCTGCACCTGTTTAACGTTGAACCTGGTCTCGGACTCGGCCTGGGTCAGCCGTTCCTGGAAGAGGTTGTTGGCGATCTGGTTGGACAGGTACGCCCCGACGATCGCAAACGAACTCATCGACAGCAGCAGAGTGGTCAGGACCGTCCGGAACTGCAGAGAACGGCGCCACCTGCGCTGGAGGGAGTACAGCAGGTACCGGATGCCGGGAAAGACCTTGTCCAGCCCGATTCGTACAAGGCGCAGGACGCGCAGCGAAACAATCAGGGCGCGCCGCCGCCAGATCCGCGTCCGGTGCGCCAGCCGTGCGAAGACGGAAGCGATGGCGTCGGTGTGTTCCGGCACGGGTCGTCCACCTGTTCCTGGCTGACTGCCGGAGGCGCGTTGTGGCGCGGAGGTGTGCTGTTCGCCGGACGCCTGCTGCGCCTCCGGCGCAGCGGTCACAGGCCCTTTAGGGGCCTCAGAGGGGTTCTGGCCCTGATGCTCAGGAACCTGCTTTATACCCGACACCACGAACCGTCAATACTACTTCCGGGGCTTCCGGATCACGTTCTATCTTGGACCTCAGACGCTGGACATGGACGTTGACCAGCCGGGTGTCTGCTGCATGGCGGTAGCCCCAGACCTGCTCCAGCAGCAATTCGCGGGTGAACACTTGCCACGGTTTACGCGCCAGGGCGACGAGCAGGTCAAACTCCAGCGGGGTCAGGGAGATCCGCTCGTTGCCGCGGCTCACGGCATGGCCCGCGACGTCGATGGTAATGTCCGCGATGCGCAGCGTCTCTGGTGCCTTCTGGTCACCGGGACGAAGCCTGGCCCGTACACGGGCGACCAGTTCGGCGGGCTTGAAGGGTTTGGGCACGTAGTCATCGGCGCCGGATTCCAGGCCACGGACGACGTCGGAGGTATCCGACTTGGCGGTCAACATGACGATGGGCACGTCGGACTCCGAGCGAATCTGCCGGCATACCTCGATGCCGTCAGTCCCGGGGAGCATCAGGTCCAGCAGGACGAGATCCGGCTTCGACGAACGAAACACGTCCAGGGCCTGTCCGCCGTCCGCACAAAAGACGGGTTCAAAACCGTCGTTGCGCAGGACAATGCCGATCATCTCCGCGAGCGCCTCGTCATCGTCAACTACCAGAATGCGTGCCTTCATAGTTATATATTCCCTTATTGCCGTTGCTTTGTCTTATTGACCGCAATTCCCGGCATGGCGGCGCCGCGCCTTCTCAAATTGCCCTTTGTGCTCTGCCATTAGCCCTGAGTGCCGGGGCAGCCCGTTAGGATCACCATGACAGTCCAGCCCATCAGGAGGATTTCAATGACGGTGCCGATATACAAACAGGCGATGGGCGCAGAGTTCATCCGGCTGCAACCGGAACTGCAGGACTACTTTTCGCTCGCACCGGGTTCAGGTACATACGGCGTGGGCGAGGGTTCTTTCGATGTTGTGGGATGCCGGCAATCCTGGCTGCGCCCGCTGCTGCGCCTGACAGCAGGAGAGCAGGCCTTTTTCCCCGAGTATGGCGAACACGTGCCGTTTCGAATCGAAAACCATGCGCATCTGGACCCGTTCGGACGTTCCAGCCTCACCGCGCGCCGGGAAATTTTCTTCCCCGGTGCTACCCGGATCTTTCAGGACACCACGAGCGTCGCGGCGGATGCCGGCGCCCAGGGTCCCGGCGCGCAGGATCCTGGCGCGGGTCCCGCAGCGGAGGCGGCCCTCGCCGGTTCCGACAGCCAGGCACGGCTCGTGGACTACGTCGGCAAACACCGCCGCCTTGTCACGGATTTGAACCTGAGTGCAACGCCAGAGGGCAGGCTGCGTGGAGTCTCCGAAGCGTCACGGCTCTTCTTGGGGCCGC
Organism: Arthrobacter sp.; assembly: GCA_031178585.1. The sequence continues at coordinate 57,309 of JAPSIT010000001.1, forward strand.
TGCGCCTGCCCCTGCCGGAGGCGCTCGACGCCAAGGCTTACGCCGAACAATGGTGGGACGCCGGTGATGGAGGCCGGGGCCGTCACCGCATCCAGGTGAAAGTGATCCAGCCCCAGATCGGTCTCGTACTGGTCTACGCCGGCAGCTTCGACTACCGCCTGGAACCGTACCCGGGCGGCCGCTCGACGCCGGGATTCCTCCCGACTTATGCCGCGCCGCACCGCTGGCAGCGGCGCAGCTGACGGCAGTACCCTTCATTCGCTTCCTCAGCAGGCCCCACAGCGGTTTTGGGGACTGGCTTCAGCCCAGCGCCAGCTGGTTGAGTGCGTCGGCGGCGTGGGTCAGCCGTGTCAGTACAGCGGTAGCGTCCGAGGGCGTGAACCCTTCCAAGCCTCCAGCGGGGGTAAGCCTGAGCCCACCCAGTGCTTCCGCCGGCAGTCCGAGTTGCCGCCAGGGCCGCCACACGGCTTCGGCAACCGTGTGGGCTTTGGTCCGTTCAGCCAGGAGATCAGCCGGCTGGTCCACCGCCAAAGCGCCCGCCCAGAGCCGCTTGCCGCTTTCGACAGCCTCGGCGAGCTGCTCCCACTGGCGCGAGGTGAGCGCCTTCAGGGGAACGGCTACGCCGTCTGCCCCGGCGGCAAGAATCCGGTCAAACGGCGCCTCGATCTCAGGTACGGCAATGATGATCTCGGCCGCCCCGGCCCCCCGGAGGGCATCGATGACCACGTGCCAGTGTTCCGTCACTTCCTGGCCCGGGATTGAGCGCAGTGTCCGGTATCCGCTGGACGTGGGGATGGTGCCGGCAAGCACAGAGGCGATATCCGGTTCATCCAGCTGCACCACGAGTTCGGCCCCTGGTACAGCGCCTGCCACCCGGGCCAGATACTCGCCGACGCCGGCAGCGAGGGACGCGGCGATGTCGCGCCGGGCCCCGTAGTCGATGAGGGCGCGCTCCCCGTTGTGCAGGTGGAGACCAGCGGCCAGGCTGAAGGGGCCTCGCAGCTGGATCTTGAACTGCGGGGCGGAGTTTTCCTCTGAGCCTGCAACGTCAGCCAACACGTTGATGTCCGTAGACAGCGCGGACTTGGCCCGGAGGAGGTCGCGGCCCGGGCGGTCCACAATGCGCCAGCCGTGGGGCTGGACGTCAACAGCCATCTCGACGAGCAGCGAGGCCGTCCGCCCGATGGCATCGGACCCCACTCCCCGGGCGGGCAGCTCCGCCAGGTACGGCAGGTGGGGCCTGCCAAGTTCACCCCGGATGATGCGGGTGGCTTCAACCGGATCCTGCCCTGGCCACGGTCCCAGGGCAGTGGCTGTTACCTCCCCCTGCTGCGGGTTGTTTCCTGCAGCCATGGCTTAAGCGTTGAGTGACGCGGACGGGCCGGGGGCCGGGCTGGACGACCCGCCTCCCTGGACTCCTGTAGCTCTGCCGGGGCGAGCTGGGCCCGGGCCGGCCGCGTTGTGATCCTCGGCGATGGCCTCATGGTGTCGGATCACTTCGCCGATGATGAAGTTCAGGAACTTTTCTGCGAACGCTGGGTCGAGCTGGGCATCTTCGGCGAGCCTCCGAAGCCGGGCGATCTGGGCCGTTTCACGGCCGGGGTCGCCGGCGGGAAGGCGGTGCGCCGCCTTCAGGAAGCCGACCTTCTGCGTGGCCTTGAACCGTTCCGCAAGGAGGTAAACGAGGGTCGCATCGATGTTGTCGATGCTGGACCGGATCGACAAAAGTTCCGCCATCACTGCAGGATCCACGTGCCCTGCGAGCGAACTCGCGGCGGGATCGTAGGATTCGGTGTCAGGCAGATCATGGTTTAGCTCGGTCATGACTCCAGTCTATGGGCACGGCAGGAATCCCCCTGGGTGTTAAGTGGCTGCATCCGCCCACGGCCCCGAACGATCGGGATGGAGGGTTTCGACGGACAATTTAACTGTTCTGCAGTCCATCGATGACGGAGGTACGACATGAGGATCGCAGTTCTTGGTACCGGCATGGCGGGCAGGACCCTGGCGGGAAAACTGGTGGAGATAGGGCACGGCGTCACCATGGGGTCCCGGAGCGCCACCAATGAGGCAGCCACCCGATGGGCAGCCGGGGCAGGACCACAGGCCAAAGCGGCCACTTTTGCGGATGCAGCAGCCGACGGCGAAGTGGTCATCAATGCGACGCCGGGCGCCGTGTCCCTGGAGGTGCTTGCTGCAGCGGGCACCAGGAACCTGCAGGGCAAGGTGCTTCTTGACGTCGCCAATCCGCTGGACCATTCGGCGGGCTTCCCGCCGTCGCTCTCCATAGCAAATACAGACAGCCTGGCGGAAACGATCCAGCGGGCATTCCCCGCTGCCAGGGTGGTAAAGGCGCTGAACACGATGCGCGCGGATGTAATGGTGGCTCCGGAACAACTGGCCGGCGGCGATCACGACGTCTTCCTGGCCGGCGATGAGGGGGCAGCCAAGGACGTGGTGCGGAGGCTGCTGGTTGAGTTCGGCTGGCGATCGGAGCACATCAGGGACCTGGGCGGGCTGGATGCGGCACGCGGAATGGAGATGTGGCTTCCGCTGTGGCTGCGGATCTTCATGAGCCAGGGCAACAACAAGGCATTCAATATCAAGGTGGTTTCCGCGTAGCAGGCCAGGCCAGTCAGCGTGTCGACAAGGCCGTCACTCGGCCTTTGCCCACGAGTGGCTAGAGTTCGGCGCGCTGCAGCGAACGCGCCGCATCGATGGTCGCCTGGCCGAGCACCCGCGAGCCTTGGTACAGCACGACTGTTTGGCCGGGAGCAACACCCCGGAGCGGATCAGTCAGCGTCACCACAAGCTGGTCGCGTTGGTTTCCGCTGTCATCAGTAACATGCTCTACCCGTGCCACGGCAGGGACGGGGTCACCGTGCGCGCGCACCTGGGCGTGGCAGTCGAAGTCCTTGCCGGTGCCGACCTCGGCGATGGGCAGCCCGGCCCAGGACACCTTGATGCCGCGGATCTCGTCTATGGCGAGGAGGGCTTCCGGGCCTACCACTACCTTGTTCTCCTTGGGCCGGATCTCGAGCACGAACCGGGGCTTTCCGTCGGCGGCCGGCCGGCCGAGCTTCAGGCCGCGGCGCTGGCCTACGGTGAACGCGTTTGCCCCAGGATGCTCTCCGACCTTGGATCCGGTTTCATCGACGATGTCGCCTGTGGTCATCTCGATCTTCTCGGCGAGCCACCCTGCGGTGTCACCATCCGGGATGAAGCAGATGTCGTGGCTGTCCGGCTTGTTCGCGACGGACAGCCCGCGCCGCTCGGCTTCGGCCCGGACCTCGGCCTTTGAGGGGGTGTCCGCCAGCGGGAACATCGAATGCTTGAGCTGTTCATGGGTCAGCACACCGAGGACGTAGCTCTGGTCCTTGGCCCAGTCTGCGGCGCGGTGGAGCTGGCGGTTGCCGTCCGCGTCCTCGATCACCTTCGCGTAATGCCCGGTGCAGACGGCGTCGAATCCGAGGGCGATGGCTTTTTCCAGCAGGGCGGCGAACTTGATGCGCTCGTTGCACCGCATACAGGGGTTCGGCGTGCGGCCGGCGGCGTATTCGTCGATGAAGTCCTGGACCACGTCTTCCTTGAACCGCTCGGAGAAGTCCCAGACGTAGTAAGGGATGCCGAGAACGTCGCAGGCGCGCCAGGCGTCGCGGGAATCCTCGATGGTGCAGCAGCCGCGGCTTCCCGTGCGGAGGGTGCCCGGCATCCGTGACAGCGCCAAGTGGACCCCGACGACGTCGTGCCCCGCTTCGACGGCGCGGGCGGCGGCGACGGCGGAGTCAACTCCGCCGCTCATGGCTGCTAGAACTCGCATGTGTGCTTTCTGTGGACTGGCGCGGGCCTGCCGGCGGGCGGCCCCGAAGACGTGCAGGAGCAGCGTGTCGGACGTGAACTTGCACTGCTCGCACCACTATTGTATCGCCGGGCGGATTCTGGCTTAAATCGTCACCCGGCAATCGTCAGCCGGCAATCGTCAGCCGGCGGCAGAGCCCCGGCGCGCCGCCGTGCCGGCCGTCTGGATCGAGGATTCGTGGCCCGCCATCCCGGCTTGACGGGCACGGGCGTAAGCCTCGGGCAGGGCGGCCAGGAGCGAGTCCACGTCTGCGTCCGTCGACGGATGGCCGAGCGTAAACCGCTGGGCCCCGCGGGCGGTCTCTTCATCCAGGCCCATCGCCAGCAGGACATGGGAGGGACGGGGAACGCCAGCCGTGCAGGCGGAGCCGGTGGAGGACTCCACGCCGGCAAGGTCAAGGAGAAAAAGCAGCGAGTCGCCTTCACAGCCGGGAAAGGTGAAGTGGGCGTTGCCCGGCAACCTTCCGGGCCCGGGAGCCCCGCGGAGCACGGCCGGAGGCACGGCGTCCAGGACGCCGTCGATCAGGCGGTCCCGCAGGGCAGCGATCCTGGCGGCCTCCGAAGCCAGGTTCTTTACCGCGGCGTCGGCCGCGGCGGCAAAGGCAGCGATTGATGCGGTGTCCAGCGTGCCTGACCGGACGTCCCGCTCCTGGCCGCCGCCGTGCTGGACCGGCGTGAGCTTCACGGCGCGCCCCAGAATGAGCGCGCCCACACCTACCGGGCCGCCGATTTTGTGGCCGGAAATGGACATGGCATCGAGCCCTGAAGCCTTGAAGTCCACGGGAATGGAACCGAAAGCCTGCACGGCGTCCGAATGAACGGGCACTCCCGCAGCGTGCGCAAGCTCCACGACGCGCTGGACCGGCTGGATGGTGCCGACTTCGTTGTTGGCCCACATGACCGTCACGAGGGCCACCGAGTGGGGATCGCGGAGGAGTTCGGCCTCGAAGGCCTCCAGATCCAGGACGCCCTTGGAATCCACGGGCAGCCACGAGACCTCGGCGCCTTCGTGTCGTTCGAGCCATTCCACTGTATCCAGAACGGCGTGGTGTTCGACGGCGGAGCACAGGATCCGCCGCCGGCCCTCGTTCTCGCCGCGCCGGGACCAGTACAGACCCTTGACGGCAAGATTGTCGGCTTCCGTTCCCCCTGAGGTGAAAATCACTTCCGACGGGTGAGCCCCGGCCGCGGCGGCAATTAATTCGCGCGCATCCTCAACGGAACGCCTCGCGCGGCGGCCGGCGCCGTGCAGGGACGACGGGTTGCCTGTCCGCGCCAGTTCGCGGGTCAGCGCCGCCATAGCCTCGGCGGCGATGGGCGTGGTGGCGGCGTGGTCCAGGTAAGCAGGCACGCTCCCATTCTAGCTGCGCCGCTCTTGTGCGCCCCGGCCTGCTTCCCGGCCGAGCCTCCTCCCTGCTCCGGTTCCTGGGCGGGCCGCCCAGCATCACCGGTCCGGCTTCGGCCGCGCGCTGCGGTACATTCGAGCGGTGAAAGCGCCCCTCTGCCTTGTCCTCGCCACGCTGTTCTGGTCGGGGAACTTTGTCGTAGGGCAGGCAGCTGTCGAGTCCGTAACGCCACTTGAGCTCACGTTTTGGCGCTGGGCCTTTGCCGCTGTTCCGCTGCTGCTGTTGGCACAGGTGGTGGAGAAGCCGGACTGGCGCACAGTACTGCAGCGGTGGCCGGCCCTGCTCCTCCTCAGTGTCCTCGGAATGAGCGCTTACACCCTGCTGCTCTACAGCGCACTCGGGCACACCTCAGCTCTGAATGCCTCCCTGATCACGGCAGCCAACCCTGCCCTGATCGTGGTGATGACCCTGTTTCTTCCGGGAGACAGGCCGGGTCCGGCGGCCTGGCTGGGCATCGCGCTGGGCCTGTTCGGTGTGCTGCTGGTGCTGACTGCCGGCGATCCGCAGCAGATTGCCGGGCTTTCCTTCAACCTCGGTGAGCTGCTGATGCTCGGCGCCATCATCGTCTGGGCGCTCTACACGATCATCGCCAGACGGTTGGGACTGCCGGCTATTGCCGCCACCGCAATCCAGGTTTCCATGGCGTGCCTGACCCTTGCACCCGTGGCGCTGGCCGCCGGCGCCACGCTTCCGGATGACGCCGCAGCAGCATGGTCCCTGGCGTACATCGTCATCTTTCCCTCACTCGGCGCGTACCTCCTGTGGAATCTGGCCCTCAGGAGCACGAGCCCTGCCGCTGCGGGGAACTACCTCAACCTAATGGTGGTCTTCACGGCGGCCCTGACTCTTCTGCTGGGGATGCCGGTGACCGTGCCGCAGGTGCTCGGCGGGATCCTCGTGATCTCAGGCGTGCTGCTCACCGGCCTCCGGCGGCGTTCGGTGCAGCCTATGACGGCCTGATCCTGGCGCAGCAAAGTCCTGCGGAGCGGTCCTCTTCCACGTTCTCTTCAGGTATGCCGCACCCCGCCAGGGCGCCGCTGAGGAATGCACCGTTCATCGCGCAGACGACGTCCACGTGCCCGTCCGCAAGCCGGTGAAACGGGCAGTTCATGAGGACGAATCCCCCCTCCCAGTCGGTGGTGGGCCGGTACCCGACGCCGGTCAGCAGTTCCTCAAGTGACGCTGCGGCGCCTGCGGAAGACCGCCCACGCTCGTACGCGGTGTCCACGAGGGCCTGCCGGACGGAACCGCCGCCTGCCATGGACGCTTCAATCGCTGATGCCATGAGTTCAGCGGCGAGGTCGTAACTCCGTTCGGGGACGGACACCCCCACCTCGTCGAGTGCAGGGCGGTACAGCTTGGCCGGACGGCCCGAGCCGGGCCCTGCCCTGCCGCCGAGCTTCCTGAATTCAACGGCAAGCAAGCCGTCCCGCACCAGCCGGTCAAGGTGGAACGAGGCCGTGCTCCTGGGGAGACCCAGCGCGGCCGCAGCGTCATCCCGCCCCACCGCCGACGGGGACGACCTGACGTGTTCGAAAAGACGGCGGCGGGTCTCGTCCCCGAGCGACGCCAGCGCCGCCAGCCTGTCAGCCCACGCTAAGCGGCTTCCGGATTTCTGGGTCATGAATCAAGCCTAACTCTAAAAACAAGATCCGTTGCTTAAGATCTCCGGCAGATCTAAAATCAAGCTATCAACTTTTAGAAGGAGTCAGTGATGGAAACCTCTGATGTGAAGTCACCGGCAGCGGGCGGAACCGCGGGCGCGGTGGGTTTGGCACAGGAACCGGCTCGGCAGGCTTTCCTCCTGCTGCGCACGGTATTCACTGTGGCGCCGATCCTCTTCGGTCTGGACAAGTTCTTCAATCTGCTCACCGACTGGACCATTTACCTGGCCCCCGTGGCCACAGCGGCTGTTCCTGTGTCCGCGCAGGTATTCATGTACGGGGTGGGGGCCATCGAGATTCTTGCGGGCCTGCTGGTCGCCCTCTGGCCGCGGATCGGCTCGCTGGTGGTCGCCGCCTGGCTGCTCGGAATCATTCTGAACCTGCTGGTGCTGGGCAGCTTCTATGACGTGGCCGTGCGTGACTTCGGCCTCCTCGTGGGCGCCCTCGCCCTGAACCGGCTCGCTACAGCAGCCCGAAAGTGAAGGCAGTCGCCGGGGGCGTGCAGCTACTCTCCCGGCGGCACCACAGTTAGCCAGCGCGTAACGTCCGCCCGGGCAGTACCGGCGTTCCGTGTGATTCCTTCCCCCGGCGCCCGTTCCCATCCAGCACCCGCGCCTCCCCACGGACGGCCCTCCCTGGTCACCCTGATAGGTCTTCAGTCTGATCAGTAAGGCGCAGGCAATCCCTCGAAAGTTCAGTCCGGGAACCGCGGACACGGCCGCACACGTTGTCTGACTAGCCCGTGTGCCGGCCGATATGCTTGGCAGACCGGGCTGCTTGTGCGCACCGGCAGAATCAACCGAAGGACCGTGCTTGACTGAGGGCAACAGCTCCCACTACGAGGTACTCCGCGTCCCCGTGACCGCCACGGACAAGGAGATCAAGGTGGCCTACCGCAGGGCAGCACGGGTGTCGCACCCCGACCACGGCGGCGATGCCGCCGCCTTCCGGCTGGTAACTCTTGCCTACGAGACACTGATTGACCCCCGCCGCAGGGCCGCCTACGACCGTTCCTACGCCGCGGGTCCCAGGCGAAGGCAACGGGAAGGGACGGACGAGGCCCATTTCGACGCACCGCCCGCCGGAAGCCACGCTTCCGCGACCATCCACCGCCCCGGCACGCCGCGGAACACTTCTGGCGACGACCCTGTCTACGTGCCGCCCTTCGATCTTCCAGGCACAGTCCCCCTGATCCCCTTCGACATCGCCAGCCGCCAGATCCATGGAGTGCCCCGGAAACGCGGGATTTTCGGCGCCGAAGCGAGGATCCAGCGGGAGATGCGCACTGTGCAGCTCATCACCCGTCAGGTACTGCCGGCGATTCCGGCAGCGCGCCTCATCAATGGCCTGCAGTCCCCCGCGGACAACAGCCACATCGACCACGCCCTGCTGTCCGGTTACCGCCTGGCCCTGATCGGCTCCATGCTCCTGCCGAAGGGGGCCTATGCCTGGGACGGTGCAACCCTGAGGCATGGCAACCGGTCAATAGCCCCGCCGCAGCTCGGCCGTATCGTCTGGGCGATGCAGGACATTTTTCCCGAGCTGAACGTGACCGGATGGACCGTGGTCCACAGCCCGGATGGCAACCTTCATGAACCCGTGATCGACCGCCATCGCCGCTCCCAGAGCTCCTCCGATGTGGTGCAGGTGGTCAATGCGGCGGGGCTGGCCAAGGGCCTCAAACAGTTCCTCTCTTCAGGGCCCGCCCCGAATACCGTCAACGTCCCCGTGCTGGCCAGGCTGCTCAGGGGCATGCACTGACCTGACACAGCGGCACTAGGATGGAACGGTGTTCCGCATCCTCTTCCACACCCCTGAGATCCCCGGCAATACCGGCAATGCAATCCGCCTCGCGGCCATTACCGGCGCCGAGCTCCACCTCGTTGAGCCCCTGGGCTTCGACTTCTCCGACGCCAAACTGCGCCGTGCGGGGCTGGACTACCATGATCTCGCGGTAGTGACCGTCCATCCCGACCTCGACTCCGCCTGGATGGCGCTGCAGCCGGAACGCGTCTTTGCGTTCACCTCGGATGGCGAGGTGTCGTACACGGACATTGCCTACGAGCCGGGTGACGTCCTGCTGTTCGGCCCTGAATCGGTGGGTTTGCCGGAGCATATAAAACACGATCCCCATGTCACGTCGCGGGTCCGGCTGCCGATGCTGCCCTCGCTGCGGTCACTGAACCTAGCCAATGCCGCCTCCATTGCCGTGTACGAGGCGTGGCGCCAGCAAGGATTTGCCGGAGCCCAGCTCTAGCATCTGCCGAGCCGCACCCATCCGCCGTGCCGTTTGCACCGAATCACTTTCGAGGACATTCCCGCGGACAAGGAGCGGCAGGTGAAGACACTACATCCGGGCAGGACAACATTCCGTTTTGCCCGTCACGGTGCTGCCGTCTTCGGGCAGGGTGCTGAGCGATTGCCGCCCGGCGACCTATGCTTGACTGTAATGGAAACTCCCAACGCGCCGAACTTCGACACCCCCGCGCCGCCGGGCAGCGCCGTCGACCTTAACCGCCAGCTCGCGGGTTTGCTGGAGCGCATTGCGGGCGGTGACCAGCAGGCTTTTGCTGAGTTCTACCAGCTCACGTCCCGGCGGGTCTACGGGATGGCCCGACGCGTCCTCATCGACCCGGAGCTCAGCGAAGACACTACCCAGGAGGTATTCCTGCAGGTCTGGCAGAGCGCGGCCAAATTCGATGCGGCGAGCGGAAGTCCGCTGGCTTGGCTCATGACCATTTCGCACCGCCGTGCGGTGGACAAAGTGCGGTCGTCGCAGTCATCCAGTGACCGCGAGGCCAGGTACGGTGCCGGCAGCCAGGACATCGACCACGATTCGGTGGCCGACGAGGTGGACAACCGGCTCGAAGCCGAAGCCGTGGTGCGGTGCCTGGGGACACTGACGGAAACCCAGCAGGAGTCCGTGCGGCTGGCATACTACGGCGGGCTCACGTACCGGGAAGTCGCCGAAAAGCTCAACGCTGCCATACCGACCATAAAGTCCCGCATTCGCGACGGACTGATCCGACTGAAGAACTGTCTGGGGGTGAGTTGAGATGAACGAAACGAATGAATCAAACGGCCGCCAACTGCCGCGGGCGTTCGCTGCCGACATTTCCACTGACCTGAGCGCAGGCCGCGCGGTTGAACTTGCCGAAATCTACGCACTGGACGCCGTGACCGGCGAAGAGCGGGATGCCATCGAAGGGTACATCAGGACCGCTCCGGAGGCTGAGCGCGAAGCGTTCCATGAGCGCGTCCGCCAGGCCAGGGAAACACTGGCCATGACGTTCACCGTTGAAGAGGAGCCTCCGGCGGATCTGTTTGACCGCATCGCCGGCCAGCTCCCAAGGATTCCTGATACGGGCCGCGCGGAGGCGCCGCCGGTGCCGCAGGCAGCGGATGAGCTTGCCGCTGCCCGGGAACGACGGGACCGCCGCCGGACCGGCGGCCTCCGGAATTGGATCATCGGTGTGGCCGCTGCTGCCTTTATCGCACTCGGCGGCGTGGGGGTTGGCTCCTATATCGCCAGCCAGAATGACCCCCTGACGCAGGTCCTCGAAGCGCAGGACGTGCGCCAGGCCACGGTCCAGGTCAGCGGTGGCGGGACGGCGACGGTTTCCATCGCGCCGTCGAAGGACGCCCTCGTGGTCAGGATGAAGGACGTCCCCGCTCCTCCCCCGGGCAAGGTGTACCAGATGTGGCTGATCCCCAAGGACGGCTCCACTCCGGTGTCCCAGGGCCTGATGGACGAAGAGGCTCTGTCCAAGCCTGCCGTCGTCAAGGGCATCGCTTCCGCGGCCGCCCTCGGCATCACCGTGGAGCCGGCCGGCGGTTCCGAAGCCCCGTCGCTTCCCACAGTCGCCTCCGCACAGCTCAACACCTGAAGGTCCCGGCACCCAAGGGCCTCACGGCGTGAGGGGCAGACAGAGGAAGCCGCGCAGTATGCAGGTACTGCGCGGCTTCCCGCTTGCCGGCACATGCAGGCGCACGTGGAGCCGAAACCTAGAATCCGGCGATGGTGCCCGGACCGTTAATGGCCACGACGTGAAAGGCTTCGGCGCTGCGGCCCTCCGGAAGGCCGGCCCGCCTGGCGTTTAGGTGCATCCCCTGCCGGACCGTCGTCTCCATCGCCGCGGCATCGGGGTGCTGGCTGACGTGGACATGGATCGCCTCCAGCTTACTTTCCACGTGCGGCGTAACGTCAACGAAGTGGTTTTCCCGCTCCTCGGGCCCGGCAAACAGCCACAGCCACGGCACCTTGTAAGCGTCCAGTCCGGATTCCGCGAGCTCCGGATACGCGAAGGGGTTTTCAACAGCGGGATAGATGGCCCGTGTCACTGCCTCCCCCACCGCCAGGTGGTCCGGATGGCTCTTCTGGATGCGGTTCCAGTTCCGTTCCGGATGCATGGAAAGCACGACGTCGGGGCGGACCTCGCGGATCAGCTTCACCACGCCCAGCATCACCAGGTGGTTCGGTTCGAGAAAGCCGTCCCGCTCGTGGAGGTAGTGGATGTCGGTGACGCCGACGAGTGAGGCGGCGCGCTCCTGCTCCGCCGCCCGGAGGGCGATGATTTCCGCCCGGTGGGCGGGGTCAAAGCCTCCCGCGTCGCCGTCGGTCATGATGCAGTAGGTGACCTCGACGCCTGCGGCGGTCCAGGCCGCGACGGTGCCGGCGGCTCCAAAGTCAATGTCATCTGGATGGGCCGCAAAACAGAGCACCCGCTCGACCCGGTGCGTGTCCGGGTCGAACGGGCTCTGCGGCGCAGTTTGTGCACTCAAGGAATCAGCCCTTGCGCTTCTTGATTTCTTCGGTCGCCTGCGGCAGCACCTTGAAAAGGTCACCCACGATGCCGAAGTCAGCAATTTCAAAGACCGGCGATTCAGGGTCCTTGTTGACGGCCACGATGACCTTGGCCGTCTGCATTCCGGCCTTCTGCTGGATGGCTCCGGAGATACCTGCGGAGATGTAGAGCTGGGGCGAGACGGTCTTTCCGGTCTGTCCGACCTGCGCGTCGTGGTTGATCCAGCCGGCGTCCGTTGCTGCACGCGAAGCGCCTACGGCCGCACCCAGGGCGTCCGCGAGTTCCTCCACGGGGGTGAAGTCCCCGTCCAGTCCGCGGCCTCCAGCCACGACGATCCGCGCATCGGTGAGGTCCGGGCGTCCGCTGGCCACCTTCTGCTCGCGGGCGGTGATCCGGGCTGCAGTGGCGGCTGCATCGGCAGGGACGTCCACGGTCACGGTTTCGGGCGTGGCGGGTGCTGCCGCGGGCTGCGGCTCAACCGTATTGGCCTTGACGTTCAGCACGCTGACCGGCGTGTTTGCCTTGCAGGCGCTGGTGTAGGAACCGGCCAGCACCGACTTGTGGGCGGTGCCGTCGGCGTCGACTGCCACGACATCCGTGATGACGCCGGCGCTCAGGCGGATCCCGAGCCGCGCGGCGATTTCCTTGCCCTCCGGCGAGTTTTCGAGCAGGACAGTCGTGGCGCCTGATTTGTCCACCACTGCCGCGACGAAGGCAGCTTTGGCAGCAACAAGATAGTCATCCAGGTCCTGCACGGAGGGACGGAAGACCGCGGAGACGCCGTAAGCGCCCAGGGTGGCAACGACGTCGTCGTTCAGTTCGCCGTTGACGGCGACGGCAGTCTCGCCGAAGGTACGCGCGCTGGTCAGGAGTTCCAGGCTGCTCTTTTTGAGGGCCTGGCCCGGGTTGTCAATGAATACAAGTGCGTTTGCCATGTTGTGATCCCTCTTAGAGCAGCTTCTGGGCGGCCAGGAAGTCCACCAGCTTGATGCCGGCGTCGCCTTCGTCCGTGATGATGGTCCCGGCGGTGCGCGGCGGGCGTTCCTCGGCCGACACCACCGTGGTCCAGGACCCGGCGTGCCCAACCTGGGACGGGTCGACGCCGATATCAGACAGTGAGAGCGTGGTGATGCTCTTGCGCTTGGCGGCGATGATGCCCTTGAAGTTTGGATAGCGCGGTTCGTTGATCTGGTCCGTCACGGACACCACCGCGGGCAGGGACGCTTCGACCGTTTCGGAGTGTGTGTCCGCATCGCGCCGTGCGGTGACGCGCCCGCCGTCGACCTCCAAGGAGGATGCGAAAGTCACCTGGGGAAGGCCCAGACGCTCGGCGAGCTGGGCGGGCACCAGGGAGGTTTCGCCATCCGTGGACGCCATGCCGGTCAGGACGAGGTCCACCGGGCCGTCCGCGCCCAGGTGCCGGACAGCGGCAGCGAGCGCGAGGGACGTGGCGGCGGCGTCCGAGCCGGCGAGCGCTTCATCTGTCAGGTGGACGCCCTCCGTGGCGCCGATCTGCAGTGACTTCTTGACTGCGTTGACAGCTCCGGCCGGACCCATGCTGAGGGCGATGACCTTGTTGCCCGCCTTGCTCCCGCCGCGCGCCTCGATCAGCTGCAGCGCAGCCTCCAGAGCGTATTCATCAAGCTCGGACAGGATGCTCTCGTCGCGGTCGGTCGTGTGGTCCTCGCCAATGAGGTGCCGGTCGAACTGGGCGTCCGGCACATGCTTGACCAGGACGATGATCTTCAATGTCTCTTCCACTGTATTTACAGCAGCCTTCCATGCTTGTGGATAGCCAGCCGGGTGAGGTCGTGGCTGCGGAACGCCCGGGATACGGGTAGCTCCTAGCTAACCATATTGAGGCACGCTGACGCCGTCCCGTGTTAACGCCTGTGTCAGACTTCTGCAGCACATGACGACGGCGGGACCCGCCTTCCCGGTGAGTCCCGCCGTCGTCATTGCTGTAGTTGTGGTGCCTGCAGGCTTACTGCCGCTTACTGCGGCCTTTTATTGTTCGGCGGCAGCGCCCAGTGTCACGTCGAGCTGCTGTTCGCGGCCGCTTCGCTGAATGGTGATCTTCACTGAAGAACCTGCCGGCTGCTCCCGGACTGCCGCGGTCAGCTGGTTCGGGTCGCTGATAGCGAGGTCGTTGAAGCGTGTGACGACATCACCGACCCTGATGCCCGCCTTGGCGGCGGCGGAGTTGGGCTCCACTGTGGCAACGTCCGCGCCGATGGAGAACCCTGACGACGAGTCCGTAGAGGTCTTCTCCTTGACGCTCACGCCGAGCTGGCCGTGGCTTGCCTTCCCGTTGTCAATGATTTCCTGGGCAACGCGCTTGGCGTGGTTGATCGGGATGCTGAAGCCGACGCCGATGTTGCCCGTCCCTGCCGCAGTCGAACCGCCGCCGGCGGATGCGATGGCGACATTGACGCCGATGATCTCACCCTTGCTGTTCACCAATGCACCACCGGAGTTGCCGGGGTTGATTGCAGCGTCAGTCTGGATGACGTTAATCGAAATGGAGCCCTTGCTCGCCGAGCTCTGGCCCTGTCCCTGGCCCGGAGGAGCGAACTCAAAGCCCTGGTCCCCGCCCTGGGAGTTGTCAGCACCTTCCTTGGGGGCTGCCGAGGAGGCGACGCTGATGGTCCGGTTGAGGGTGGACACGATGCCGTCCGTAACCGTACCGTTCAGGCCGAGCGGCGAGCCGATCGCCACGGCAGTATCGCCCACATTCAGCTTGCTCGAATCTCCCAGCGTTGCAGGGGTGAGTCCGGACGGGTTGTTCACCTTGATGACGGCGAGGTCGGACAGCGGATCCGTGCCCACGATTTTCGCTGACAACACCCTGCCTTCGTTGGTACGAATCTCGATGTCCGGGTTGGCGACCGTGCCGTCCAGCGTGACCACGTGGGTATTGGTCAGGATGTGCCCCTGCTCGTCGAGGATCACGCCCGAGCCCGTACCGCCTTCGCCGCCGCTCGTCGCCTTGATGGTGACCACGCTCGGAGAGGCCTTGGTTGCGGCTGCCGTGATGACATTGACGTCATCCTTGTTGTTGACGATGACAGTTCCAGGCTGGCTTCCCGTGCTCACGGCGGGTGCAGTGCCGCCGTCGAACAGATTGCCCGCTCCCACGGTTGCCACACCGCCGCCGACGAGTCCGGCAGCGAGGATGCTGGCAACCAGCGTACCCACGCCGAAGCTGGCTTTGCGCTTCGGCGCATTGGCCCTGTTGTCCGCGAAGACGGAAGGCGCACCATGCTGGGCGTGCCCCGGCTGCTGGTTATGGCCCGGCTGCTGGCCGTGCTCACCGGCATGCCGGGGTGCATGCGGCACAGCGGCGAACTGCTGGGTGGCAGGTCCGGAGTGCTGCCCGTAGAACGGGGCACGCTGGGGGTACTCGGGCCGCGGCCCGTTGGAGGGCGCGTTCTGGCCGCTGCTGCCGGGTCCACTTTCTGCACTGGCGGGCGTGCCTGCCGCAGAATCATGGCGGTGTAACGGCATGGTGGGGTTTTCTTCGGCCCGTTCCGCCTGTGCGTCCAGGTGCTCAGTTTCGTTGGCCAGCCCCTCATGCGGCTGGCTTTCCCCCGCTCGGAGACCCTCCGGACGCCCCGGCCGAGCCGACGGATCAGCGGGCCGCCCTGCAGGATCTCGGTTCTCAGGAGCTGCGCCCGGTACTGGGTTCTCAGTCATTGGACTTCCTTTCATCCTCGTCTCTATTAACTATGAACGATGTGACTGAAACTGGGGCGAACGTTTGCTGGGAGGTTCCTGAGCGCCTTGGGGCTCCTGCGATCTGGCCGTCCTCCCGCGGGTCAGAGCGCTTTTCGCTGGTGGCATATTCCCGGCTGTGGACGGTCCCATTGGTGCACCATAGAATCAAGAAGAATTGCCACAGCGACCTGCGGCTTTACACCCGGCGTGGGGGCGCTGCTGCATTCTGAGACGGCTGTTCATCCTGAACCAGTCGCAGGCGTGCTGAAGGGTTGCCATGCGGTCAATGTTGAAACGTGTACTCGCCGTGATTGGCCTGGCTGGAATGCTGGCGCTGCCCGGCACAGCAGCCTGGGCCGAGAACCCGGTAACACTCGATCCTGTCACCAAGATTGTCGATACCGCCGGAGTGCTTGGCGGCAAGAAGGCGGACGTCGAGGCGGCCATCAAGAAGCTCGGCACCGACCACGCCATGACACTGCACGTCGTCTATATAAAAAAATTCGAGAACCCCACGGACCGCGTGGCCTGGGCTGCCGACGTCGCCAAAAACGCAAACCTCGGGCCGAACGCCATGCTGCTGGCCGTTGCAACAGACACCCGGCAGTACCAGCTGAGCAAACCCTCCAACAGCAAGATCACAGACGCCCAGCGAACGGCGATCATCGAGAGCGCAGTTGATCCGCAGCTCCGCAACGGCGACTACGCACAGGCCGCCATCGACACGGCCGCCGCGATCGGTGACGCTGCCGGCGGTGGAAGCGGGAACGTTCCGTCCGGTGATGGAGCCGGCGCGGCAGTGCTGGTTGGAGCGGGCGTCGTCGCCGCAGGTGCCGGAACGTACCTTTACCTGCGCAACAGGCGCAAGAAGGCCGCCCAGGCCTCCGGCGCCAGCTACGGTCCGCAGGGCGCCGAACTCGATCCCCTTGCCTCGCTGAGCGTTGAAGAACTCCGCCGCAAGAGCGGTTCGCTGCTTATCGAAGCCGACGACGCCATTAAGTCGAGCGAGCAGGAACTGGGCTTCGCCGAGGCGCAGTACGGGGAAGCCGCCGTCGGAAACTTCACGAAGGCACTCCAGGAGGCCAAGGCCCACATGACCGAATCGTTCAAGCTGCAGCAGCAGCTGGACGACCATATCCCGGACACCGAAGAGCAGCAGCGCAGCTGGCTGGGCGAGATCATCCGCCGGTCAGAAGCGGCCCTGGCTTCCCTGCAGGAGCAGAAGGCGGACTTCGATTCCCTGCGGGAGCTCGAAAAGAACGCACCGCAGGCACTCGCAGCCGTTGATTCCGGAGCGGCTGCTGCCGACGCGAAGATCACCACCGCCGACCGTACCCTCGCCGAGCTCCGCGGCAAGTACGCGGAGAGCGCACTCGTCCAGGTGGCGGACAACATCAGCCAGGCGAAGGAGCGGCTCGCCTTCGTGCAAAACGCAAGCAGCACCGCACGCGAGAAGCTTGCCGCCGGCGAGGGGAGCCTCGCCGCTGTTGCCGTCCGCGCTGCGGAAGAAAGCCTGCACCAGACCAACGTGCTCCTGGATGCCATTTCGAAGGTGTCCGGCAATCTGGACGGGGCCCGGCGGGGACTCGAAACCGCCGTCGTGGATACTTCACAGGACCTCGCCCAGGCCAAAGCCATGATCCAGTCAGGTGCCCACCCTGAACTTGCCGGTCCTGTGGCCGGCGTTGAAGCGGCCCTTGCCCAAGTGAAGACCGAGATCCAGGGCGGACGGATCGACCCGATCGCCACGCTGGAGCGGGTGGAGACGGCCCACCAGTCCCTGGACCGTGCACTCAGCGGCATTCGCGACCAGCAGGAGCAGGCGCACCGGGCTCAGGCCTCGCTGCAGCAGAGCATCATGTCTGCGCAGGCCCAAATCAGTGCCACCTCGGACTACATCACCGCAAGGCGTGGCGGTGTAGGAACCGAGGCCAGGACCCGTCTGGCTGAGGCGCAGCGCAATCTCGACTACGCGCTCTCCATTTCCCGCAACGACCCTGTCACGGCCCTGACCTATGCCCAGCAGGCCCACGCACTGGCTGCCCAGGCGGCCCAACTGGCTCAATCCGACGTTGACAACTTCGGCGGTTACGCCAACCAGGGCTACGGCCGCGGCGGCATGTTCGGCGGCGGCGGAGGCGGAGGCCTCGGCGGCGCAATTTTGGGCGGCATCCTGATCAACTCCATCCTGAACGGCGGCAGCGGCGGCGGCTGGGGCGGCGGCCACAGCGACGGCGGCGACTCCGGCGGCTTCGGAGGCGGAGACTCCGGCGGTGGAGACTGGGGCGGCGACTTCGGCGGAGGCGGGGACTTCTAGCCGGAACAAAGACCACGCCGGCAGGAATCTTAGGCCGGCGGATAGAAGCGGTATAACAACTGATCACTGGATTCAGTGGGAAAACTGAGCAGGACGAAAGGTAACACCATGGTTAAGCAGTCCATTTTTGGCCGCATGGCGCAGCTCGCAAAGGCGAACATCAATTCCTTGCTCGATCAGGCCGAGGACCCGCAGAAAATGCTCGACCAAATGGTGCGGGACTACAGCAACAACATCGCCGAGGCCGAGTCGGCAGTGGCGCAGACCATCGGTAACCTTCGGATGCTGCAGGCCGACTACAACGAGGACGTGAAGAACGCCCAAGATTGGGGCAACAAGGCTCTGGCGGCCTCGCGCAAGGCCGATGAGTATCGCAGCGCCGGTGACGTGGTTGACGCCCAGAAATTCGACAACC
>JAPSIT010000026.1 GCA_031178585.1 Arthrobacter sp.
CCGTGCCGGATGGGGGAGAGCCGGGGCTTAGGCCGGCGGCCCGCCCGGTGCGGTCAAGGCTGCCAGCGCCATGTTCTCCAGCAGCGGCCGGGCCGATCGGACAGCCATCCGGCGGCCATGGTTCCGGACAGAGTGAGGTGTGGAGTTGATCAGCCCGAAGGTAGCATGGGCGCGCATCCGCAGGTCGGCTGTGTCGGTTTCGCTGTGAATGCCTGCCAGCACGTCAACCCAAAGCTCCACGTAGCTGCGCTGCAAGGCCCGCACCTGCGCCTGGTCTTCCTCGGAGAGGTTGGTGAAATCGCGGTCCTGGACCCGGATCACGTCCGGATTGCTCAGGGCGAAGTCCACATGGAACTGGACCAGCCGGCCCAGGGCTGAAGCCGCGTCTGCTGCGTCTGCAACCACATGCCGGCCTCCCTCCAAGAGGTCCTGGCTGACCGTCAGGAGGAGTGCACCCAGCACGGCCTGCTTGCTGGGGAAATGGCGGTAGACGGCGGGTCCACTGACGCCGGCGGCGGCACCCAGATCCTCCAGCGACACCCGGTTGAACCCGTTGAGGGCAAAGAGCGACGCGGCGGCGGACAGCAGCGCCTGCCGGCGGGTCTCCTTGGCACGGCTGCGCTGGGTGGCCCGGTTGGGCGGGACACCCACGGGCAGGGCTGGAGCTGCTGACGGGTCCCTCTCGGCGAGCATGTCCTGTTCTGCGATCGGCACTTTTCCTCCTCCAACCTGCAAACTCTAGCAAGCCGCGCGTGTGTTGGACATCACAGTTAATAGAGACTAACCTAAAACTCAGTTACGCGGCACTAACCGAAATGTGGCAGGCCAGCATCCAAGGGGCTGGCCAGGAACGGAAGCGGTCAATGGAGACACTTGCCAGCCGGCTGGACCCCGCCAGCGAGGCCTTCGAAGCCAACAGCCTTGCGCAGCAGGCGCTTACGGCCGAACTCCGCAAACGGCTTGCTGAGGCTGCCCTGGGCGGGCCCGAAAAGTCCCGCGAGCGCCATGTGGCCCGCGGAAAGCTGCTGCCGCGGGAGCGCATTGACCAGTTGCTTGATGAAGGCAGCCCCTTCCTGGAGATTGCCCCGCTGGCGGCGAACGGCATGTACAACGACGACTCACCGGGCGCCGGGCTGATCGCAGGGATTGGGCTGGTCCAGGGGCGGCACGTTCTGGTGATCTCCAACGATGCCACCGTCAAGGGCGGCACCTACTATCCGATGACGGTGAAGAAGCACCTCCGTGGCCAGGAGATCGCACTGGAAAATCGGCTGCCCTGCATCTATCTGGTGGACTCCGGCGGCGCCTTCCTGCCGAAGCAGGACGAGGTCTTCCCGGACAAGGATCACTTCGGCCGGATCTTTTACAACCAGGCCAGGATGTCCGCCGCAAAGATTCCCCAGATCGCCTCGGTCATGGGCTCCTGCACGGCGGGCGGTGCCTATGTTCCGGCCATGAGCGATGAAACCGTGATCGTTCGGAATCAGGGCACCATCTTCCTGGGCGGTCCGCCCCTCGTGAAGGCCGCCATCGGCGAGATCGTGACCGCCGAGGAACTCGGAGGCGGCGAGGTCCACTCCCGTATTTCCGGTGTTACCGACCATCTGGCGGAAAACGATGAACACGCCCTGCAGATCGTCCGGGACATCGTGGCCACCCTGCCCCGGCCCGCAGCGCCTGCCTGGCAGGTGGATGCCGCCGTCGAACCGGTGGTTGACCCGGCCGGGCTCTACGGCGCGGTGCCCACGGACGTCAATGCCCAGTACGACGTGCGTGAGGTGATCGCCCGGCTGGTGGACGGCAGCAGGTTCCACGAGTTCAAGAAGAACTACGGCACCACGCTGGTCACCGGGTTCGCGAAGCTGCACGGACACCCGGTGGGCATTGTGGCCAACAACGGCGTGCTGTTCAGCGAGTCCGCACTCAAGGGAGCGCACTTCATCCAACTGTGCGACCAGCGCGGCATACCGCTGGTCTTCCTGCAGAACCTCTCCGGGTTCATGGTGGGCAAGGACTACGAGCAGGGCGGGATCGCCAAGAACGGCGCCAAGATGGTCACCGCCGTGGCCACCGCCCGGGTACCCAAGCTGACAGTGGTGATCGGAGGGTCCTTCGGGGCGGGCAACTACTCCATGTGCGGCCGCGCCTATTCCCCGCGGTTCCTGTGGATGTGGCCGGCCAGCCGCATCTCCGTAATGGGCGGCAACCAGGCAGCCAGCGTTCTCGCCACAGTGAAGCGTGACCAGTACGAGGCAACGGGCCAGGAGTGGTCCGTCGAGGATGAGGAAGCCTTCAAGGCCCCCATCCTGCAGCAGTACGAGGACCAGGGCAGCCCGTACTACTCCACTGCGCGCCTTTGGGACGACGGTGTGATTGACCCCGCGGACACACGCACCGTTCTCGGACTCGCCCTCGACGTCGTCTCCCGCACGCCGCTGCCGGAGACCACCTTCGGCCTCTTCCGGATGTGAGCCAGAAATGACCGACCAAGCAATTACGACGCCGGCACCGGCCTTTGCCACCCCGGCCGCTGAAAACGCTATGTTTGCCACGGTTCTGGTCGCGAACCGCGGCGAGATTGCGTGCCGGGTGATCCGCACCCTGCGCGCCATGGGCATTCGCTCCGTCGCCGTCTACAGTGACGCCGATGTGGGCGCCCGGCATGTGAAGGAGGCGGACGCCGCCGTCCGGATCGGTCCCGCCGCGGCGGGGGAGAGCTACCTCAGGATCGACGCCATCATTCGGGCCTGCCGGGAGAGCGGCGCTCAGGCGGTGCACCCCGGCTACGGGTTCCTGAGTGAGAACGTCGCATTCGCCCGGGCGCTGGCCGCAGCCGGCATCGCCTTCATTGGTCCGGGCGCAGAAGCCCTCGAAGTCATGGGCGACAAGATCCGCTCCAAGAACCACGTGGCAGGCTATGGCGTTCCCGTAGTCCCCGGTATTGCCCAACCCGGGCTGTCAGACCGCGAACTGATCGACGCCGCGGCCGGTGTCGGCTTTCCGCTGCTCATCAAGCCGTCCGCGGGCGGCGGCGGCAAGGGCATGCACGTTGTGGAGCGGCCGGAGGACCTCCCGGACACCCTGGCCACCGCGCGACGAGTTGCGGCCTCTGCGTTCGGGGACGACACCCTTTTCCTGGAACGCCTCGTTCAGGCACCCCGGCACATCGAGGTCCAGGTTTTGGGCGATGCCTACGGCAACGTCATCCACCTCGGCGAGCGCGAATGCTCCCTGCAGCGCAGGCACCAGAAGGTCATCGAGGAAGCACCATCGCCGCTGCTGGAGTCAATGGAGGATGGCGGCGCGAGGCGCGCACGCATCGGTGAAGCCGCCTGCCAGGCGGCCCGGAGCGTGCAGTACACCGGGGCCGGAACGGTGGAGTTCCTCGTCTCGGACAACGACCCGGACGAGTTCTTCTTCATGGAGATGAACACCCGCCTCCAGGTGGAGCACCCCGTCACCGAAATGGTCACCGGAGTGGACCTTGTCGAATGGCAGGTCCGCATCGCCGCCGGTGAAGTGCTTACCCTGGCGCAGGACGACGTCGTGCTTAACGGCCACGCGGTAGAGGCGCGCGTGTACGCGGAGCTGCCGGAGCGGAACTTCCTGCCGTCCACCGGCGAAGTGGTGCTGCTCGACGAACACGGCAGCATCCGTACCAAACTGGCGGAGACCGACTCTGCCGCAGCTGCGGACCCCCACGTTCGGATCGATTCGTCCCTGCTGCCGGGGCTGGAAGTCTCCAGTGACTACGACCCTCTGCTGGCCAAGGTCATTGCCTGGGGCCAGGACCGCCAGTCGGCGCTCGACAGGCTGGACGCGGCGCTCGCCGGATACACGGTTCTCGGGGTGGGCACCAACGTTGAATACCTCAGGCTCCTGATCAATGACGCCGATGTCCGGGCCGGCCATCTGGACACCACGCTCATCGACCGTAAGATGCCGGGCCTGGCCTTCCATGCGGCGGGCGACCTCGAGATTATCGCAGCCGCGATGCGGTACTGGGCCGCGGACAAGGGCCCTAGCGGGGTTGCCTCCCCCTGGAACACTGTCAGGGGCTGGCGGTTGGGCAGCCCGGCGCCCTGGCGCATAAGTTTCGGCCTGCCCGGCGGTGGCCTTGCCACAGCTGCAATCACATGGCTAGGGAACGCGGACCCTGGCCACGCCCTGGTCCGCGTGAACGGAGGACCGCAGTACAAGGTCGTGGTCCTCGGGCTGACCAGTAAATCCATTCACCTCGACGTCGAAGGCCAGGAGCACGTGTTCGCCCTGGGGTCCCCGGGGGAGCGCAGCCCTCGGGACTACGGCCGTGAAGATGACGGGAAGGGGAAGGTCCGCCCGCAGCATGTCTACGTGGGCAGGGGCGGCTGGTCCTGCAAGTTGGATGTGTTCACAAGGGAAGCACGCCTGGAGAGGGTGCTCGCGGCTATCGAGCGCGAAGCGGGCGCGGCGGACCCCGAGGTGCGCTCGCCGATGCCTGGCACCGTCGTCTCGGTGGCCGTCGCCAACGGCGACACCGTGGAGTCCGGGCAGGTGCTGCTCTCCGTGGAAGCGATGAAGATGGAGCACCAGCTGGTCGCCGAGGTGGCTGGCACCGTGCACATCAGCGTCGGCACCGGGGACCTGGTCAAAGCCGACCAGGTGCTGGCAACCATCCATGCGGTACCGAACACCGACGCGTCAGACCCAGAACCAAGCATTGAACGTAAACCATGAACCTCAACCGTGAACGCAAACCATTGAACGTAAGGGAGGCTGAGCATGGCCGATTTTGAGCTCGGCGAGGAATACCAGGACCTCAGCGACACTGTCCGGGAGTTCGCCGATGAGGTCGTGGCGCCGGTCGCGGCCAAGCACGACGAGGAACACAGCTTTCCGTACGAGGTCATCTCACAGATGGCGGACATGGGGCTCTTCGGACTGCCGTTCCCGGAGGAATACGGCGGTATGGGCGGAGACTATTTCGCACTGGCCCTCGCCCTGGAGCAGCTGGGCCGCGTGGACCAGTCAGTCGCCATCACCCTGGAAGCCGGCGTTTCCCTGGGGGCCATGCCCGTCCACCGGTTCGGCACCGAGGCGCAGAAAGAGGAGTGGCTGCCGCTGCTAGCCTCGGGAAAGGCGCTCGCAGGCTTCGGGCTTACAGAGCCTGAGGCAGGTTCGGACGCCGGCGGCACCAAGACCACGGCGCGGCTGGAAGACGGCGCCGGAGGAAAAAACTGGGTGATCAACGGCAACAAGGAATTCATCACCAACTCGGGCACGGATATCAGCAGGCTGGTCACGGTAACCGCCGTGACCGGGCAGCACGAACGCAAGGACGGCAGCGTCAAGAAGGAGATCTCCACGATCCTGGTGCCGACCGACACGCCCGGCTTCACAGCTGAAAAGGCCTACAACAAAGTCGGCTGGAATGCCTCGGACACCCATCCCCTGACCCTGAAGGATGTCCGCGTCCCCGAAGCAAACCTGCTGGGACAGCAGGGCCGGGGCTACGCCAACTTCCTGTCCATCCTCGACGAAGGCCGCATCGCCATCGCGGCGCTTGGCACGGGCGCGGCCCAGGGCTGCGTGGATCTGTCCGTGCGGTACGCCAAGGAACGCAGCGCGTTCGGAAACAATATCGGCAAGTACCAGGCGATCTCCTTCAAGATCGCGCGCATGCAGGCGAGGGCCCACACTGCCCGTTTGGCCTACTACGACGCGGCGGCCAGGATGCTCGCGGGCAAGCCGTTCAAGACCCAGGCGGCCATAGCTAAGATGGTCGCAGGCGAGGCGGCCATGGACAACGCGCGGGATGCCACCCAGGTATTCGGCGGCTATGGCTTCATCAACGAGTTCACCGTGGCACGCCATTACCGTGACTCCAAGATCCTTGAAGTCGGCGAAGGCACCACGGAGGTCCAGCTGATGCTCATCGCCCGGGAGCTCGGGCTCTAGACGGCCCGGGGGACGAGGTCGGGAACACCGGAAAGGATCAATGATGATTGACAAGGTTGTTGCGAGCGCTGCGGAAGCCGTCGCTGACATTCCCGACGGCGCTTCACTCGCCGTGGGGGGATTCGGCCTGTGCGGTATCCCCGTAGCGCTGATCAATGCCCTGCATGAGCACGGCACGACGGATCTCGAAACGGTAAGCAACAACTGCGGCGTGGACGACTGGGGCCTTGGCATCCTGCTCCGGGACGGCCGCATCCGGCGGACCATCAGCTCGTACGTGGGTGAGAACAAGGAGTTCGCCCGGCAGTACCTTGCCGGTGAACTCGAGGTCGTGCTGACCCCGCAGGGGACGCTCGCCGAGAAGCTGCGGGCCGGCGGTGCAGGAATTCCGGCGTTCTACACCAAGGCCGGTGTGGGCACACAGGTGTCGGAGGGCGGCCTGCCGCAAAAGTACGACGCCCACGGCGGCATCGCGGTGGCGTCCGCCCCCAAGGAAGTCCGGAGTTTCAGCGGCGTGGACTACGTCCTGGAAGAGTCCCTGACACCGGACTTCGGCCTGGTCCACGCGTGGAAGGGCGACCGGCACGGAAACCTCGTCTTCCATGCCACCGCCATGAACTTTAACCCGCTCTGCGCCATGGCGGGACGGATCACCATCGCCGAAGTTGAAGAGCTGGTCGAGCCGGGGGAGCTGGACCCCGAACACGTCCATTTGCCCGGAATCTTCGTCCAGCGGGTTGTCGTGGTCCCGCAGGGCGAGAAACGCATCGAAAAGAGGACGGTGGCCCTGACCGCGGCCGGCGCCCGTGAGCAGGCAGGAGCATAGGAATGGATCCGAACAGCCCCCAGGCTCCCCGCCCCGAAGGTGTCCGTCCCGAATACCGGCGCGCCGCTTCGTCGCATCCCGAAGGAAGGGGATGGACACGGAACGAATTGGCTGCGCGGGTGGCGCAGGAGCTCAGCAACGGACAGTACGTCAATCTGGGCATCGGCATGCCCACGCTCATTCCCAACTACATTCCCGCCGGCGTTGAGGTGGTGCTGCACTCGGAGAACGGCATCCTCGGCGTCGGGCCCTATCCGGGCGAGGACGAGGTCGACCCGGACCTGATCAATGCGGGAAAGGAAACGGTCACTGTCAACAAGGGGGCCGCATTTTTCGACTCGTCCCTGTCGTTCGGGATGATCCGCGGAGGCCACGTCGATGTCGCCGTGCTCGGTGCCATGGAGGTGGCGGCCAACGGCGACCTGGCCAACTGGATGATTCCCGGCAAGATGGTCAAGGGCATGGGCGGCGCCATGGACCTGGTCTTCGGAGCCAAGAAAGTCATCGTGATGATGGAACACGTGGACCGGAACGGCAGGCCCAAGATCGTTGAACAGTGCACGCTGCCTTTGACCGGCAAGGCTTGCGTGGACCGCATTATCACTGACCTTGCGGTGATCGATGTCGTGACCGACGGCGCAGTCCAGCGCCTGGTGCTGCGCGAGCTGGCCCCCAACGTCTCCGTCGAGGAAGTAGCGGCGGCCACCGGTGCGGAGCTGTTCGAGGAAGACCAGGAACTGACCGTATGACGGAAGAGCCTGTGCCTGAACACGGCCTGCCTGAACACGGCATGATTGAACAGCGTGTCATCGAACAGCGCGGGCTGTACTTCGAGGAACTGGAGGAGGGCGTGGTCTACGCGCACCGCCCGGGCCGCACAGTCACCGAGGCCGACAACGTCCTCTTCACCACCATGACCATGAACACGCAGGGGCTGCATCTGGACGCAGCGTGGAGCGCAGGGCAGCCATTCGGGCAGCGGCTGGTGAACTCGATGTTTACCCTGGCAACCGTCGTCGGGCAGTCAGTTGCCCAGCTGACCCAAGGCACCATCATCGCGCAGCTGGGACTGACGGACGTGTCCTTTCCCGGCCCCCTGTTCCACGGGGACACGCTGTACACGGAGACGGTCATCACCGGAAAGCGGCTCTCCGGGTCCCGCCCCGGCCAAGGGATCGTCACCATGCAGCACACAGGCCGCAACCAGGACGGCGCCGTGGTGGCGCTGGCCACCCGCAGCTGCCTCATGTGGACGAAGGAGGCGCATGCCCGGGCCCAGCAAGGCGGTGTAGCGCGAACGGACACACCTAAGACCCCGGACAGCAATGCGGACAGGCAATGAAGCGCGGACGGAAAAATAATCGGAGAATAGCTTTATGACCTTCGTGATGGGCCCCGCCCTGCTCTTCTGCCCCGCCGACCGTCCGGAGCGCTTCCAAAAGGCAGCCGAGCGTTCCGACGCCGTCATCCTCGACCTCGAGGACGCGGTGGCTGGCCCGGACAAGCAGCGGGCCCGCGGAGCCATCCTGGCCCAGCTCGCAGGCTCGCTTGAAGGGCCCGAGCTGGACCCGAGCCGGACCATTATCCGGATCAACCCGGCCGGCACCGAGGATTTCGAGAAGGACCTGCACTGCCTGGCCCATACGCCGTACCGGACGGTGATGCTGGCGAAAACGGAAAACGCGGCGCAGCTTCGGACGCTGGAGGGATTCCACGTCATTGCGTTATGCGAAACGGCCGCCGGAATCCTGAGCGCCCCCGCCATCGCCGCCGCCCCGAACGTGGTGGCACTGATGTGGGGTGCCGAGGACCTCCTCGCCTCCCTTGGCGGCACCTCGAGCAGGAAGGACGACGGCGGCTACCGCGCTGTTGCGCTGCACGCCCGGTCATCCGTGCTGCTGGCGGCCGGCGCCTTCGGCAAGGAAGCCGTGGACGCGGTGTACGTCAACATCCCTGATCTTGAGGGACTCGGAGTTGAGGCCCGCGACGCAGTGGCCTCAGGATTCAGCTCGAAGGCGTGCATCCACCCCACCCAAGTGCCCGTGGTGCGCGGCGCCTACGCCCCGTCCGAAGCGGACGTGGCTGCAGCAAGACAACTGCTGGAAGCGGCCCATGCCTCCGGCAGCGGGGTGTTCCAGTACGACGGCAAAATGATTGACGGGCCTATTCTGAAGCACGCCGAGTCCACCATCAGGCGGGCGGGCATCAGAGCATAGCTTTTAGCCGGCGTCCGCCTTCTACTGCCGCCGCCCGGGCGCCCGCCGCAGCGAGAGCGGCGGAATGGCCTCATACAGCGGAGTGCGGATCCAGCGTTGACCGGTCTTACGGAACTCGTCGCGGGTGGAGAAGCGGTAGAGGTAGGTGCGGGCGCGTACCCAGCGGGGGCGTTCGCCGTCGAACGGGTCATGGCGCAGCAGGCGCAGCACCGCCCGATCCGCCTCCAGGAGTTTGGAGAGGAACACGTAAAACCACTCTTCGTGGACTGTGCGCAGCGGCAGGAACCACATCAGCCAGTCGAGCCGCAGGTGGTACGGCGCATACTGGCGGGGCATCCGGCGCACATCCCAGGGCTTGCCCTTGAAGCCGTACTCCCGCCAGTCCGCGGACTCGTCTGGGTCCTCGTCCATGGTGCCCTCCACGGCGACCTCGATCCGCTGCTTCGTGACCGTGCCGAACGCTCCATAGGTGTTGACCAGCTGCCAGCGGTTGAAACTGGCGTTCATGAGCTGGTAGTGCGAGAACAGGTTGCGGATGGGCCAGTAACTGAGGACCACCAGGAGCACAGTCGCGGCCAGGGTAATGACGAGCCACCAGAGTGGCGTTTCGCGCTCGGCGCCGGCGGCATGCCAGTCGAGCGGAATGACGGGCAGCACTGCATGGGCCACCGGATCGCTGACTGCGGCGAAAGCCAGCACAATGGCGATCCAGTTCAGCCAGGCGAAGTTGCCGCTGGCCACGAGCCACAGCTGCGTGAAAATGATGATGCCCGCTGCGATGCTCGCGATCGGCTGCGGGGCGAAGAGGAAGAACGGCACCACGAGCTGGGCGAAGTGGTTGCCCAGCACCTCCAGCTTGTGGAACGGCTTGGGCAGGAGGTGTGCCTGGCGGCTCAGCGGTCCGGGCATGGGCTGCGTTTCATGGTGGTAGTACAGCGCCGTGAGGTCCCGCCATTCCCGTCCGCCGCGGATCTTGATCATGCCCGCGCCGAACTCCAGGCGGAACACCAGCCAGGCGATGAGGATCAGAATCGTGCGGGGCGGGTCCGTCTGGTCGGAACCGAGGAACGCCACGGTGAAACCCGCTTCGAGCAACAGCATCTCCCAGCCGAAGCCGTAGAACGTCTGCCCGACATTGACGATGGACATGTACAGCAGCCACAGGGCCAGGAACGCAATAAGAGGCACCCATGGCGGCCCGAGCTGGGGGAGCCCGAGAACGAGGGTCGCCGAGATGGCCATGCCGGTCACACAGACGGCCCGCAGCAGACGGTCGGAATAGCGCCAGCGGAACAGCGTGGGCCGTCGGAACCTGCTGAATGCCTCCAGAAAGTCCGGAACGGGTAGGAGCCCGCGCTCCCCGAGCAGCGCCGGAAACTGATTGAGGGAAGAGAGGAACGCAACGAAGAAGAGCCCGGCGACGCCGCGCTGCAATACCTGCCGGGCGAATTCGTAGTCCGGCGCGTCAAACCAGTCAAACCACGCGGCCCAGTCCACGGATTCCACGTTACTCACGGCGCCCTGAGCGTCAAGATGCTCGCCTGTTTGCCAAAAATGGCCGCTGAAGTGGCTTCCTCTGCGGCCTTCCTGGCAAACGGGTGGGCACCCGGACAGCACCTCCTGCGACGACCTGACCGGATCCGGCGGTGGGGGATCCGGCGCCGGCGGATCTGGCGGTGGCGGATCCGGCGGTGGCCGGGTGTGCGGGATACTTAAGGCATGCAGACTCCGGGCGCCGGCCGTTCCACCAATCAACCAGCGGGCAAGCCGCGCAGAATTGTCCTCCTCGGATCCACCGGTTCGATCGGCACCCAGGCGATTGACGTCGTCGACGGCGCCCCGCACCTTTTCGAGGTAGTGGCCCTCAGCGCCGGCGGCGGCAACCTCGAACTCCTTGCGCAGCAGGCTGTCCATACGAAGGCGCTCGCGGTGGGCATCGCCTCCGGCGATCCTGGCCGGCTCCGCGAATTGATTGATGACGCCGCCCGGGCAGCCGGGCTCCCGTCGTACCGGCCCGAGATCGTCGCAGGTCCGGATGCCTCCACCACGATCGCTGGGGTTGACGCGGACGTGGTGCTCAACGGCATCACCGGCTCGATCGGCCTGGCGCCGACCCTGGCTGCCCTGGGCACCGGGGCCACCCTGGCGCTCGCGAACAAGGAATCCCTGATCGTGGGCGGGGCGCTCGTCAAGGCCGCGGCCAGGGAAGGCCAGATCGTGCCGGTCGACTCGGAACATTCCGCCATCGCCCAGTGCCTGCGCTCCGGGTCCGCCGCCGAGGTGGACCGGCTCATCCTGACGGCGTCCGGGGGACCGTTCCGCGGCCGCACCCGGGAGCGGCTCGCCGACGTCACACCCGAGGAAGCCCTGGCGCACCCCACCTGGGACATGGGCCTGATGGTCACCACCAACTCCGCGACGCTGGTCAACAAGGGCCTGGAGGTGATCGAGGCGCACCTGCTGTTTGACATCCCGCTGGACCGCATCGACGTTGTGGTTCATCCCCAGTCCGTGGTCCACTCCATGGTGCAGTTCGTGGACGGGTCGATCATTGCCCAGGCCTCCCCGCCGGACATGCGCCTGCCGATCGCCCTCGGGCTGGGCTGGCCGGACCGGGTTCCGAACGCGGCCATGCCGTGCG
This sequence comes from Arthrobacter sp., assembly GCA_031178585.1. Next base: position 11,621 of record JAPSIT010000026.1, read on the forward strand.
ACTGGAGCCGCGCCGTGAGCTGGACTTTCGAGCCGCTTGACGCGGCCGCGTTCCCCGCCGTCGAGCTCGCCAAGGAAGCCGCGCAACGGGGGAGTACGTTCCCTGCCGTCTTCAACGCGGCAAACGAGGAAGCCGTCCTGGCGTTCCACGGGGGCCGCATCCGGTTCACCGACATTGTGGATACCATCGAAGTGGTTCTCAGCGAACACCCGGGTTCCTCCCGGCTGACGGTCGAGTCCGTGCTGGAGGCTGAAAAGTGGGCACGGGCACGTACCCACGAACGTTTAGCAGTGAGCAGTCTCTAGGAAGCAGCAGATCCAGGCATGAGCCCCGTCATTCTCTTTATTCTCGGCGTCGTCTTCGTGGCGATCGGCATTGCCGTGTCGATTGCCCTGCACGAAGTGGGGCACCTACTTCCGGCCAAGCTCTTCAAAGTCCGCGTCACGAAATACATGATCGGCTTCGGCCCCACTCTCTGGTCGAAGAAAAAGGGTGAGACGGAATACGGCCTCAAAGCCCTGCCGCTGGGCGGCTTCGTGTCGATGATTGGCATGTACCCGCCCAACAAGGATGACGGCTCAGTGCGGCCCTCCAGCACCGGCATGTTCCAGACCCTGGCCACCGAGGCGCGGTCCATGGCCCATGAAGAGGTGGGACCGGGCGACGAAAACCGCGTTTTCTACCGGCTTCCGGTCTGGAAAAAGGTCGTGGTGATGCTGGGCGGACCGGCGATGAACCTGCTGATCGGCCTCGTGCTGACCGCCGTGCTGCTGATGGGCTTCGGCATCGCCACCCCGACGACGACCATCGCCGACGTTTCGAAATGCCAGGTGAAGGCCGGGGAGACGGTGGACCCGGACTCCGCGGACTGCAAGCTCACCCCCGCTGCCTCCGCCGGGCTCAAGCCCAATGACGTCATCACCTCCTTTGACGGCAAAACGGTGACGGACTGGGCTGAGCTAACAGGATGGATCCGTTCCTCAGCCGGACGGGAAGTCAGCATCACGGTCGAACGGGACGGTGCGCCCGTGTCCACCACCGTCACCCCAGTCCTGTCGGCGCGGCCGGTAGTCGGGGAGGACGGACGGCAGGCGAGGGACGGCCAAGGCAAACCCATGTTCCAGGAAGTCGGCTTCCTGGGCATCGGTGCACAGACCGCCCTCGTTGCCCAGCCGGCGTCGTCAGTGCTGCCGATGGCGGGGGAAAACATCCGCCAGATCGCCGGCGTCATCCTGAATCTCCCGGCCCGCGTCGCCGGCGTAGCACAGGCGGCGTTCAGCGAAGAGCCGCGGGATCCGAATGGCCCCATCAGCGTGGTCGGCGTTGGCCGGGTGGCCGGTGAAGTTGCCGCCATGGAGCAGGTGCCGGCGCAATCCAGGCTCGCCGCCCTTGTTGGCCTGCTCGCCGGCCTGAACTTCGCCTTGGCGGTTTTCAACCTGGTGCCGCTGTTGCCCCTCGACGGCGGGCATGTGGCGGGGGCGCTGTATGAAGGTCTCCGGCGCCGTGTCGCGAAGCTCTTGGGCAGGCCGGATCCAGGCGCCTTTGATATTGCCAAGCTTCTTCCCGTGACTTACGTCGTGGCCGTGCTGCTGATGGGGATGGGCGCTCTGCTGATCTATGCGGACATTGTGAAGCCGGTCAATCTCTTTGGGTAACTCCTAAACCCCTCGTAGCTGATCGGCGACAATCAGCTGGATCTGATTGATATTAGAAAATCTGCCGTTTATGGTTGAGATATGTACGTCCTGACCATTGACCAACGCGGCAGCAGTACCGACGTCGACCGGGTGCCCGAGTTCCTCGACGGACTGCACCGGATATCCCGCGGCTTTGAACGTTCAGTGGGGGATGAAGTTCAAGGTGTCCTCCACGACCCTCGCGACGTCGTGGAAGTCAGCCTTCACGCGCTCCGCAGCGGCCTGTGGTATGTCGGTGTGGGCATCGGGCCCGTGAACGAGCCGCAGCCCGTGAGCCCCCGGGAAGGATCGGGAGCAGCGTTCGTGGCCGCCAGGCAGGCAGTGGAGCGGGCTAAGGCCGCCGGCAGCCACGTTCCGCTGGCCGTTGTCTCCGGGGCTGCCGGGCGTGGTGCCCCTGCAACGGGCGACTCCGAAGAGGGCGTCAGGGCGTGCGCCAATGCCGAAGCCGTCCTGCGGCTCGTGGGCCGGCTGGTCCAGGAGCGCACTGAGGCTCAATGGCGGGTGGTGGACGCGCTCCGCGCCCGGAACGGATACGACCCCGGTCGGCACGGACAGCAGAAGCACGTCGCACGGGATCTGGGAATCAGCGAGCAGTCGGTGAGCCGGGCCATCATCAGGTCGGGATGGCAGGAAGAATGGGCGGCGAGACCGGCAGTGGAAATGCTGCTGGCCACCGCCCACGGGCTGGTCCTGAAAGCCGCCAGCTCCGAAGCGCCCGACCGAGGAGAACGGTGAACGCACTCTGGATCGCAGTTGCCCTGCTGACGGCAGGATTCGTTGGCTGGCCGGTGACCGCCCTGGTGTTCAAATTGGCCCGCACCATCGACGACAAGGCCGATGCCCATGCCGGGGTGGCCAGCAGCGGGGACGATCCGTCTGCGGATGTGACGGTGGACCGGGAAACGGCCCCTGATTCCGGGATTGAGCAGGGCGCTGGGAAAACGGACGCCGGCGACGCTAATGGCGGCAACACCGTCAACGGCGATATCACGGTGCCGCGGGAAACTGCTGCCGGGCCCACAACCCGGATCCTCCGGGGAGGGGCCATTATTGGCGTGCTGGAACGCCTCGCCGTGTGCCTGGCGATCCTGGCAGGGCAGCCCGTGGCGATCGCCTACGTCGTGGCCATTAAGGGCTTGGGACGGTTCGCCGAACTCAAGGAGACTCCCGTTGCTGCTGAACGGTTCATCATAGGCACCTTGTCCTCGATGTTGTGGGCGGCCGGCGTGGCAGCCTTTACGAAGGTGGTGCTCCTCGGCTAGGGCGGCCGCGGGATAGGGTGTCTGTATGACTGTTTTTGCTGTTGAGTACGTATACGACGCCGAATCCTCCGAGGCCCGCGCAGCCAGCCGCCCTTCGCACCGTGAGTGGACCGCAGGCCTGGCCCAGGACGGCGTTCTCCTCGCCAGCGGACCCTACGGTGACGGTGCCGGCGCGCTGCTGATCTTCAAGGCCGCCGACGAGAGCGCTCTGAACGACATCCTGAAGCAGGATCCCTTCGCCTCCGCCGGCGTCATATCCGGCACCCGCACAACCGAATGGGTTCCCGTGACCGGTCTCCTCGCCGACCACGCCTAACCCTTCCCACCATTTTTAGAATCAAGGAGTCCACGTGACCTCGGTCAGCCTGGGAATGCCATCCGCCCCGCCTCCCGTCCTTGCTCCGCGCCGCAAGACGCGCCAGATTAAAGTCGGTCCGGTCGGGGTCGGTTCCGACTCACCCATCAGCGTGCAGTCGATGACCACCACTCCCACCACGGACATCAACGCCACCCTGCAGCAGATCGCCGAGCTGACGGCCTCCGGCTGTGACATCGTCCGGGTGGCGTGCCCTTCGGCGGATGACGCCGAAGCCCTTCCGATCATCGCCCGCAAGTCCCAGATCCCCGTCATCGCCGACATCCACTTCCAGCCGAAGTATGTCTTCGCAGCCATTGAGGCAGGGTGCGCCGCCGTGCGGGTCAACCCCGGCAACATCCGCAAGTTCGATGACCAGGTGAAGGAAATTGCCAAGGCGGCGAAAGACCACGGCACCTCCATCCGCATCGGCGTCAACGCCGGTTCGCTGGAGCCTGGCATCCTGAAAAAGTACGGCAAGGCCACTCCGGAAGCGCTGGTTGAATCCGCTGTCTGGGAAGCATCCCTGTTCGAGGAGCACGGCTTCCACGACTTCAAGATCTCGGTCAAGCACAACGACCCCGTCATCATGGTGGCGGCCTACGAGATGCTTGCGGAAAAAGGGGACTGGCCCCTGCACTTGGGTGTGACTGAGGCTGGCCCCGCCTTCCAGGGCACCATCAAATCCGCTACGGCCTTCGGCGCGCTGCTGTCCAAGGGCATCGGCGACACCATCCGCGTGTCCCTCTCCGCCCCGCCAGTGGAGGAGATCAAGGTGGGCAACCAGATCCTCCAGTCGCTGAACCTGCGTCCGCGCAAGCTGGAAATCGTGTCCTGCCCGTCCTGCGGCCGTGCCCAGGTGGACGTCTACACCCTCGCCGAACAGGTCACCGCCGGTCTGGAAGGCATGGAGATTCCGCTCCGTGTCGCCGTCATGGGCTGCGTGGTCAACGGACCCGGCGAAGCACGCGAAGCTGACCTCGGCGTAGCCTCCGGCAACGGCAAGGGCCAGATTTTTGTGAAGGGCGAAGTCATCAAGACTGTCCCCGAGAGCCAGATTGTTGAGACACTGATCGAAGAGGCCATGCGTATCGCAGAAGAGATGGGGGAGGCCGATGGCGAAGATGCTGTCAAGGGTAGCCCCGTGGTTAGCGTCTCATAAAGACGGAGCCACCCCGGACGGCGTGACCGTCCGGGCACTCGGCGCCGCAGACACAGCCGGCCTGCGCGAGCTGGCCGGCGTCGATCCGGTGGCCAACGTCTTCATCCTTGCCCATCTGGAAACAACAGGAACCGCTGCCCCCACCCCCGGGGGAGCCAATGTTCTGGGGGTTTTCGACGGCGACGTGCTGGTTGGCGCCTGCTGGGCAGGCGCCAACCTCGTGCCGGTCCAGCTGGCGCCGGCCCTGGCTGGAGCGGTGTCAGCTGCGGCCCATCGTTCCAGGCGCCGGTACGCGTCGATCTTTGGTCCGGCACCCACCGTGCTGGCGCTGCATGGCGAGCTGGAGAAACTAGGGCACCAAGCCCATGAGGTGCGGCCGGCCCAGCCGCTGATGACCATTGACGGGCCACCCGCCGTCGAGCCCAACTGGCACCTGGGCTTCGGCCAGGATTCGGATTTCGAGACCATCCTGCCTGCCTGTGCGGCGATGTTCGAAGAGGAAGTTGGCTATTCGCCCTACCTCGGGGGCCGCGACTTCTACAGCAGGCGGGTGGCGGGACTGATCCGCCAGGGCCACTCTCTCGTTCATATCAAGGACGGCGAGGTGGTCTTCAAGGCCGAGCTCGGCGCCGTGACCCGGGACACCACGCAGGTGCAGGGTGTGTGGATGAATCCCGGCTACCGGGGCCTCGGCCTCAGCGCGGGCTACATGGCGGCGGTGGTGCTGCTGGCCCAAAAAATGGCGCCTGTGACCAGTCTCTACGTCAACGACTACAACTCCCGCGCCCGCGCCACTTATGAGCGGGTCGGCTTCCGGCAGGTCGGAACTTTCGCGACGGTCCTTTTCTGACCGGCCTTGGTTGCGGCTTCTGACTGACCTGCGCTGTGGCCTGCGGAAGCTGCCTCGCCATGTTGCCGGTAGATTAGTACCCAGACAATTTGCACTTTCCCCAGAAACGGATGCTTACCCGTGGTTCTTCGACTTTCCAAGCTGTTCCTGCGCACCCTGCGTGAAGATCCCGCCGACGCCGAGGTGGCGAGCCACCGGCTCCTGGTCCGTGCCGGCTACATCCGCAGGGCAGCACCCGGCATCTACACCTGGCTGCCGCTGGGTCTGACCGTACTACGCAAGGTGGAGCAGGTGATCCGCGAGGAGATGGCCGCCATCGGCGCCCAGGAAGTCCACTTCCCGGCACTGCTGCCCAAGGAGCCCTACGAGGCCACGAACCGCTGGACCGAGTACGGTGAGGGCATCTTCCGCCTCAAGGACCGCAAGGGCGGGGACTACCTGCTGGCGCCCACACACGAGGAAATGTTCACGCTGCTGGTCAAGGACCTGTACTCCTCCTACAAGGACCTGCCGCTGAGCATCTACCAGATCCAGAACAAGTACCGTGATGAGGCCCGGCCGCGCGCCGGCCTGCTGCGCGGCCGCGAATTCATCATGAAGGACTCCTACTCCTTCGACGTGGACGACGCCGGGCTGGACGCCAGCTACAACGCGCACCGTGCCGCGTACCTGAAGATCTTCGAGCGCCTCGGCCTGGAAGTGATTCCCGTAGCCGCCACCGCCGGCGCCATGGGCGGTTCCAGGAGCGAGGAGTTCCTGCACCCCACCGAGATCGGTGAAGACACGTTCGTGCGGTCGGCAGGCGGCTACGCCGCGAATGTCGAGGCCGTGACCACAGTGGTCCCCGCCGAGATTGACTACACCAACGCTCCGGCGGCCGAGATCCGGGACACCCCGAACACGCCCACCATCGACACGCTCGTGGCCGCGTCCAACGAGATCGTTCCGCGCAGCGATGCCGACGGCGGCCCCTGGACTGCCGCCGACACCCTCAAGAACGTGGTCCTCGCCGTCACCCTGCCCACGGGTGAGCGCCAGATCGTCGTCATCGGTGTACCGGGCGACCGCGGAGTGGACCTCAAGCGCGTCGAAGCCAACATCGGCGCGTACCTCCCCGTCGCCGGGGAAATCAACGTCGAAGCTGCTGGCGACGAGGACCTGGCAAAGAATCCGCTCATCGTCCGCGGCTACCTTGGCCCGGGAATGTCGCTGGACGAACCCCTCCTCGGCCTGGAAGGCGCCGCCAAGCTCCTTTACCTGGTGGACCCGCGCGTCGTTGCCGGCACTTCCTGGGTGACCGGAGCAAACATGGCCGGCAAGCATGTCTATGGCCTCGTCGCAGGACGGGACTTCGGCTGGGACGGCACCATTGAGTGCACAGAGGTGCGTGCCGGCGACGAAGCCCCCGACGGCTCCGGCCCGCTCGAAACGGCCCGTGGCATCGAGATGGGGCACATCTTCCAGCTCGGCCGCAAGTACGCCGAGGCCCTTGAACTAAAGGTCCTGGACCAGAACGGCAAGCAGGTTGTGGTGACCATGGGCTCCTACGGCGTGGGTGTTACGCGTTCCGTCGCTGCGCTGGCCGAGTCGTACCACGACGCCAAGGGCCTCGTCTGGCCGCGGTCCGTGGCTCCGGCCGATGTCCACGTCGTGGCCGTCGGACGGGGCGAGGAGATCTTCGCCGCAGCCGAGCAGCTCGCGCAGGAACTCGAAGCCTCCGGGCTCGACGTCATTTACGACGACCGGCCCAAGGTCTCCCCGGGCGTGAAGTTCGGCGACGCGGAGCTCATCGGTGTCCCCACCATCCTTGCCGTCGGCAAGGGACTCGTGGACGGCGTCGTCGAAATCAAGGACCGGCGCAGCGGCGAAGCGGAAAACGTGGCAGTGGACAAGGCCGTTGACTTCGTGGTCAACGCTGTCCGCAACAGCTAACGCCCCGCAGCGCCGGAGGTGCTCTCAGGTTTCGAATCGATCGAGCTCACCACCATCATCCTGATAGTGGTGGCGGGCTTCGCCGCAGGCTGGGTGGATGCCGTGGTGGGAGGCGGGGGCCTGCTGCAGCTCCCCGCGCTCCTGCTTGTTCCGGGAATCACCCCGGTCCAGGCCCTTGCCACGAACAAGATGGGTTCCATCTTCGGCACCACCACCAGCGCAGTCACTTACTATGGGCGCGTCCGGCCGGACTTGCGGACGGCCGTGCCCATGGCGGCCATTGCGCTGGCCGGCAGCTTCGGGGGCGCCCTGCTGGCGGCCCGGCTGCCGGCGGAGGTGTTCAAGCCAATCATTGTGGTGGCACTTGTCGCCGTCGCGCTTTTCACCGCCCTGAAGCCCGACGCCGGGCACCTTACCGTTCTCAGGCACAACGGCGGCACCCACTACGTGGTCGCCTGCAGCATTGGCGGGGTGATTGGCTTTTACGACGGACTGATCGGCCCGGGCACAGGTTCGTTCCTGGTGATCGCCCTGGTCTCGGCGATGGGGTACGCGTTCCTGGAAGCAAGTGCCAAGGCCAAGATCGTCAACATGGCCACTAACGCGGGTGCGCTGTTGTTCTTCCTGCCGCATGGCTCCCTGTTGTGGGGGATCGGCCTGCTGCTGGGGTTGGCGAACATGGCCGGGGGATACCTGGGTGCTCGGACCGCCGTCCGGCAGGGAAGCCGCTTTGTGCGGCTGGTCTTCCTCGCGGTGGTCGGCGCCCTGATCGTCAAGCTCGGCTTTGACGTCTGGCAGGAAAATTTCGCCTGAGCCCTCAATAACGGAACAGCCGGCTACGACGGGAACGAATCCCCGCCTGCATGGCCGGGCTCGGGCAGTGCGTGCGGCGCGGGAAGCCCATCAAGTGTCCGCCCGGCCAGGGTGCTGGCAACCCAGAGGGAACGCGCGAAGTCGCCTTCGTGGCCGGGCTTCGAGGCGTAGTGCAAGGCGTTGTCCACCTCGCGGGCGAGGCTCCACTGCCGGGCGGTTTCTCCGTCCAGCCCCGCCGCCCTGCTGAAATCCAGGCACCGGGCGCGCAGGCCGGCTCCGGGATCAGTTGCCGGAAGTTCCGAGATGCGGTTCCACAACACGGGCGCGACCCCAAATTCGGCCTCGCCGATCATCGGCTGCGGATCTATGGCTGCGTAGGTGGGGCGCTGGTGGTTCTCGGAGGCATCCAGCCTGGCCAGGATGTTCAGGAAGTGGAAGTCGGTGTTGACGAGTACATCGGAACCGGAGCGGCGGCCCACAGCGCCCCTGGTCTGGCAGACTTCCAGCGCAGCTTCCAGGAGCCACCTGGGGAAGGGCCTCCCCAGCTGCTCCCATTCGGCCGGCAGATCATCGCTCCATTGCTCCGCCCGGGCTGCGATGTGCTCGAATTCGCGCCATTGCGGCTCGCTGCCGGGGATCAGGCTCAGCTGGCGCACCAAGCCGCCCCACACTTCAGCGGCAACGTCCATCGGCTCAGTCTGGAGTGACTTGCCGGCGTCCAGGCGTTCCAGCAGCATCGAGCAGGTGCCCGCGTCTGAGGCCAGCAGCCGGACCGCACCGCGTCCGTTCCAGAGGGCCAGTGCATGCCGTTCTACCAGGGCCTCGTCATGGGGAAAGGCAACCTTCAGGACCGCGGGAATATCCCCGGCCAGCACAGGCACCACCAGGCCGCCGTGTCCGCTCCAAGGCAGCGCTCCGGGCTCGAGGTCAAGCGTGAGCCCCCAGCGCTCCATCCGGCTGCTAACCAGCCCGGGGAGGGACGCCAGCCATGCCCGGCCGGCGCTGCTGCGGGAGTACCGGCGCGCCAA
>JAPSIT010000083.1 GCA_031178585.1 Arthrobacter sp.
GGGGTCATGAACAGGGCTGTGAGCAGAATGCGCAAAATGCTCCCAATAAGCAGTATGCCAATCAATTGAGCCAAAGGCACGGCCGTGACCAGCGCCACTCTAACGTCTGTAGTACGCATCACACCGGGGTGGTGCCGTTCACAAGAAGGAGCCGGCTGTGCTGGTATTACTTGGATTCGCCATGATCGCGGTTTTCATGGTGCTGATCATGACGAAAAAGTTGACGCCAGTGCTGGCGCTGATCATCGTCCCCACCGTTTTCGGTCTTTTCGCAGGCGCGGGCCTTGGCATCGGCGACATGGTCATGGACTCGATGAAGTCCATGACCTCCACCGCCGCCCTGCTGATGTTCGCCATCATTTACTTCGGCCTGATGATCGACGTCGGGCTGTTCGACCCGCTGGTCCGGTTCATCCTGCGCAAGCTCGGCAATGACCCCGCCAAGGTTGTCCTGGGCACCGCCCTGCTGGCTGCCGCAGTCTCCCTCGACGGCGACGGCTCCACCACGTTCATCCTCACCACCGCGGCCATGCTGCCGATCTACCTCCGCCTGAAGATGAGCCCGGTGGTCCTCACCTGTGTGGCCGGCCTGGCCAACGGCACCATGAACATCGTGCCGTGGGGCGGCCCCACCGCCCGCGCCGCCACCGCCCTGAAAATTGATGTCAACGACGTCTTCGTCCCCATGCTCCCGTCACTGCTCGCCGGCATCGCCCTCGTCCTGGCCTTCGCCTGGCTGCTTGGCATTCAGGAGCGCAACCGCCTCCGCGCCACCCAGCCGGAAATCTGGGGAGTCCCCGATACTGCTGAAGCGTTCGACGGCGGCACCTCCGCCGGCGGCAGCGGCACCGGTTCTTCCAACACCAACCGCGGCGGGTCCGGCCGCGGCCCGGCACCTGTCCCCGCAACGGGAGGCCCCGCCGCCGGGAACTCCCCGGTGGCCGTGCTGGAACGCACCGAGACACTGGTCGACGACAGCGACACCGCCATGGCAGATACCGCCCTGGACCCCAACCGCAAGACCCTCCGTCCCAAGCTGCAGTGGTTCAACCTGGGCCTCACGGTCGCCGTCATGGGCATGCTCATCGCCGACCTCGTGCCCCTGCCCTACGTCTTCATGGTCGGCTCGGCCATCGCCCTGCTGGTGAACTTCCCGCACGTCAAGGACCAGGGCGCGCAGCTCGTGGCGCACGCACCGTCGATCGTCGCCGTGGTCAGCATGGTCATGGCCGCAGCAGTCCTGACCGGCGTACTGACCGGCACAGGCATGGTCGAGGCCATGTCCGCCTGGCTGGTGCAGATCATTCCGTCCGACATGGGCCCGCTCATGGCAGTCATCACCGGGGTCCTCAGCATTCCCATGACGTTCTTCATGAGCAACGACGCCTTCTACTTCGGCGTGCTGCCCGTCCTCAGCGAGACCGCCGCGCACTACGGCATCAGCGCTGCCGAGATGGCCCGTGCCTCCATCACCGGACAGCCCTTCCACATGCAGAGCCCGCTGGTTCCCGCCATCCTGCTGCTGGTTTCCCTGGCCAAGGTGGACCTGGGTGACCACCACAAGAAGGTGCTGTGGCGCAGTGCCCTGGTCTCCCTTGTCATGCTGGCTGTCGGCATGCTGACGGGTGCCATCGGAGTCGGCTAGCCTGTTCCTGCCCGCGGTTCGCCGTGCGGCCTGATGTGCCCGCCTGGGGCCCGCTGGGGGTCTTCAGGCGGGCACTGACGTTTCCCGACTAGACTGGTTCGGAAAACAATTCGAACTTTGCAGGGGAGATCCATGGCTGCGATCAACCGTGACGACGTCGCGCATCTCGCGCGGCTCGCACACATTGAGATGGGCGCTGACGAGCTGGACAGGATGGCCGGCGAGCTGGCCGTCATCGTAGACGCGGTGAAGTCCGTCAGCGAAGCCGCCGGGGACGACGTTCCGGCGACCTCGCACCCGATCCCGTTGAACAACGTGTTCCGTGAAGACGTGGTGGGTCACACCTTCACCGCCGATCAGGCACTCTCCGGAGCTCCGGATTCCGACGAGAACCGTTTCAAGGTCCCGGCAATCCTGGATGAGGCATAGGACAGATGACTGAAAACAACAGCAATGAGCTGATCCGGCTTTCCGCCGCCCGGCTGGCGGAGAAGCTCGCCGCCGGTGAGGTGACTGCCGTAGAGGTTGTCCAGGCGCACCTGGACCGTATCGCGGCCGTCGACGGCGGTGAACGCGGCGTCAACGCGTTCCTGCACGTCAACGCCGAAGAAGCGCTCGCCGTCGCCGCAGAGGTGGATGCCATCCGCGCCGCCGGCGGACAGGCCGCCGAGGAACTCCACGAACTCGCCGGCGTGCCCATCGCGGTTAAGGACCTCATCGTGACCGTCGGCCAGCCGACCACGGCCGGTTCCAAGATCCTCGAAGGCTGGTACAGCCCCTACGACGCCACTGTCGTGCAGCGGCTGCGCGCCGCCAAGATGCCGATCCTGGGCAAGACCAACCTGGATGAATTTGCTATGGGTTCCTCCACCGAGCACTCCGCCTACGGTCCTACCCGCAACCCGTGGGACCTGGACAGGATCCCCGGCGGCTCGGGCGGCGGTTCGGCAGCCGCCGTGGCCGCCTTCGAAGCGCCGCTCGCGCTGGGCACGGACACCGGCGGCTCGATCCGCCAGCCGGGCGCCGTTACCGGAACCGTCGGCGTGAAGCCCACCTACGGCGGAGTGTCCCGCTACGGCGCCATTGCGATGGCCTCCTCCCTGGACCAGATCGGACCCGTATCCCGGACCGTTCTGGACTCCGCGCTGCTGCACCAGGTCATCGGCGGCCACGATCCCCGCGATTCCACTTCGCTGCCCGACCCGCTCGAAGACCTCGTCGCGGCCGCCCGCACCGGCAACGTTGAGGGCATGAAGATCGGCATCATCAAGGAACTCCACGGCGAGGGCTACCAGGCCGGCGTCGAGAAGCGGTTCAACGAGTCCCTTGAGCTGCTCAAGGAGGCGGGCGCGGAAATCGTTGAGGTTTCCTGCCCCAACTTCCAGTACGCCCTCGGTGCTTACTACCTGATCATGCCGTCGGAGGCCTCCTCCAACCTGGCGAAGTTCGACGGCGTCCGGTACGGCCTGCGCGTGCTCCCCGAGGACCCGCCCATGACCATCGAGCGCGTCATGGGGGCCACCCGCGCCGCCGGCTTCGGCGACGAAGTGAAGCGCCGCATCATCCTGGGCACCTACGCTCTGTCCGCCGGCTACTACGACGCATACTACGGCTCGGCCCAGAAGGTCCGCACGCTCATCCAGCGCGACTTCGACGCCGCGTTCGCCCAGGCCGATGTCCTGATCTCCCCGACGGCCCCCACCACGGCGTTCAAGCTGGGGGAGAAGCTGGACGATCCCCTGGCCATGTACCTGAACGACGTGGCCACCATCCCGGCCAACATGGCCGGCGTCCCCGGTCTGTCCCTGCCCGGCGGCCTGGCCGACGAGGACGGGCTGCCCGTGGGCATCCAGCTCCTGGCTCCCGCCCGTGAGGACGCCCGCCTTTACCGCGTGGGCGCCGTGCTGGAATCACTTCTTGAGGAGAAATGGGGCGGTCCGCTCCTGGACAAGGCCCCTGAACTCGCCGATGCTTCACCGGCTGCCGTCCCGAGCCACGGAGGTTCACACTGATGTCCGATGCAATCCTGACCTTCGAAGAGGCCATGGAGAAGTACGATCCTGTCCTGGGTTTCGAAGTCCACGTGGAGCTGAACACCAAGACCAAGATGTTCTCCTCGGCACCGAACGTGTTTGGCGACGAGCCCAACACGAACGTCAACGAGGTGGACCTGGGCATGCCCGGCGTGCTCCCGGTGGTGAACAAGACAGCAGTGGAATCCTCGATCAAGATCGGACTGGCGCTGAACTGCAAGATCGCCGAATCCTGCCGCTTCGCCCGGAAGAACTACTTCTACCCGGACACCCCCAAGAACTTCCAGACGTCCCAGTACGATGAGCCCATCGCTTACGACGGCTACCTCGACATCGAACTCTCGGACGGAGAGGTGTTCCGCGTTGAGATCGAGCGCGCGCACATGGAAGAGGACGCCGGGAAGCTGACCCACCTGGGCGGCTCGGCCGGACGCATCCAGGGTGCCGACTACTCTCTGGTGGACTACAACCGCGCCGGCGTCCCGCTGGTGGAGATTGTGACCAAGCCGATCCAGGGTGCCGGGTCCCGGGCTCCGGAACTGGCCAAGGCCTACGTGGCCGCCGTCCGGGAGATCGTCAAGAACCTGGGTGTCTCCGACGCACGGATGGAGCGCGGCAACGTCCGCTGCGACGCGAACGTTTCGCTGCGCCCGCACGGCCGCGAACGCTTCGGCATCCGCTCGGAAACGAAAAATGTGAACTCTCTGCGCGCAGTCGAACACGCCGTCCGCTACGAGATCCAGCGCCATGCCGCCGTTCTGGAGTCCGGCGAACCGGTAGTGCAGGAAACCCGCCACTGGCACGAGGACACCCGCACCACCACCTCCGGCCGCGCCAAGTCCGACGCCGACGACTACCGCTACTTCCCGGAACCGGACCTCGTGCCGGTGGTGGCCTCGCGTGAATGGGTCGAAGAACTGCGCGCCATGCTGCCTGAGCCGCCCGCGGCCCGCCGCAAGCGGCTCCAGGCCGACTGGGGCTACTCCGACCTGGAGTTCCGCGACGTCGTCAACGCGGGCGTGATGGACGAAATCGAGGAAACCATCGCCGCCGGCGCCACGGCTTCCGTGGCCCGCAAATGGTGGATGGGCGAGATCGTCGGCCGCGCCAAGAATGCCGATGTCGACCCCGGCCAGCTGGGTATCGAGCCGGCCACCATCGTGGAGCTGAGCAAGATGGTGGAAGCGGGCAAGATCAACAACAAGATGGCCGCCGAGGTGCTGGACGGCGTCCTTGCCGGCGAAGGCACGCCGGCGGAGATCGTCGACAAGCGCGGCCTCGCTGTGGTGTCCGATGACGGCCCGCTCCTGGAGGCCATCGATGCCGCCCTCGAGGCGCAGCCTGACGTCGCGGACAAGATCCGGGGCGGCAAGGTGCAGGCCATTGGCGCGATCGTGGGCGGCGTCATGAAGGCCACCCGCGGCCAGGCCGACGCAGGCCGCGTCCGCGAACTCATCCTGGAAAAGCTGGGCGTCAACGCCTGACGCTTCTCTCTCTGCCCGGCTGGGTCGCAGTCGTGGCTGTTCTGAGCGCTCAGAACGGCCACAACTGCGGCCCAGTCGGGTTTAAGCATGGACGAGGCCGGCCATGATGTCCTGCAGCGCCTCGCACACCACTGTCACGGACGCGCGCTTGAGGTTCTCCGGGCGGGCCAGGATATCGATCCTGCGGCGGGTGCTGATGCCCCGCAGCGGACGGAGCACGATGTTCTCGTTCAGCACCGGTCTGGCC
>JAPSIT010000084.1 GCA_031178585.1 Arthrobacter sp.
TCGATCCTCGAAGCTGGCGAGGCAGCAGGCACCGGCACGGCCTAATCCTCTGCTTGGGCGGCCTTAGCCCGCTTGACCGGCCTGGGCCAGGGCCGCGCGTGTGGGGAACGGCCGCCCGTGCCGGCCAGGGCCGCGCGTGTGGGGAACGCCGAAGGCCCCGGTCCGGGAAACGTCCGGGCCGGGGCCTTCTTCACAGCTTTCGCAGCAAAGGCAAGCGAAATCAGATGCTGTAGCGCTCGTCTTCGTGGTCGCCCGGGTGGTCCTTGACCAGGCCCGCGGCGAGGGTGTTGCCGTCGATCGGGTCGATCACCAGGAAAGCGCCCGTGCGGCGGTGGTGCAGGTAGTTCTCGAGCGGCAGCGGGGCTGCGAGGCGGAGCTGCGCGTGGCCGATGTCGTTGAGCTCCAGGTTGGAAGCACCCTCAAGCTTGAAGGTGCTCAGGTCCAGCTTGCCGCTGACACTGCGGACCAGTGCCTGGACGGTGCGGGTGCCGTGCTTGACCAGGACCTTGGCGCCCTCGCGGAGCGGCTTCGGGGACAGCCAGCACAGAGCCGCGTACAGGTCAGCCGACGCTTCACGGACAGTTCCGGCTGCGGCGATCGTGTCTCCCCGGGCAACGTCGAACTCGTCAGCCAAGCGGATCGCCACCGACTGCGGCGCCGCTGCTTCCTCCAGCGAGGTACCGGCGAAGTCGATGCCCACCACGGTGGTGGTGCGCGGGTCCTGGCCGGGCGTCAGCACGCTGACCTTATCCCCCACCTTCACGGAGCCCTCGGTGATCTGCCCGGCGTAGGCGCGGTAATCGCGGTACGCCTCCGGGTCGAGACCGCCTGCAACGGCGTCGGGTGCCAGCGCACCCTGCGGCCGGACCACCAGCTGCACCGGGAAGCGGAAGCTCTCCAGATGGCTTTCGAGCTCGTCGGCAGCCGGCAGCGTCTCGAGCACCTCGAGCAGCGCCGGCCCGGTGTACCAGGGTGTGCGCTCCGAGCGGTCCACCACGTTGTCCCCGTCGAGCGCGGAAACCGGAACCACCAGCAGATCCGTGATGCCGTCAGAACCGAGCCCCAGTTCGCGGCCCACCTGCTGCACGTCGGCTTCAATCTCGCGGAACACGGACTCGCTGTAGTCAACGAGGTCGATCTTGTTCACGGCCACGATCACATGGGCAACCCGCAGCAGCTGCAGCACGGACAGGTGCCGGCGGGTCTGCTCCAGAACACCCTTGCGGGCGTCAATGAGTACGACGACGGCATCCGCGGTGGACGCGCCGGTCACCGTGTTCTTGGTGTACTGCACGTGGCCCGGGCAGTCCGCGAGGATGAAGCTGCGGCGGTCCGTGGCGAAGTAGCGGTAGGCAACGTCGATGGTGATGCCCTGCTCGCGCTCGGCACGCAGGCCGTCGGTCAGCAGCGCCAGGTCGATGCCGCCAGCCGAACCACCAAAACCCCGGTCCGCGGAGGTGCGGGCAACGGCGTCCAGCTGGTCCGCGAGGATTGCCTTGGAATCGTGCAGGAGGCGTCCCACCAGGGTGGACTTGCCGTCGTCGACCGATCCCGCGGTGGCGAACCGGAAGAGGGTGGTGGGCAGGGCCGTTTCCAGATCCGCTACCGCCAGTGATGTATCGGTGCTCATTAGAAATACCCGTCCTTCTTGCGGTCTTCCATGGCTGCCTCGGAGATGCGGTCATCTGCACGGGTGGCGCCACGTTCGGTCAGGGTGGAGGCAGCGACTTCAACAACGACATCGGCCACCGTGTACGCGTCGGACTCGACGGCGCCGGTGCAGGACATGTCGCCCACCGTGCGGTAGCGGACAGTCTTGGTGATGACTTCCTCATGCGGCAGCGGCTGTGAAACCTCGCCCACTGCGCGCCACATGCCGTCGCGGGCAAAGACCTCGCGCTCGTGGGCGTAGTACAGGCCGGGCAGCTCGATGTTCTCACGCTCGATGTAGCGCCAGATGTCCAGCTCGGTCCAGTTGCTGATGGGGAACGCGCGGACATGCTGGCCCACCGTGTGGCGGCCGTTGTAGAGGTTCCACAGCTCGGGCCGCTGGTTGCGCGGGTCCCACTGGCCGAACTCGTCACGGAGGCTCAGGATGCGCTCCTTGGCGCGGGCCTTGTCCTCGTCACGGCGGCCGCCGCCGAAGACGGCGTCGAACTTGTTGGACTGGATGGCGTCCAGCAGCGGAACGGTCTGCAGCGGGTTACGGGTGCCGTCAGCGCGCTCAGCCAGCTCGCCGCGGTCAATAAACTCCTGGACGCTGCCCACGACGAGCTTGAGGCCCAGCCGTTCGACGGTACGGTCGCGGAAGTCGATGACCTCGGGGAAGTTGTGGCCGGTGTCCACGTGCAGCACGGGGAACGGAACCTTGCCGGGCCAGAACGCCTTGGTGGCCAAGTGCAGCATGACTACGGAGTCCTTGCCGCCGGAGAACAGCAGCGCAGGCTTCTCGAACTCGGCAACAACCTCGCGGATGATGTGGATCGCCTCAGACTCGAGGGTGTCCAGGCTGGAGAGGCGCGTGGAGGCAGCGACGTCGGTCACCTGGGTGGGCTCCTCGGTTATGAAAGTGCTCATACGTGTAGTCCGCATTCTGTCTTGTTGGTTCCTGCCCAGCGGCCGGCGCGGGGGTCCTCACCGGGAGCCACCTTGCGGGTGCAGGGCTGGCATCCGATGGACGGGTAGCCCTGGGACAGGAGCGGGTTGACGGGCAGGAGGTTGTCGTCGGAGTACTGGACCAGCTGGTCGAAAGTCCAGGCAGCCATCGGGTTGACCTTGACCAGGCCGTTGGCTTCATCCCACGTCACCAGCGGCGTGTTGGTGCGGGTGGGGGCTTCGTCGCGGCGGACGCCAGTGAACCAGAGTTCGTAGCCGGCGAGGGTGCGGCGCAGCGGGGCAACCTTGCGGAGGGCGCAGCACTGGGCGGCGTCGCGGGCGAACAGGTCCTTGCCCAGGAGCCGGTCCTGCTGCTCAACCGTGTTCTCGGGGAGCACGTCCACCACGTTGATGCGGAGGTTCGCAGCCACCTCATCGCGCGTGGCGTACGTTTCCGGGAAGTGGTAGCCGGTCTCCAGGAACAGGACGTCGACGCCGGGCAGCTGGTCCGCGACGAGCGCCGGCAGGACCGCGTCCGCCATGGAGCAGGCGACGGCGACGGCTGGCATCTCGAAGTTGCGCTCAACCCAGGCGATGACGTCGCGGGCCGGGGCGTCCCAGCCGAGCTCGGCCGCGCCCGCGTCCGCCAGTGCCTTGAGCTCCTCAACGGAGCGCTTTGCGGGAGTGCCGCTGGCGCCGCTGGCAGGCGATGCCACCGGGTCGATTCCTAAAGAGGGGCCACGGCCCTCCCCGGCTGTGGGCCCTGACTCGCGAGGGCCCCGGTCCGAGCTTGCGAGGACAGGGAGCGAGTTGGGACTTGCGAGGTTGGGGAGTGGCTGGGGATTCACTGGAGTGCCTCCTCGTCTGCGGCGTGGGCCCACTCGGCGAAGGTCTGGCCTTCGGCGCGGTCGGCTACGAAGCGCCGGACAACCCGCTCGACGTAGTCGGGCAGGTCCGCGACGTAGACCTTCAGTCCGCGGACGGTTCGTCCGAGGCCGGCCTCTTCACGATCTGAGGAAGCCAGCCCGCCGCCGAGGTGGACCTGGAAACCCGGGGTGGGGTCGCCGTCGGGCGTGGGAAGCATCATGCCCTTGAGTCCGATGTCCGCGGTCTGAATACGGGCGCAGGAGTTGGGGCAGCCGTTGATGTGGAGGGAGAGTGCCTGCGGGAGCTGGCCGCTGTCCGCGAGGTCCGCGAGGCGGCGCTCCAGCTCGGCGACGGCGGTGGCAGCCGTGACCTTGGTTTCGACGATGGCCAGCTTGCAGTACTCGATGCCGGTGCAGGCGATGGTGCCGCGGCGGAACACGGACGGGCGGGCGGAGAGGCCCAGGGCGTCCAGTTCAGCGACCAGCGGCTCCACTTCGTCCTTGGCAACGTCGAGGACCACGAGCTTCTGGTGCGGGGTGGTGCGCAGCCGGTAGGAGCCGCGGGACTCGAGGGTGTCGGCGAGCTTCACCAGCTGGGAGCCGGAGAGGCGGCCCGCAATCGGGGTGGCGCCGATGAAGAACTTGCCGTCCTTCTGCTCGTGCACACCCACGTGGTCGCCCGGGGTGGACGGCTTGGGGGCTGCGGGACCGTCGGCCAGCTTATAGCCAAGGTATTCGTCCTCGAGGATCTGGCGGAACTTCTCCGGACCCCAGTCGGCCATGAGGAACTTCAGGCGCGCCTTGGTGCGCATGCGGCGGTAGCCGTAGTCGCGGAAGATGCTCGTGACGCCGAGCCACACGTCGGCAGCCTGCTCCGGCGTGACGAACGCGCCGAGGCGCTTGCCGAGCATCGGGTTGGTGGAGAGGGCGCCGCCGGCCCAGAGGTCGTAACCCACGCCGAGCTCAGGGTGCTTGACGCCCACGAGCGCGAAGTCATTGATCTCGTGCACCACGTCCTGGCTCGGGTGGCCGGTGATGGCGGTCTTGTACTTGCGCGGCAGGTTGGACAGGATCGGGTTGCCGATGAACCGCTCCCCCAGCTCTTCGATGAGCGGGGTGGGGTCGATGATCTCGTCCTTGGCAATGCCGGCCACCGGGGAGCCGAGGATGACGCGCGGGACGTCGCCGCAGGCTTCGGTGGTGGACAGGCCGATGGCTTCAAGGCGGCGCCAGATCTCCGGCACGTCCTCAACGCGGATCCAGTGCAGCTGGATGTTCTGGCGGTCGGTGAGGTCGGCAGAGTCACGGGCGAAGTCGACCGAGATGTTGCCGATGACGCGCAGCTGCTCGGTGGTGAGTGCACCGCCGTCGATCCTCACGCGCAGCATGAAGTACTTATCCTCAAGCTCGTGCGGTTCGAGCGTGGCGGTCTTGCCGCCGTCGATCCCGGGCTTGCGCTGGGTGTAAAGACCCCACCAGCGGAAGCGGCCGTGCAGGTCCTGGCCGGGGATGGCGTCGAAGCCTTCCTTGGAATAGATGGACTCGATACGCTCGCGGACGTTGAGGCCGTCGTCTTCCTGCTTCCAGGTTTCGTTGGCGTTCAGCGGGGTGGTTCCGTCCACCTTCCACTGGCCGTGAGGCTTTGCGGCGGGGCGGGAGGAACGGGCTGGGCGCGCGGGCTTGTCCGTGGCCGCTCCGGCTAGAGCTGTATCAGTCATGCATCGACTGTAGAGCCGCCTGGAAACCCGCCACAAAGGCCCGGAAACGCTAAGTCACCTAGGGAAATATTTCGTCATGAATCGCCGAAAGGCCTTGAACAGGCCGGGCGGCTGTGCATCCCGGCTCTGTCTTGGGGTGTGCCTCGCCCGCGGTTAGAGGCGCGGTTCAACGCCCGGCCCGAGCCTCGGCTGGCCGGGCAGATTCAGGCCGTCGCGGCAGCGG
>JAPSIT010000085.1 GCA_031178585.1 Arthrobacter sp.
TGATCCGTGCCTGCATCGCCGAGAACGCTGACTTCGCGTCCTCGAGCCGACGCAACTGATCAATCAGTTCAGCACCGTCAAAGGACAACCGAACTGACCCCGCAGCAGCAATCCACTTCTCCACGGTAAGGCTGGGGACAGGAGCATCTGAGACGGCAGCAGCACCCGGAAGGCCGGCGCCGCGTGGCGCAGCCGCCAGAACCACCTGCAGTTCCCCCATGTCATCCATGAACACAGTCTTCCAGTGGGGTACGACAAAACGACCCCTGACTGGATGCGCCGGCGCTGCTGTCTCAGATGAACGCGTACACGGGAAAGACCTTGGGAATCAGCGCCGGTTCCGTCGTTTCGGTCCACGTACCTGGCGCGTCCTGGCCCTCCCTCGCATGCGGGTTCTCCGCGAGCCGGAACGGCCCCGAATCTTGAACCGCATCTCTGGAACCGACCTCGGCGCTCCGGACACCGCCCGCAGCCTTCCCGAGACCGCCCGCAGCGCTCCCGGTAGCATCCTCGGAGCCAGGCCCTGCCGTGACGGCTTCCGCGATAGTGGTGCTGTATGGCATCTAACTGGCCCCCTAGCCTTCAGTCGGAAATTCCACGGCTTCAGTCATAGACTAACTCCTACCCGGCGGTAAGTTGACGATTTCCTCAATTCGACAAATCATGGAACCTTTGAGGACGGTTCTCCGGTTGGGGAGCGGACTCGGTTCATGAAGGGTCTCCGGACGTCCGCGTCCGCATTGGGGGGAGGGACCGTTTTGCAGGCTGTGGGGGAACGACGCTTCCCGGCCCGCTGACCGGCCCCTTGAGAAGCGCCCCGGCAGCAGCCTGGGCAAAAAGGAAGCAGCTCAAGCCGCCGGGCTGCCTCCCTTTTTCGCGCCACCGGCGAACCCCGCATCAGCCGCGCAGAACCGCCAAGCAATCACGGCGAATCCACACTGGGCTGCAACCGTGCAACCAGTTCTCCCCGGCTTCTTACGCCCGTCTTGGCAAACACGGATTTCAGATGGTCCTGCACGGTGTTCGGGGTCACAAATAAATGGGCTGCGATGTCCGTCGTCGGGTAGCCGGCCATTACCTGGCGGCAGACCTCCTGTTCCCTGGGTGAGAGGTCGTACGCGGCGAACAGCATGCCCACGAGTTGCTCGCCGGCCACCGGCTCGATTGAGACAGCCACCTCGCCGTCGTCGTCCCCGCCCATAAGCGGACTGCCCTGCAGCAGGGCCCACTGTCCCCGGGCGTCACGTATCCGTGCCCGGAAGCCGCCCGAGGCTGCGCTCCGCGCTCCTCCCGCCATGATCCGCATAACCATCATGAACCGGCCCGGTGCGATATCGTCGAGCCGTTCCCGCCACCGCTGGGCTTCCGGCGTGGCCGAACGCAGCTCCCCACGGGAATCCAGGACAACGATCGCAGGACGGATGGCCTGGGCGCGTCCAGAAATTTCCGAACGCACCGCCAAGCGCGTGGCCGCGGCCAGGGCGGGTCCCACCGCAGTGAAGAACTCCACTTCGCGGTCTGTGAAGTCCTTGCCGGCGCGTACCAGGCCTGCAGCACCCCAGCACACGCCGTCGGAAGCAAAGAGGACGCGCAGTTCCTGCTGCACGCCGAGGGGCCGCCACACATTCCTGAATCTGGCGCTTCGGTCATGCTCACGCAGCGGCAGATCTGACAGCAGGCTGTATGCCTCCCTGCGCCTGGCCATCGAGGCGAAGGTATGCGGCTCCTGCGGCGAGTATTCCGCCTCAGCCAAGAGCGGCTCGTACTGGTGCGGTATTCGGGGCTCGCCGCTGGTTATGGTGCTGATCACGAGATTTTCCGGATCGATCGCAGCCCAGCACGTCAACTCAGCCTTTACGTCGTGGCCCATCAGCTCGATAGCCGCGGCGTGCATGTCACTGACCCCCAGCCCGGAAGCAGCCAAAGCTGCGATATCCCGGCGGGCCCGATAGGCACGTTCCTCCCACACGGCCTCAGTATGGCACCGTTCGGGCCGCTAATCATTCCCTGAATTCTGGGATTTCCCGGCCGCGAAACGGGTTCTAGCGTTGGGGGCATGAGCCACTTACTCCAGTATCTGCAACCCGGCGACGGCATTGAGCTGCGCGCTCCCGACGCCACCCTGACCGTCAAAGTGGATAGCGAACACACCGACGGTTCCTATGAGATCTTCGAAGTCGACGCGCCCCGCGAGGCCGCAGCGCCACTGCACCGCACCGGTTGGGCGAAGACATACTATGTGCTGCAGGGCAGAATCGTTGTCCAGATCGGTGACGAGGGCTTTGACTTGGGCCCGGGTTCGGCAATCGCCATACCTCCCGGAGCCCTGCACACTTTCACCGTGCTCACGCCCGCGGCAAAGTTCCTGGTGTTCAGTCTGACCGGCGCTATGGGGCGCTTTCACGCGGACCTTGACGCCTCCGTCCTGCCCGGGCGGCGCCTCGAGGAATCAATGCAGGACATCCAAAAGGTCCTTAGCCGTCACGACGTGTCCATGGATGTCGGGAAGGTCGCACAATGACACCGCTGGTGTGGGTCTTCGCGCTGCTGGCGGCAGGCCTGCACGTCCTAGTCTTCGTGTGGGAAGCGTTGGCTTTCCAGCGCCCGGCTGTCCATCAGCGCATCTTCTTCACCCCGACGGCGGATGTCCCCGCTGTCCGGCTCTGGGCCTTCGGAGTGGGCTTCTACAACCTGTTTCTCGCGTGCGGCACCATTGCGGGGGTAGTCGCGTGGAGCGGAGGGAATGAGACAGTGGGGCGTGCCCTGGTGATCTATACCTGCCTGTTCATGGCTCTCTCGGGTCTCGTCCTTTTTATCGCGGACCGTATGGAGCTGGGCAGGCCGCGCGGCAAAGGCATTGGCGGTGCACTCGGCCAGGGCGTTCCGCCGCTCATCGCTCTCATAGCGGCTGCGCTATGAGCCGGCACCTGCACAACTGAACGGCGCCGAGCAACTGACGGTTATGTGAACCGCGCACCTCAACTGTGCGTCTTAGTCCGTAAGCGCCGCACCCCTTGCCCGCCCAGGACTTCGGGAGAGGAGATCGGCAAGACTGAAGGACGGCCCTCATGGCTCAGCTAGGCAAATTTGAGAAGTACCTGATCGAGGAATTTTTCGACGACTATCGGGCCGGCGCCATGAGCCGCCGCACCTTCACCCGGCGCGTAGCCTTCATCACCGGAAGCATGGGCGCCGCCGCCGCGGCAATGCTGCTGGTCGGCTGCTCCCCGAACGAAGTACCGCGCAGCACCGATCCCATGCCTACGCCTAATCCGACGTCGGCACCGGGAACAGGCACCGCCTCTGCAGCCGCGGTTCCCGGCGCCAAGAGCCCCCTCTCCGTTCCGGAGGGAGCAGCAGGAATGACGACGGCGACAATCCAGTTCCCCTCCGAAGGAACCGACATCAGTGGTTATCTTGCGCGCCCTGAAGGGGACAACCCCGTACCTGCCGTCCTGGTGTGCCACGAAAACCGAGGACTGACTCCGCATATCCAGGACGTGGCCCGCCGCTTCGCAAAGGAAGGGTACGCAGCACTGGCCCTGGACCTGCTCAGCAGAGAGGGCGGTACGGCAAACCTCGACCGGGACGCCATCCCCGGAGCGCTGACCAAGGCCGGAGCCCAGCGCCATGTGGCCGATTTCAAAGCAGCATTCGCGTATCTCAACTCGCAGGACTACGTGGACGCAGGACGGATTGCGATGACCGGGTACTGCTTTGGCGGCGGCATCACCTGGCAGGCGGCGACGGAGCTGACCGGGTTGAAGGCCACCTCAGCGTTCTACGGACCAGCGCCGGACCTTGAGAAGGTGCCAACCATTAAGCCTGCAGTGTTCGGCGTCTACGCAGAACAAGATGACCGCATTACCGGTCCGATGCCGGAGTTCCGCGATGCCCTGGCCGCTACCGAGGTGCGCCACGAGCTCAAGGTGTATCCCGGCGTCGACCATGCCTTCCACAACGACACCGGCGAGCGCTACAACGAAACGCAGGCGACCGCTGCGTGGAACGACACGCTGGCCTGGTTCAAGAAGTACGTCTAGGGCGCGTCAGCCAGCAGGCGCAGCATCACCCGGGGGAGCTGCCGGCTGGGACCTTTCGAGCTGGACCATCACTTCGTAGTGGGACGTCTGCGGGAACATGTCCAGCAGACGTACACGCCGTGCCGTGAAGGACGGCATGGCGGCGAGGTCGCGCGCCAGCGACTTGGCATTGCAGCTGGAATAGATGACATGCTGCACGTCCGAGGACTCCAGCCAGGCGCAAAGCTCCTTGCCAATGCCGCGCCGCGGAGGATTGACGATCACGAGCTCCGGCGTCCGGTCTGCTGAGAGGGCGAAGGCGGTGGCGTCATCCGCATGGAAGCCCACTCGCGGCAGTCCGGCGTCCCGGCCGCTCAGCTGTGCGCTGACGATTGCTTCGCGGCTGGTTTCGATGCCGAGCACCGCGCGCGAGGGATCGGCGCAATGCAAAGCAAAGCCGCCGACGCCGCAGTACAGGTCCCAGACCGAAGCCGGCGCCACCTCGTTCACCCATGCGCGGCCCTGCCGGTACAGGGCGGCGGCCATCTCGGTATTGGTCTGGAAGAAGCTGCGCGGCCTCAGGTGCAGGTCCAGGTCGTTGACGTGCATTCGCAGGGTGGACTGCTCTGTCAACAGAATCTCCCGCTCGCCTTCCAGCACCGCCTTGTGCTCCGGGTGCACATTGACGGACACCACCTTCAGCTCGGGCAGCGCGTCCAGCAGGGACGGCAGGTGCCGGCGGATGCGGCCGACCAGATTTTCCGACCGCAACACGAAACGGAGCATCAGCTCGCCGTCGGGCGATTCGGTGATGATCAGGTGTTTCAGCTCGCCGCTGCGCCGCGGGACATCGTAGGGCGTCAGCCTCGCCTCGGTGATGAAGGCGGCGAAAATGGGCAGGCAGGCCTGCAGGCCCGGCGAACAGACGCCGCATTCGCGCAAGTCCACTCCGCGGCCCTCCGCGTCGAGTATCCCGAGGGTGGGATTCCGGGCCGAGCCTCCGACAACCATTTTGGCCTTGTTGCGGAATCCTGATTCCCGGCTCTCCACCGGCGGGAGCCACTGCAGCGACGTGTGGTCCGCCAGAAGCGTTCGGCAGTGCAGCTCTTTGGCGGCCACCTGTTCGGCGTAGGGCTGACCCATGTGCGTGCAGGAGAGGCACCGGGCGGCATCAAAGTAGGAACATTGCATGACCGTTCAATTCTACTTTTCCCGTGGACTGCTCCGTACGACGGCTCCGTACGACGGCGGCAGGGTCCTACCTGCCCGGGTTTCGCAGGGAAGGTGGCAACCGACGTTTGGGGACCCTGATTCTGTCAAAATCGTTGGCCGCGATGACCGTGGCGCCGCCGGCACGGGCGGCAGC
>JAPSIT010000027.1 GCA_031178585.1 Arthrobacter sp.
GGGCCCGGTCACCCGGGTGCCCGGAATCTGGGAGGTACTTCAGGTACATGGGGCTATAGCTCAGCTGGTTAGAGCGCGGGACTCATAATCCTAAGGTCCTCGGTTCAAGTCCGAGTAGCCCTACCTGTTCTGCAAAGAGCCGCGGCCGACGTTCAACGTCGGCGGCGGCTCTTTCTGTTTCCAGCGCTAAGTGGGAATTCGCAAACAACTGGGTTTCTTCAAGCAATTGAGGTATGTTACCGATCAGTAACATCCGCCCGGGGCCGCTGCCCACGTAAAGGAACCCCATGTCCACAACAGAATTCGACATCGACAGCCTTCCCTACGCCGATGGGGACTTCTTCGCCTTTGAGCAGCTTCTGAGCGCCAAGGAGCAGGACCGGCTGGCCGAACTCCGGTCCTTCCTGGCGCGAGAGGTACGGCCGATTGCCGTTGACTGCTGGAACCGTGGGGAATTCCCCATGGAGCTGATTCCGAAGCTTGCCGAGGTCGACCTCGTCAGCCCCGTGCGCCGCCAGGGCCACTCCAACCTCTTCGCCGGCATCGTGCATGCCGAGGTCACCCGCGCGGATACCTCAATTGCCACCTTCTTGGGAGTTCACGACGGACTGTTCACCGGGTCCATCGAAGCGCTTGCCTCGCCCGAGCAGCAGGAGGCCTGGCTGCCGGACATCTACGGCCTGAAAAAGATCGGCGCCTTTGGGCTGACAGAACCCCTCGGCGGCTCCGACGTCGCCGGCGGAACCCGTACTACGGCACGGCGGGACGGCGGCCGGTGGATCCTGAACGGCGCCAAGCGCTGGATTGGCAACGCGACGTTCTCTGACTGGGTGGTGGTTTATGCCCGGGACGTGGCCGACAACCAGGTCAAGGGATTCCTGGTGGACGCCACCCTTCCCGGCTTCGGCGCCACCAAGATTGTGAACAAGATTTCCCTGCGCACCGTCCAGAACGCGGATATCACCCTGGATGATGTGGAAGTTCCTGACTTCTTCAAACTCGCGAAGGCCAACAGCTTCCGCGACATCAACAAGGTCCTTAAAGTCACCCGGCTCGCCGTTGCCTGGCAGGCTGTGGGCCAGCAGCTGGCAGCCTTTGACGTCGCCCGCCGCTACGCTGTCGAGCGCCACCAGTTCGGCCGCCCGCTTGCCTCCTTCCAGCTGGTGCAGAGCCAGCTTGTGCAGATACTGGGCAATGCCGTCAGTTCCCTGGGGATGATGGTCCGCCTTTCCCAGCTTGAGGATGCCGGGGAGTCCAGGGATGAACAGTCCGCGCTGGCCAAGGCCTTCACCACCGCCCGGATGCGCGAGAGCGTTGCCATCGGCAGGAGCCTCCTGGGCGGGAACGGCATAGTGACCGACTTCGAGATGGCCAAGATCTTCGCCGATGCAGAGGCCATCTACTCCTATGAGGGCACCCACGAGGTGAACACGCTGCTCGTCGGGCGCGCCATCACCGGGGTCTCCGCCATCGTCTGAACTCACCCCTCATACAGCGGCAGCAGGATGGAAGGCCGCAGATCCATCACGAACCCCAGCGGGTTGACATAGTCTTGCCCGCGCCGCACGCCCCAGTGCACGCAGGGGGTTGCTCCGCAATGGCCGGTCATCAGGGCGCCCAGGACGTCACCCTTTGCGACGGTATCGCCCTTCTTCAGCCTGCTGCGCACCGGCTCGAAACTGCTGCGCAGGCCGTTGCCGTGGTCCACAGTGACAACGGGCCGGTCCACCACCATGCCCACGAAGCTAACGGTGCCGGACTCCGGTGAGGTGACCGGGCCGCCGTCGGCCGCTGCCTGCAAATCCACGCCGCGGTGGCCGCTCAGCCACGGCTTGTCCGGGGGGTCAAACGCGCGCAGGACCGCGGGCCGGGGCGCCACGGGCCACGCCCACGACCGTGCGGCAGGGGCAGCGGCAGCAGGGGAGGACCTGCCCGCGGGTTCCGCAGCGCCTACTGCCGTCGTGTGTGACGGCAATCCCGCCGCGGGGGAGGAGGACGGTGCGGCCGACGGGGCGGCGGCGGCCGCAAGCACAAGGACAGCCAGCAGGATGGGGGCTTTCATGACTCCAGTGTTGCGGGGAAGAAGGGACGCGGACATTGGCCTGAAAGCCTATGTGGACAACGGCGGGGACGGCGCTGTCCGCGGTGCCGGGGACGCGGAGCGCTGTAGTACACTTGACGGAGCAGTTTGCTGTGCCCTCAACGTATTCCAATTTCTCTTGGGTAGCGTCAGCACGCCCCATTCAGGAGTGCGGGGGAGCAGCAGCTGACTACGCGTATCCAGCCCTCCATTACCGGAAGCCACAGGTTCCCGGCGGAGGATTGTGCCTCTTGCGGTCCGGACCAACAGTCCGGATGAGAAGCGCAATGGATGCCAGGAGCATCGCCCGGCTTGGGTGAAGCTAACAACCGTCAACTATTGGCAGGGTAAGAGCGGCCCACGGGCGCTCTCATGAATGACCTGCCGGAAGGAGCGTCGGCATGCCCGTCGTAACCATGCGCCAGCTGCTTGACAGCGGCGTCCACTTTGGACACCAGACCCGCCGTTGGAACCCGAAGATGAAGCGCTTCATCTTCACCGAGCGCAACGGCATCTACATCATTGACCTCCAGCAGTCGCTGTCCTACATCGACCGCGCCTACGAGTTCGTCAAGGCTACCGTTGCCCACGGCGGCACCGTGCTCTTCGTCGGCACCAAGAAGCAGGCCCAGGAAGCAATTGCCGAGCAGGCAACCCGCGTTGGCCAGCCGTACGTCAACCAGCGTTGGCTCGGCGGTATGCTGACCAACTTCCAGACGGTTGCCAAGCGTATCCAGCGCATGAAGGAACTCGAAGAGATCGACTTCGAAGACGTCGCCGGCTCCGCTTACACCAAGAAGGAACTGCTGCTCCTCCGCCGCGAGCTGACCAAGCTTGAGTCCAACCTCGGTGGTATCCGCAACCTCACCAAGGCACCCTCCGTGCTGTGGATCGTGGACACCAAGAAGGAGCACCTGGCTGTTGACGAAGCCAAGAAGCTCAACATCCCGGTTGTGGCCATCCTGGACACCAACTGCGACCCGGACGAAGTCGACTTCCCGATCCCGGGCAACGACGACGCCATCCGCTCCGTGAACCTGCTGACCCGCGTTGTTGCTGACGCTGTTGCCGAAGGTTTGATCGCCCGCAACCAGCGCGCAACCGGCAACACCGAGACTCCGGAAGAGCCGCTGGCTGAGTGGGAGCGCGAGCTCCTCGAGGGCAGCAAGGCTGAGGCTGCTGCAGCCGAAGCCCCGGCTGCCGAAGCTCCCGCCGCAGAGGAAGCCGCGGCTGACGCCGAGGCCACCGACGCCGAGAAGTAAACAACTCCATCGGGATTTCCCGGCGCCCTCGGGCGCCGGGGCAACTGACAGGATGGCGGCCCGCCTGGCGGGCTGCCGTCCTGTCAGTACGTACACCACATAAATTTTCTAGACAGAGGGGTTCACATGGCGAACTACACTGCCGCTGATATCAAGGCTCTGCGCGAGCGCACCGGCGCCGGCATGATGGATGTCAAGAAGGCTCTCGATGAGGCCAACGGCGACGCCGAGAAGGCGATCGAGATCATCCGCATCAAGGGTCTGAAGGGCGCCACCAAGCGCGAAGGCCGCTCCACCGCTGAAGGCCTGGTTGCTGCCAAGGTCGACGGCAAGGTCGGCGTGATGATCGAGGTAAACTGCGAGACCGACTTCGTCGCCAAGGCTGACAAGTTCATCCAGCTCGCCGACAAGGTACTGGCCGTCGCCGTCGAGTCCGGCGCCGCAGACCTCGAGACCCTCCTCGCAACTGACGTGGACGGCAAGCCGCTGTCTGAGGTTGTTGTTGAAGAAGGCGCCGTTCTCGGCGAGAAGGTAGTAGTCCGCCGCATCTCCCGCATCGAGGGTGCCACGGTCGACGCTTACCTGCACAAGACCTCCAAGGACCTTCCGGCCCAGGTCGGCGTCCTGTTCGCTGTTGACGGTGAAGGTGAAGCTGCCGCTACCGCAGCCCACGACGTTGCTGTCCACATTGCCGCCATGGCCCCGAACTACCTCTCCCGCGAGGACGTTCCGGCTGACCTGGTCGAGTCCGAGCGCCGCATCGCCGAGGAGACCGCCAAGGCCGAGGGCAAGCCCGAAGCCGCCATGACCAAGATCGTGGAAGGCCGCGTCACCGGCTTCTACAAGGGTGAGGTCCTGGTTGACCAGGCCTTCGCCAAGGATGCCAAAAAGTCTGTGGCCCAGGTCCTCGAAGAGGCCGGCGTCAAGGGAACAGCCTTCACGCGTTTCCGCGTCGGCTCCTAGTCAGACACGCAAGGGGGTGGTCACTCTGGTGGCCGCCCCTTTTGCATGCACTGGCCACAATGGCTCTTGGCCACCCAGCACGATAATCTAGCTCAGAACTCACCAACGGGAAGGCACGATGGAAGCCGTTAATACTTCAGTCCAGTCAGAGAAGAGCAGGCGCCGGGTCCTCCTGAAGCTGTCGGGTGAGGTCTTCGGCGGCGGCAAGCTCGGCGTGGATCCGGATACCGTCCGCGGTGTCGCCAAGCAGATCGCCGCAGCCGTTCCCGACGTCGAGGTCGCCATTGTGGTGGGCGGCGGCAACTTCTTCCGCGGAGCCGAACTGTCCGGAAGCGGCATGGACCGCTCCCGCGCCGATTACATGGGCATGCTCGGGACCGTCATGAACTGTCTGGCCCTGCAGGACTTCCTGGAGCAGGCCGGCGTTGAAACCCGGGTGCAAAGCGCCATCACCATGGGCCAGGTGGCCGAGGCCTACATTCCGCGCCGCGCCATCCGCCACATGGAGAAGAACCGCGTGGTCATCTTCGGCGCCGGGGCCGGGCTGCCCTACTTCTCCACCGACACAGTTGCTGCCCAGCGCGCACTGGAAGTCCACGCGGACGTCGTCCTGATGGCGAAGAGCGGCGTGGATGGCGTGTACACCGCCGACCCGAAGAAGGACCCGGCCGCCGAGAAGCTGGAAAAGCTCAGCTACGACGACGCCCTCCGCCGCGACATCCGGGTCATGGACCAGACCGCGATGACCATGTGCAAGGACAACAACCTCTCCATGGTGGTGTTCGGCATGGAAGGTGAAGGGAACGTCACCCGGGCCATCCGTGGCGAGCAGCTGGGAACGCTGGTCACCCCCTAGTTACAGCTAGGATATTTTTAGGAGGTTCCGTCCATCGGGCGGAACCCGGATTGTGAAATGCCCCGGGTGCCGGGAGCCAATTGCTGAGGAGAGATCGTGATCGAAGAAACCTTGCTCGAAGCCGGGGACAAGATGGACAAGGCGGTTGAGGTAGCCAAGGAAGACTTCGCCTCGATCCGGACCGGACGGGCCACGCCGGGCCTCTACAACAAGGTGATGGTGGACTACTACGGTACGCCCACGCCCCTTCAGCAGCTGGCGTCCTTCGCGGTGCCCGATGCGCGCACCATCCTCATCACGCCTTACGACAAGACGGCGCTGCGGGACATCGAGCGCGCGCTGAGCGATTCCGAGGTCGGCGCCAACCCGTCCAACGACGGGAACGTCATCCGCGTCACCATCCCGGAGCTTACGCAGGAGCGCCGCAAGGAATACGTGAAGATCGTGAAGTCCAAGGGCGAAGAGGCGAAGGTCTCGATCCGCAACATCCGCCGCAAGGCCAAGGAAACCCTGGACCGCCTGGTCAAGGACGGCGAAGCCGGCGAGGACGAGGGCAACCGCGGCGAAAAGGAACTCGACGCGATCACCAAGCAGCACGTCGAAGGCATCGATGAACTGCTCAAGCGCAAGGAAGCAGAGCTGCTCGAGGTCTGATGGGGCAGGCACAGCAGGCCCCCGGAGCGCGGGCCCGATCCCGGACCCGACAGAGCCGGCAACCAAAGCCCAATCCGACCCCCGGTGCTGGGCGCAACCTGCCGGCGGCAACCGCCGTCGGGCTTGGGATGCTCTTTGCGGTGCTGGGCGGGCTGCTCTTCTTCCCGCTTGGCTTCGTCGCCGTCACCACCACCTTTGCCGTGTTCGGCGTGTGGGAAATTTTCCGCGCCCTGGAAGCCAACGGCACGCGCCTGCCCATTGTGCCCGTCATGGTGGGCACGGTGGCGATGCCTTTTGCCGCCTACTTCGGTGGGCTGGAAAGCCTGCTGTTCGCCATGCTGGCCAGCAGTGTGGCGGTGCTGCTCTGGCGGTCCATCGAAAGCGCCATCGGCTCGGCGCGCAGCATCTTTGCCGGCGTTTTCACACTTGCCTGGGTGCCCTTCCTGATCAGCTTCTCCGCCCTGCCGCTGCACGTTGCCGGGGGAGTAACCCCTGTTGGCCTGTGGCCGGGGGGAACCGTCCCCGACGGCGCCTGGCAGGTGGTCATCCTGCTTCTGCTGGTGGTTTCCAATGACACCTTCGGATACCTGGTCGGAGCGTCGCTGGGCAAGCACCCCATGGCTCCCAAGATCAGTCCGAAGAAGTCGTGGGAGGGCTTTGCCGGGTCCATCGGCGGCGCCATGCTGATCGGTGTCCTGGCCTGTATGTTCGTGCTCGGAAAACCCTGGTGGGTGGGTGTTGTGCTCGCCGTCGGGATGGTGGCAGCGGCCACGGCCGGCGACCTCGCGGAATCCATGGTCAAGCGTGAGCTCGGAATCAAGGACATGAGCAGCATCCTTCCCGGGCACGGCGGGGTGATGGACCGGCTGGACTCGATCGTCTTCGCCTCACCGGTGGCATACCTGCTGTTCGTGCTCGTGTCGGGCGTGTGAGATCAGCCCTGAAAAATTGCGTTAGAAACTGAGCTGAAAAGCATTGAAGGATTACAAGGTGACAGTGGACAGCAAGCGGCAGGTTACCGGGTCTTTTGAGCGTGTGGCCCGCACCGAATACGGCTACAACGCCAGGCAGGTGGACCACTTCCTGCAGCGGGCCCGCGTTACCCTCGAGACACCCGAGGCTGCCGCCCACCCCGTGAAAAGCTTCGACGTCCGCGCAGTGTCCTTCGATCCGGTCAAGGGCGGCTACTCGGCCACTGCCGTGGATGCCGCACTGGACCGCCTCGAGGATGCCTTCGCCCGCCGTGAGCGGGACGAACTCATCGCCGCACAGGGGGAAGAGGCGTGGCTGCGCCAGATCGGGCAGCTTTCCGCCACCCTGCGCGGCCGCCTTCACCGGCCCGACGGCGAACGGTTCCGCCGCCCGGCGAAGAAGAAGACCCGCAGCTACAACATCAAGGATGTGGACAGGCTGTGCGTCGACCTTATCGGGTACCTCGAAGAAGACAGGCCGCTCAGCGTCGACAACGTGCGCAGGGCCGTGTTCCGTCCGGCCGTGGGCCAGGCCGGCTACGAGGAAACCCAGGTGGACGCGTTCCTGGACCGCGTCGTCGAACTCATGGCCGCCATCGACTGAGCCGCCATCGGCCGAGCCGGCTCGCCGGAAAGCACGGTTCCGGCAAAGCCTGCCTCACCGGCCCGTGGCCAGCGGCCTCTCCGGAGTATGGAGGCGCGTCATCACCTTGGTAATGGTGCGGGGAATCCGGGATTTGGTGGCGCGGGACGTGAGGACCATGACCGCGAAGGCCGCCGGTACTGTCCACGCCGCGGGCTGCGCCAGCCAGACGGGTGTGCCGGCACCGAGGGCAGCGCCCGCCACCATCGCGCCGCCGCAGAGCAGGCCGCCGGTTACCATCCCGGCGATGGCCCCGGCGTCGGTAAGCCCCCGCCACCAGATGCCCAGCAGCAGCACCGGACAGATGGTGGATGCCGTGAACGCGAACACCAGTCCCACGCTGCCGGCCAGCGCCAGTGTGTCGGTCATGAACGCCACCGCCAGTGGAACCGCAGCGGAAACCAGCGCGGCGAGCCGGAAGCCGCGCACGCTGCCGCCGAGTACGTCTTGGCTGATGACGCCGGCCAGCGAGACCACAAGACCTGACGTCGTCGAGAGGAAAGCGGCAAAGGCGCCCGCCACCACGAACGCGGACAGCAGTTCTCCGGCCGGTCCGCCGATGAGCCGTCCCGGCAGCAGCAGGACCAGTGCGTCGGCCTGGCCGGCCTGGGCAAGGCCGGGCGCAAACATCCGCCCCACGAGCCCGTAAGCGGTGGGGAAGAGGTAAAAGACCGAGAGCAGGCCGAGAACTATCAGCGTGGTTCTGCGGGCTGACTGTCCGTCCGGGTTGGTGTAAAAGCGGACCAGCACGTGGGGCAGCCCGAGCGTTCCGAAGAGCAGGGCGACCAGCAGCGAGATGTTCTGGTACGGTCCCGCAGGCGGCAGACCGGTGGGATTGGCGGCCGCGGCGGCCACAGCCGGGGCGCTGTTGTCGGAGAGGACCAGGAGGATGAAGATCAGCGGCACGGCCAGCGCTGTGAGCTTGAGCCAGTACTGGAAGGCCTGCACGAAGGTGATAGAGCGCATCCCGCCGGCCACCACGGTCAGGACGACCACCACCACGACGGCGGTGGAACCCACCCACGAGGGCAGGCCCGTCGTCGTCCGGATGGTGAGCGCGGCGCCGTGGAGCTGGGGCACGATATAGAGCCAGCCCACGACCACCACCGCAAGGCTGGTGACCAGGCGGGCGGCGCGGGAATCCAGCCGGGCTTCGGTGAAGTCCGGGATGGTGTAGGCCCCCGAGCGCCGGAGCGGGGCTGCCACGAACAGCAGGAGCATCAGGTAACCGGCCGTGTAGCCCACGGGGAACCACAGTGCATCCGTGCCCGAAAGCAGGATGAGCCCGGCCACGCCCAGGAAGCTTGCGGCGGAGAGGTACTCGCCGCCGATCGCCGAGGCGTTCCACCAGGGCGGAACGGTGCGCGAGGCCACATAGAAGTCGCCGGTGGTGCGGGAGATCCTGAGTCCGTAGAACCCGATGACAGCCGTGGCCACGGTGACGGCGGCAAAGGCGGTGATTCCTACTGCAGGGTTCACCGTTCCGTCACCGGTCCCCGCCCAGGTCACGGGCAAGATCGCGGTAGCGGGCCTCGTTCCGGGCGGCGCTTCGGATATAGAGCCAGGCGCTGATCCCTGTTACGGGGTAGATCCCGGCGCCGAGCAGCAGCCAGTCAAAGGGGATGCCGGCCACGGTCGACTCTGCCAGTCCCGGAAACGCCGCCAGCAGGAGCGGAAAGGCACCCACTATCAGCACGAATCCTCCCGCCACCACCAGGGCCAGCCTGAGCTGTGAGCGGATCAGCGAGCGGACGAAGACCTGGCCCACGGCTGATTCCTCCGCTGTCCCACGGAACTCGACGGCGGGGCGCGCCACCGATCGGGGTGCTGTCACCCGGACCCGTGTCACGCCTGCGGCCTGATCCGGGTGGCTTCGAGCTTCTCCCGCACCGACGGAAGATGGCGGCGGCTGATCGGCAGTTCGGCAGCTTCCACCATGACGCTGGGCCGGGCGGCGCCCAGCTTAAGGTGCGTGACATGGGACAGGGCAACCAGGTATGAACGGTGGATGCGGATGAAGCCTGCGTCCGCCCACTGCTGTTCGAGGTCGGCCAGGGGAACGCGGATCAGGTAGCTGGCGTCTGCTGTATGGAGCCGGGCGTAGTCACCCTGCGCCTGGACGTAGGTGACGTCGTCGCGCCTGATCATCCTGGTGGTGCCGCCCTGGTCCACGGTGATCATCTCGGGCGCGTCGGCGCCGTCGCGGATCAGTTCACTGATCCGTCCCACGGAGCGGGCCAGCCGCTCAGCGCGCACCGGTTTAAGAAGGTAATCCACGGCTGCCAGCTCGAACGCTTCGAGAGCGCAGTCCTCGTCCGCGGTGACAAACACGACGGCGGGCGGGCGGCTGCTGCGGGAGATGACCCGCGCGATGTCGAGGCCTGAGACAGCGGGCATATGGATATCAAGGAACACGGCATCCACCGCTTCGGTCTCCAGTGCGCGCAACGCTTCATTTCCTGATGAAGCCCGGTGGATGGCGCCGATGCGCTCATCTTTGCCCAGCAAAAAGGCGAGTTCTTCGATGGCGGGCAGCTCGTCGTCGGCGACGAGGACGTTAATCATGGTTCAAGGTTAACCTCCGGGTCCCGTCCGCTCGCGCAGCGGCGTACCGGGCAGCAGCCGCACCCCTACACGGCGGGCGTCAGGCGTCATGGCCCGGCTGGGATTTCGGGACCCGCATGGTGATCAGCGTCCCTTCCCCGGGGGCCGTCTCAATCACGAGGCCGTGGTCGTCACCGTAGACCTGGCGCAGGCGCGCATCAACGTTCCGCAGGCCCACGTGGTCCCCGTCCGCGTGCCCGGCGAGCAGGGACTGGAGCTGGACCGGATCCATGCCCACGCCGTCGTCCTCGATGGTGACCTCGGCGAAGGCGCCCGAATCGTTGGCAGCGATGGTGATGTGCCCCGGTCCTTCCTTTGCTTCCAGGCCGTGCCGTACGGCGTTTTCCACGAGCGGCTGCACGCTCAGGAACGGAATGACGGTGCTCAGCACCTCCGGCGCGATCCGCAGGCTCACCTGCACGCGGTCGCCGAAGCGGGCCCGTTCCAGCAGGAGGTACCGGTCGATGCACCGCAGTTCCTCGGCCAGGGTGGTGAACTCGCCGTGCCGCCGGAAGGAATAGCGCGTGAAGTCAGCAAACTCCACCACGAGCTCACGCGCCCTGGCGGGGTCCGTATTGATGAAGGAGGCGATGGCGTTCAGGGAGTTGTAGATGAAGTGCGGACTGATCTGGGCCCGCAGCGCGCGTACCTCCGCCTCCATCAGGAGCGTCCGCGATGCATCGAGTTCGGCGAGCTCCACCTGTGCCGCCACCCAGTCCGCCACTTCACCCGTGGCCCGGACCAGGCCGGCGCCGGCGGACGGCGCGAACGCAGCCACCACCCCCACCACCCGGGAGCCTGCCCGGATCGGGGCAATCACGGCGGATGCAACACGTCCCACGCCAAGGGCAGGGATCTGTCCCGCATCAATCACCTGGGTCCGCCCGCCCGCAAGGACGTCGGCCGCCAGGTCCATCAACCGGGGTTTAAGCTCCTCCGCCGCGCCATCCCACGCCAGCACTCCCGAGACATCCGTGATGGCCAGCGCGTCGCATCCCAGCAGGCCACGCAGCTGGCGGCTTGCCTTCGCCGCACCGGCCGGGTTCAGTCCCGTCCGCAGGTGCTGGCCGGCCTTGGAAGCCGCGTGCAGTGTGTTGTAGGTGGCGCGTTCCGCGTCGGTGCCCAGCTCACGGAAGGACTTGAGCACCTTGAGTCCAACGCCGACGACGACGGCAATCGCCAGGGCGATGAGCGCTATGGCTGCCGCGGAATAGAGAGGGGAATCCGGCATGTTGACCAGCGTAGCCTGCCGTTTATCGCAGCATCACAACCGCTAAGCGACGGCGGCACCCAAAACACTGGAACGGGACGCGCGGACAGAGCACAGTGATGGGAGTCACACTGGCGGTGGAATGCGCGGTCGGTGTGGGAGATCAGTCTCAACGAGGAGGAACGATGGGTAATGATGCCCGCACCCCGGACGTCGCGGCGTCCGCGGACTTCGAAGAAGTCCAAGCCACCGAACAGTTCAAGGAACTGCGCAAGCGCCACCGCAGTTTTGTATTTCCCATGGCCATCGCCTTCCTGCTCTGGTACTTCGCCTACATCATCCTGGCGGCCTATGCGGTGGACTTCATGTCCACCAAGGTGTGGGGCAACATCAATATCGCCATCATCATGGGGCTGCTGCAGGTCGTGACCACCTTCGCCATTACAAGCTGGTACGTCAGCTACTCCAACAGGCGCCTGGACCCGATTGCCGCAAGTATCCGCCACGGCATTGAAGGCCACGAATTCGACAAGACGGGCACAGAAGCGACCGGTAGCGCAACGGGGGGAGCAGCCAAATGATCAATATTCCAGCAGCGGTGGACGTCGCCGCACTCCAGGAAACAACCCTCCTTAACATGGGCATCTTCGGCCTGTTCGTCGCGGTCACCATGGTGATCGTCCTGCGGGCCAGCCGGAACAACAAGACGGCCGCGGACTACTACGCGGCTGGCCGGTCCTTCACCGGATCGCAGAACGGCACCGCCATCGCCGGCGACTACCTGTCAGCTGCCTCCTTCCTGGGCATCACTGGGGCCATCGCCATCAACGGCTATGACGGCTTCATGTATTCCATCGGGTTCCTCGTTGCCTGGCTCGTGGCACTCCTGCTCGTAGCCGAACTCCTCCGTAACACCGGCAAGTTCACCATGGCGGACGTGCTGTCCTTCCGGCTCAAGCAGCGCCCGGTCCGCATCGCCGCCGCCATCTCCACCCTTGCCGTCTGCTTCTTCTACCTCCTGGCGCAGATGGCCGGCGCCGGCGCCCT
The DNA here is from genome assembly GCA_031178585.1 of Arthrobacter sp. The sequence continues at coordinate 12,291 of JAPSIT010000027.1, forward strand.
GATCTCCCTGCTGCTCGGCATCAGCGACTGGGGCGGCCAGGCGCTCGTGATCATCGTCGTGGGCGCGCTGATGATCATGTATGTCCTGATCGGCGGCATGAAGGGCACCACCTGGGTGCAGATCATCAAGGCCGTCCTGCTGATCGCCGGTGCGGGCGTTATGACGCTCTGGGTCCTGGCCATCTACGGCTTCAACCTCTCCAGCCTGCTCGGTGCCGCGGTGGAGACCGCCAACAATCCCGCGGTTCTAAACCCGGGCCTGCAGTACGGCAAGACCGAAGCCTCGAAGCTGGACTTCATGTCGCTCGGCCTGGCCCTGGTGCTCGGCACGGCCGCCCTGCCGCACGTTCTCATGCGTTTCTACACGGTGCCCACCGCGAAGGAAGCCCGGAAGTCGGTGGTGTGGTCCATCTGGCTGATCGGACTGTTCTACCTTTTCACGCTGGTCCTCGGCTACGGCGCCGGTGCACTCGTGGGGGCGGACACCATCAAGGCAGCTCCTGGCGGCGTCAACTCGGCGGCTCCGCTGCTGGCCTTCTACCTCGGCGGCCCGCTGCTGCTGGGCTTCATCTCGGCGGTGGCTTTCGCCACGATCCTCGCCGTGGTGGCCGGCCTGACCATCACGGCCGCGGCCTCCTTCGCGCACGACATCTACGCCAGCGTGATCGCCAAGGGCAAGGCCGATGCTGACACTGAGGTCAAGGTCGCCCGGCGGACCGTTTTGGTCATCGGTGTCCTGGCTATCCTCGGCGGCATCCTCGCCAACGGCCAGAACGTGGCCTTCCTGGTGGCACTTGCCTTCGCCGTCGCTGCCTCCGCGAACCTCCCCACGATCATCTACTCGCTGTTCTGGCGGAGGTTCACCACCCAGGGCGCCATCTGGAGCATGTACGGAGGCCTGGCCTCGGCCATCCTGCTGATCGTGTTCTCGCCGGTCGTCTCGGGTTCGGCGACATCCATGATCCCGGGAGCCAACTTCACCATTTTCCCGCTCAGCAACCCGGGCATCGTCTCCATTCCGCTGGCGTTCTTCCTCGGATGGCTTGGCACCGTTCTGGACAAGCAGCGGGAGGACACCGTCAAGCAGGCCGAGATGGAAGTCCGCTCACTGACCGGCGTCGGCGCTGAGAAGGCCGTCGAGCACTAATCGCCGGTGCTGTGTTTGCCGGCAAGCATGACAAACGGCAAACACGGCAAACACGGCAAGCACGGCAGAAGTCCCTGCTCACTCCAGGACGGAGTCACTTAAAGCTGGATTCACTCCAAGCCCGAGTGTGCAGGGGCTTCTCACTGCCCGGGATCGCAGTCCGGCTTCAGGGACCGTGGTGCCCGGCGCCGCCGCTGTCCGCATGGCCGCCGCCGGAATGACTGCCGTGCGGCACCGCGAACTGTCCTGCCGTGGAAGCGGCGAGTCCCGGCGTCGTAATGGCTGCGATAGCGACGGCTCCCGCGAAAGCTCCAAGAAGCAGCCGTCCTGCGCCGGAGCCTCCGGACGCACCGCCAGCCGCGCCACGGACGCCGGCCTGCTGCTGCCGCCAGCCCTGGCGTTTCAGCCTGGCCTGCCGCCGCAGCCAGGCCTCCGCCGCGACAATGGTCAGTGTAAGCAGCAGGGCGGCCAGGTGGCTGATGTTCAGGCCTGCCAGGTCGGTACCGCCACCACTCAGCAGGGACAGCAGGTGGAGGGATGCTGCCGTCAGCAGCAATGCGGACGACAGCCGTGGCCAGGGAAAGCTGCCGCTGCGCAGCGCCGCCACGGTCCAGCCGAGAAGGGCGGTTCCCCACAGGGCCGCGGCTATCGCCGGGACCAGCAGCAGGGAACGGCCGGCAGCTGCAGCGGTGAACAGGCTGGATGAGATGGCGAGCGAGACGGACGCCGCCCCAAATCCTGCAAAGCCGGCCACCAGCCGGACCACGGCCACTGCGTTGCTTTGGAGATTGCTCTGCTGATTGCTTTGCTGCCTCACTGCCTGCCTCCTCTGACTACGCAACATCTACCCCGTTAGGCGCGTGCGGCGACCGGGGACTTCTCGACGGAGAGGCCGACGCCGAGCAGCAGGACGGCGCTCGCGAGGTGCAGGACGTTGTCCGCGCCGTTGAGGGCGATGATGTTCAGCGGCGAGCTGAGCAGGAAGAGGCCTAGGATGCCCACCAGGAGGTAAACGGCGCCGACGCCGGCGTTGACGGTGCGGGCTGTCTGCACGTTCTTGAGGCCTGCGTAGAGCAGGGCGGCGCCGATGGCCAGGTGGATGATGTTGTGGAGGGGGTTGACTTCGAAGATGATGAGGTTGGCGCCTTCGGTGGCGAAGAAGCCCACGCCTGACGTTACGGCGAATCCGACAAGCCCGACGAGCAGATAGACGGCACCGAAGACGGTGGCGACGAGGCGGTTCGGTGAGTTGCGCATGGCCCGAATCCTTCCTGTAGGGCCGGGACACCCATCCCGGCCGGACTGCGGAGCCCCGGTCGGGACTCTCTGAAGCAATTCGGACCACCTGCTCGTGCGGATGGGAAAAAATTCAAACTTTTGGTTTCAGCCGGATGGTGACCATCTTCAGGCCGTCCGTCCCCGCAAACCGGTACACCATCTCGACGTCCCTGCCGTCGCACTGGATCACGCCCGCAACGTCTGCAATGCCGGAGCCGCTGTCCTCACTGACCTTGAGATCGTCAAACGCGGTGGTGCAGGAGGAATTGAGGTGCAGGCTCTCGACGCCCGAGGCGAAGTCCTCCCGCGGCAGCTGTTCTTTCAGTGCCGGATCCAGGTATTCGTCGTACGCCTTGTCCGTGTCGCCGGCAATGACGAGTCTGGTGAAACTGTCCGCGAGGTCGGATGCCTGCCGCGTTTGACCGCCAACGAGGCCAAGCAGGAGAGGGACGCCCACCGCCACCAGGAGCAGGACGCCGCCTACAATGCCCAGCACAATCCAGAGCCCCCTGCGGCTTTTGGCAGGTGGCTGCCCGGGCAGGCCAAATGGCGACGGCGGCAGGGAAGACCTGCTGCGGCGCGGCCGCATTGGGGCGGGCGCTTCGTTCCCGGGGTCCTGGGTGTTGCTCAAGGCAGGCCTTTCCGGCGGCCCTGGCTAGGCACACCTCATTGCCGGGCACGCCACCGGCGCCCCATCGCTTCCGTGGCGATAGCCACGTTCCGTGGCATTAGCCTATAGCGTTGCCGGCTGTTATTCCGCGGCTGAGCCGCGGTCCAGGAGCGGCCGGATCCGGAACGGAATCAGCTCTCCCATGGCCAGCGCCGTGTCGGTTCGCTCCACGCCGTCGCACGCGAGGATCTTTCCGTTGATGCGAAACAGGTCCTCGGCGTCGAGCGCCACCACCCGTAACAAAAGGTCCGCCGAACCAGTCAGCCCGTAGCCCTCCAGAATTTCCGGCACGCTGGCCAGGTCTTCCGCCAGGCTGCCGAGTTTCTGCTGCTGGACATGGACGGAGATGAAGGCCATGAGGGGGTATCCCAGGGAAACCGGATTGATGCGGCGCTCGAAGGAGAGGAAGGCGTGCTTCTTTTCCAGCTGCGCCATCCGGGCCTGGACGGTGTTCCTGGAGAGTTCCAGCTTTTGGGCCAGTGCCACAACTGTCTGCCGCGGGTCCTGCGCCAGGGCAGAGAGCAACCGGGTATCTGTGCCATCCAAAGCTCGCATAATGCGCAAGGCTAGCACGGTCTCTGGGCCCGAAAGAGTGCATTGTGCTCAGTTTTTCCAGCGGTGGTTGTACCCCCTGAGCGTTGTGAGTATGGTCACAATTATCCGGAGCAACGGCGACCGGAAGGCCGCGCGGGGCGGGATCACGAGTCCTTCCGCCGCACGGTGACACGACGTCAGAAGGTTGCACAACTGTGGTGACAGACGAGGTGGGCCAGGGCGGTACAACCGCCGGAGGCCCGGGCAACAGTGCAGGACATCAGGGCAAAACCGGCCAGAACCTGGTCCAGTTGATCACTCCCGCAGGGGAACGAATCAGCCATCCCGAGTACGACCCCTGGGTGCAGGACATTTCAGACGAGCAGTTGTGCTCCCTGTATGAGGACCTTGTGGTCACGCGGCGCATCGACACCGAAGCCACTGCCCTGCAGCGGCAGGGTGAGCTTGGACTCTGGCCGCCCATGCTGGGGCAGGAGGCATCGCAGGTCGGTTCAGTCAGGGCTCTCCGCGATGATGATTTTGTTTTCTCCAGCTACCGCGAGAACGGGGTTGCCTACTGCCGCGGAGTGAAGCTGACAGACATCCTCCGCGTCTGGCGCGGCAATGCGTCCGGCGGGTGGGACCCCTATGCGGTCAACATGTCGACCCCCCAGATCATCATTGGTTCCCAGACGCTGCACGCTACCGGCTACGCTATGGGCATCCAGAACGACGGCGCCGATTCCGTGGCCATTACCTACTTCGGCGACGGCGCAACCAGCGAGGGCGATGTCAACGAAGCCATGGTCTTTGCGGCCAGCTTCCAGGTGCCCCTGGTCTTCTTTTGCCAGAACAACCACTGGGCCATTTCCGAACCCGTCCGGCTGCAGTCCCACGTCCAGATCGCGGACCGCCCGGTGGGCTTTGGCATTCCCAGCATGCGCGTGGACGGCAATGACGTACTCGCCGTGATGGCAGCCACCAGGGTCGCGCTGGACCGGGCACGCCGCGGAGGCGGTCCCACCTTCATCGAGGCCGTCACCTATCGCATGGGCCCGCATACGACGGCGGACGACCCCACCCGTTACCGGGACCCCAATGAACTCGAGGACTGGGCACAGAAGGACCCCATCCGCCGGGTCAAGGCCCTGCTGGAGCGCAAGGGCCTGCTCGCCCCGGAGCTCGAAACAGCTGTACAGCAAAAGGCGGATGCCGTGGCCCGTGAGATGCGCACCGGCTGCACCACCATGCCGGACCCGGAACCGCTGGACGTCTTCAAGCACGTCTACAGCACGCCGCATTCCTGGCTGGACCGCCAGCAGGACCACTACTCCCGCTACCTGGACTCCTTCGGCGATCCCGCAGGAGCCAGTTCTGAAGAAGGTGCACGCTGATGAGCCAGATGACCTTTGCCCGGGCAATAAACTCAGGGCTTCGTAAATCCCTTGAGAACGATCCCAAGGTGGTCCTCATGGGTGAGGACATCGGAACCCTCGGCGGTGTGTTCCGGGTGACGGACGGGCTGCAGAAGGACTTCGGCAAGCACCGCGTCGTCGATACACCACTGGCTGAGTCCGGCATCGTGGGCACGGCAGTCGGACTTGCCTACCGCGGCTACCGCCCGGTGGTGGAGATCCAGTTCGACGGATTCGTGTACCCCGCCTTTGACCAGATCGTGTGCCAGGTGGCCAAAATGCACTACCGCACAAAGGGTGCGGTCAAGATGCCCATCACCATCCGCATCCCGTTCGGCGGAGGCATCGGCTCCCCGGAATTCCACTCTGAGTCTCCCGAGGCGTATTTTGCGCACACCCCGGGCCTGCGGATCATCAGCCCATCAAGTCCCCAGGATGCGCACACCATGATCCAGCAGGCGATCGCTTGCGATGATCCCGTGCTGTTCTTCGAGCCCAAGCGCCGCTATCACGACAAAGGCGAAGTGGATGAGTCCATCGATACCGCCGGAGCGCTGTCCTTTGAGAAGGCGAGGGTGGTGGCCGACGGCCGCGACGTCACGCTGGTTGCCTACGGACCGCTTATTAAGACCGCCCGCGACGTAGCCCTCGCTGCCGCTGACGAAGGCGTATCAGTCGAAGTCATCGACCTCCGCTCCCTGGCGCCGGTGGATTTCGCCACGGTGGAAACCTCAGTGCGCAAGACCGGGCGGCTCGTGATTGCGCACGAGGCCGTGCAGTCGGGCGGGCTTGGCGCGGAGATTGCTGCCAGCATTACGGAACGCTGTTTCTATTACCTGGAGGCGGCACCCGTTCGCGTCACGGGGTTCGACGTGCCGTACCCGTATTCAAAGTTGGAGATGCACCATCTCCCGGGTCTGGACAGGATTCTCGATGGCGTTGACCGTGCTCTGGGCCGGCCCAACTCGTTGAGCGGGTTGGAAGGATGACCGCCACCATGATCAAGGAGTTCCGGCTTCCCGACCTCGGCGAAGGCCTCACCGAGTCGGAAATCGTCAGCTGGAAGGTGAATGTCGGTGATACGGTCAGCCTGAACCAGATCATTGCCGAGGTGGAGACCGCCAAGGCTGTGGTGGAACTTCCCTCCCCGTTCGCCGGAGTCATCAGAGCCCTGCATGAGCAGCCGGGAACCGTGGTTGAGGTCGGCAAGCCGATCGTCTCCTTCGAAGTTGAGGGAGACGACGGCGGGCAGCCTCCCGCCACCGCTGACACTGAGGCGGCTCCCGCGAAACGGGAACCGAACCTCGTAGGGTACGGGGCCGTCGTTGAGAGTACCGGCCACCCAGTGCGCAGGCCGCGCAGGCTGGCTGCGCCTGCCCCGCTGGCTGCGCGTGCCGAAACCGGGCTTGCCGAACCACAGCTTGCCGAACCCCAGCCTGCCGAACCGGCGCCTTCCCAGAGCCAGGACGAACGCCCCCGGTCCACGCCGCCCGTGCGGAAGCTGGCAAAGGACCTGGGCGTGTCCCTTGAAGAGGTCAAGGGCACCGGTGCCGGCGGTCTGATAACCCGTGACGACGTGCGGAACTTCGTGGGCGGAGGGGACCTGCCCGCGGCGGCCCACGAGCTGGCAGCCCAGAAACGGGCGGCTCAGGAACCGGCGGCCGAAGAACTTCCGGCGGCCGGCGCGGGCGCGCGTGAAGTGCGTATGCCCATCAAGGGTGTCCGCAAGCTCACGGCAGCCGCGATGGTGTCGAGTGCCTTCACAGCGCCCCACGTGACTGAGTTCCTTACCGTCGACGTCACCCCGGCCATGGAACTGCTTGCCCGGCTCAAAGCTGCCAAGGCCTTTGAAGGGCTCAAGCTGACGCCGCTCACACTCGTGGCGAAGGCTGCCCTGATCGCCCTGCGCCGCAACCCCACACTGAACTCCAGGTGGGACGAGGCCAACCAGGAAATCGTGCAGTTCAACTACGTCAACCTCGGCATTGCTGCGGCCACCCCGCGCGGCCTCACGGTGCCCAACATCAAGGACGCCGACCGGATGACGCTCGCTGACATTTCAGCGGCACTGACCGAACTGACCGAGACCGCCAGGGCCGGAAAGACGAGTCCGGCGGATCTCACCGGAGGGACCATCTCGATCACGAACATCGGGGTCTTCGGCATCGACGCCGGCACGCCCATCCTGAATCCGGGGGAGGCGGCTATCCTGGCGATGGGCGCGGTCCGAAAGATGCCGTGGGAATACCAGGACCAGATCGCCCTCCGGCAGGTCATGACCCTCAGCCTCTCCTTCGACCACCGGCTGGTGGACGGCGAGCACGGCTCGAGGTTCCTGGCCGACGTCGGGGCCCTCCTGGCCGATCCGGGCATGGCGCTGGCCATGGCCTGACGCTCCCGCCCTGTACAGGCGGCCCAGGCCCGCATGACCGGCGCTAACCAACAACGGTCATGCGGACCAGGGCCGTCCGTGCCGGATGGGGGAGAGCCGGGGCTTAGGCCGGCGGCCCGCCCGGTGCGGTCAAGGCTGCCAGCGCCATGTTCTCCAGCAGCGGCCGGGCCGATCGGACAGCCATCCGGCGGCCATGGTTCCGG
>JAPSIT010000086.1 GCA_031178585.1 Arthrobacter sp.
CGCACACTGCTGAACCCGGCGGCGAACGCGACGTCTGCGAGCTTCATCGACGTGGACACGAGCAGCGTCCGTGCTGTCTGGGCCCTGCTGGCCCGGGCGAGGGAGAGCGGACCGGCGCCAAGCTCATGGGTGAGGATCCTGTTTAGCTGCCGGGACGAATATCCCAGCCGTGCGGCCAGGCCCCCGACGCCGTCGCGGTTGATCACGCCGTCGTTGATGAGGCGCATGGCCCGTCCGGCAAGGTCCGAGCGCAGGTTCCAGGCCGGGGTGCCGGGCACCGCTTCCGGGAGGCAGCGCTTGCAGGCACGGTAGCCGGCGTCGTGGGCGGCAGCGGACGTCTCGTAGAACGTGACGTTTTCCGCCTTCGGCGTCCTCGCCGGGCAGGAAGGCCGGCAGTAGATGCCCGTGCTGCGCACCGCCGTGTAAAACTGCCCGTCGAAACGGGTGTCCCGCGCATCGATTGCACGGTAGCGCTGCCAGAAGTCCATGTGTCCATCCTGCCAGCCCGCAGAAGGGGCGGCTAGCGGAAATCGGACATGGCCGTTAGCGGGCCTATGGGTAAAGTCGGAGCATGGATAACGAGCTCCAGCGGAACGAGGTACGGGACTTCCTGACCGGGGACGCGCGGAAGGTGGCACCCCTGCTCCTCGGGTCCGTCCTTACCCACCACAGCGCTGAGGGGCCCGTGTCCGTGCGGATCACTGAACTGGAGGCCTACATGGGGCCCGGTGACTCCCTGCACCCTGACCCCGGTTCCCACACCTTCCGCGGGCCTACCCGCCGCAATGCGCCGATGTTCGGCCCCGCCGGCCATCTTTACGTCTACTTCACGTACGGCATGCACTACTGCGCCAACCTCGTCTGCGGACCGGACGGCCACGCCTCCGCCGTGCTGCTGCGGGCCGGGGAAGTGGTGGACGGGCTGCCGTTGGCAGCGGCGAGGCGGCCGACGTCGAGATCGCCCAAGGATCTTGCCAGCGGACCCGCCCGCCTGGCCACGGCACTGGGACTGACCACGGCCGACAGCGGCCGGGATGCGCTGGTCCACCCCTTCGGCCTGGAGCTGGCTACTGTCCGGGCCGGGGACGTTAGCTCCGGACCGCGCGTAGGTGTCGCCGGGGACGGGGGATCCCACGACTACCCGTGGCGCTTCTGGCTCACAGGCGACCCGACAGTCTCCCGGTACAAGGCCGCGAAGGTGCGCGCCGCCCGGACCTGACCCCTGCAAACCGTCATACTCCCCGGCCCGCTGCTGCAGCCGGGGGAATGGCGCGCTGTCAGCCCCGTAAATACCGGGAAGCTAAGGGCGCGATCGTAAAAATGGTTGTAGAATGGACGGTCTGTCTTTTGCGATAGGGGAACGTTAATGCTCGACGCCGAATTGGCCCACGAACGGGACTATGTTGCCGGCCTGTATGCACGGCTTGATGAGCTGCGCGCGGAAAAGCGCGCCCAGTTGGCGCAGGTGCGCCGCGCTGGAGCAGTTGGCACCATGCAGAACGTCTCCGAACGCGACGCCTTCGCCGCACTGTACGAGGACCGCCTGGCACAGCTGGACGCCGTCGATGACCGCCTGGTGTTCGGCCGGCTGGACCTGGACTCCGGCGAAGCGCAGTACATCGGCCGCATTGGCCTGACCACTGATGACCTGCAGCGGCTCATGGTGGACTGGCGCGCTCCGGAGGCAGGGCACTTCTACCAGGCCACGGCATTTGACCGCCAGGGCGTGCGCAGGCGCAGGCACCTGATCCTGCAGGGCCGCGAGGTCAAGGCCATTGAAGACGACGTACTTGACCCTGACATGCTCGCAGACAGCGACTCGCTGCAGGGGGAGGGCGCCCTGCTCGCGGCCCTGAATTCCAAACGGACGGGCCGGATGTCCGACATCGTCGGTACCATCCAGTCGGAGCAGGACCGCATTATCCGCTCCTCCATCTCCGGCGCCCTCGTGGTTCAGGGCGGCCCGGGAACCGGCAAGACCGCCGTGGCGCTGCACCGTGCCGCGTACCTTCTGTATACGCACCGGGACAGGCTCAAGACCGCCGGCGTGCTGCTCGTGGGACCGTCGTCGTCCTTCATGAAGTACATCGAGCGCGTCCTGCCGTCGCTCGGTGAAACCGGCGTGGTCATGGCGAGCGTTGGCCGGCTGATGCCCGGCATCAACGCCGTGCCCGAGCAGGAAGCGGAGGTGGCGGCCATCAAGGGGCGGCTGGACATGGCGGACGTCATCGCCAACGCCGTCGCCAACAGGCAGCGTCTCCCCGCGGAAAACCGCATCCTCGAAGTGGACGGCCGCAAGCTGACCCTCACGCCGCGGCAGGTCCGCCGTGCCCGCGACCGGGCACGGTCCACCGGCAAACCGCACAACGAGGCCCGGCTGACATTCGTGAAGATCCTTCTTCGCGAGCTGACCGAGCAGCTGACGGACATGGTTGAAGCCGGCAACATCGGTAACAACGCCGACCGGTCGTACCTGGCCGAGGACGTCCGCTCTGCCCGGGACGTCCGCATCGCGCTCAACCTCTGCTGGATGCCGATGACGCCGGAAAAGCTCGTCGGTGAACTGCTGAGCAAGCCCGCCATCCTGGAGGCCTGCACGCCGCACCTGACGTCCCGGGAGCGCGAACTCCTGCTCCGCGCCCCCGACGCACCCTGGACCGAGGCCGATGTGCCCCTCCTCGACGAGGCAGCCGAACTGCTCGGCGAGCTCGACCCCGCAGCGGGCCGGGGGCTCGCCCAGCAGGAGCACGACCGCGCCCGCGACCTCGCCAACGCCCGCCAGACGCTCGTCAACATGGAGGCGGCCGGCGTCGATGCCCTCATGTCCGCCGAGGAGCTCGTGGAGCAGAACCAGGAGCGCGAGGCACGATTGACCGCCGCCGAGCGAGCCACCAGCGACCGCACCTGGGCGTTCGGGCACATCGTGGTGGATGAGGCGCAGGAACTCTCGCCCATGCAGTGGCGCCTCCTTGTCCGGCGCTGCCCCCTGAAGTCCTTCACCATCGTGGGGGACATTGCGCAGACGAGTTCGGTCGCTGGAGCCAAGTCGTGGCAGGGTGCCCTGGCACCGCTGTTCGGCAAGCGATGGCAGCTCGAGGAACTCACCGTCAACTACCGGACGCCGTCTCAGATCGCTGAAGCCGCTGCGAGGATGGCCAACGCTGCCGGCCTCGTGGTGTCCGCGCCTAAGGCGGTCCGCGAGGGCAGCTGGGCGCCCATCATCGACAGGGTCGCGCCCGGCGAAATTGTGAACCGCCTGGTTGAGGTGCTTCCGGGGGAGCTGGAGGCGATCGACGGTGGCCTGCTCGCTGTGATTGCTGACGGCCGGCTCCTGCCTGAGGCCACGTCTGCCCTGCGCGCCGTTTACGGGCGCCGTATCGGCACCGGTGCCGGCAGCTATGAACAGGATGTCGTGGTGATCAGTCCCAGGGAAGCCAAGGGGCTGGAGTTCGACGCTGTGGTTGTCCTTGAGCCGTCCGCCATGCTCAACCATGAGCACGGCCGGGTGGGAGACCTCTACGTCGCCATGACCAGGCCCACGCAGCGGCTGCGCCTTATCGCAGCAGCGGAAGTCCCCGCAGGCATCGAGCGCTGAGCGGCCCGCGGGCTCAGCCCGCGGGGCCCGGTCCGGGGCGTCTGGCACAGAGCGCTCCGGACCGCCGATCCTGCTACCTTAGAAAGCGTGTCACACGTAAACGACCTCGAATCCCAGCAGAACGACCCCAGCTTCGCCAACATCTGGCAGGAGCTCAAATGGCGCGGCCTTGTCCACGTTTCCACCGACGAGGTGGAACTGGAGAAACTGCTCGCCGGAGATCCGGTCACATACTATTGCGGATTCGACCCGACGGCTCCCAGCCTGCACCTGGGCAACCTGGTCCAGCTCCTCCTCATGAGGCGCCTGCAGTTGGCCGGGCACAAGCCGTTGGGCCTCGTCGGCGGTTCCACCGGGCTGATCGGTGACCCGCGGCCGACGGCGGAACGCACCCTGAACACGAAGGACACTGTCACCGAGTGGGTCGGCTACCTGCAGGCGCAGGTCCGCAGGTTCCTCAGTTTCGAGGGTGCCAATGCCGCCCGCATGGTGAACAACCTCGACTGGACCGCGCCGCTTTCGGCCATAGACTTCCTGCGTGAGGTGGGCAAGCACTTCCGCGTCGGTACGATGATGCGCAAGGATGCCGTGGCGTCCCGCCTCAACTCGGAGGAGGGCATCAGCTACACCGAGTTCAGCTACCAGATCCTGCAGGGCATGGACTACCTGGAGCTGTACCGCGACTACGGCTGCGTGCTGCAGACCGGCGGTTCCGACCAGTGGGGCAATCTGACCAGCGGCACCGAACTCATCCGCAAGGTGGAGGGCAAGACCGTCCACGCCCTGGGGACCCCGCTCATCACCAACGCAGACGGCTCTAAGTTCGGCAAGAGTGAAGGTAACGCCATCTGGCTGGATCCGGGCATGTGCAGCCCGTACGCCTTCTACCAGTTCTGGCTCAACACGGCGGACGCGGACGTCGTCCCCCGGCTGAAGGTCTTCACCTTCCTGGGCCGTTCTGAGATCGAGGCGCTGGCCGAATCGATTGCTGAACGTCCGTTCGCACGCGAGGGGCAGCGGAAGCTGGCTCACGAAGTGACCTCACTGGTTCACGGTGTCGATGCAACCGAGAAGGTCATCGCGGCATCCGCTGCGGTCTTCGGTAACGGCGACCTCTCCCTGCTTGACGAGCAAACCCTCGCCGCCGCCACCTCGGAGCTGCCGTCAGCTTCGGTGGACGGAGCCGGCTTGGGCATCATCGACCTGCTCGTGGCCTCGGGCCTGTCCGAGAGCAAGTCCGCAGCACGCCGGGTTGTAGGCGAAGGCGGCGCCTACGTGAACAATGCAAAAGTGTCCGATCCGGATGCTGTGATCCCTGCATCACAGCTGCTGCACGGAAAATACCTGCTGCTCCGCCGGGGCAAAAAGAACCTTGCAACCGTCCAGGTATCGGGCGTTTAGCACCCCAGTTACTACCCGTTGCACGCTTCCCCGGGCCGATTTGCACGGCTCCGGGGGAGCGTGTATCGTTTTCTGAGTCGCCGCCGCTGAGCGGCGGACAACCCCCTTCAACTGAGAAGCAATTCTTCATGTGGTAAACATGAAATGAAGAAAAGCTTCTCATTGTTATGGGCGGATTCGGCTTCACCAGGTGAATAACGGGAAAACAACCCGGATTTGCAAAGTGAAAATGAATGAAATAAGCTGGAAACATCGCAGCGAAGAAATGCGAAGCGAATATTGATT
>JAPSIT010000087.1 GCA_031178585.1 Arthrobacter sp.
GTGCTCGCAGCGGACGGCAACTCCACACGGACCGCAGTGTCCCTCGGAATGCAGAAGCGCGATGACCGCCCTCTTGGCGTTGCGGTGCGCACCTACTTCACCTCGCCGCGCCACGATGACGACTGGATGGAAGGCTGGCTGGAGCTCCCCGGCCGCGACGGCAAGTTGCTGCCCGGCTACGGCTGGGTGTTCGGCGTCGGTGATGGCACGTCCAACGTCGGACTGGGGATCCTGAACTCCTCGAAGGAATTCGGCAAGCTCGACTACAAGCAGGTCCTGCGCGAGTGGACCGCCGGCATGCCCCCGGAATGGGGCTTCACACCTGAGAACCAGGTGGGGGAGGTCCGCGGCGCAGCGCTGCCCATGGGCTTCAACCGCACCCCGCACTACTCGCCCGGCCTTCTGCTCCTCGGCGACGCCGGCGGCATGGTGTCCCCGTTTAACGGCGAGGGCATCTCCTATGCCATGGAGTCCGCCCGTTTCGCGGCCGAGTTCATCATTGACGCTGAGGCGCGTTCCGCTTCCGGCGGATGGAACGCGTCCGACGCCGACGCCCGCCTCGCCGGGTACGCGGACTACGTGCGCGAACAGTGGGGATCGCACTTCACGCTCGGCCGGGCCTTTGCCGCGCTCATCGGAAAGCCCGCGGTCATGAAGCTCGCGCTACGGACCGGGATGCCCATTCCGGTGCTGATGCGCTTTGTGGTCCGGCTGCTGGCCAACCTCACCGATCCGTCGGCCAAGGGCTTCGAGGACCGGGTGATCCGCGTCCTGGAACTGCTGGTGCCGGCGACGTCCAATACCTCCTCTTCCGCCCCGTCCGGCCTCAAATCAGCGGTTTCCGCAACAAAAAGTTAGGGTTAACCCGTGACCAACTCCGCGAACCACAGCTGGACGCACGCCGGGCACGGCCTGCCGGACTCTGAACCCAGCCTCAACACCACCGCCATCGCCACCGGACTGCAGCTGCCGGCGGGCTTCGCGGCCATTGCGGGAGACCCGGAACTCGGGCCTGCGATCACCACCAACCTGGCCCGCGTGGAGAAGAAACTCCGCGAAGCCATCGCCAACTCCGACCCCCTGGCTGACGCAACGTCGCGGCACCTGGTGGAGGCCGGCGGCAAGCGCATCCGCCCCCTGCTGACCCTGCTCTGCGCCCACCTTGGCGACGCCTCGCTGCCCGCCGTGGTGCAGGCTGCCGTCGTGGTGGAGCTGACGCACCTTGCCACGCTGTACCACGACGACGTCATGGACTCCGCTCCGTTCCGCCGCGGCGCCCCCACCGCGCACGAGGTCTGGGGCAACTCGGTGGCGGTCCTCACCGGCGACCTGATCTTCGCCCGTGCATCAATCCTCGTGTCCGAGCTGGGAGGCCGCGCTCTCGGCATCCAGGCACGCACCTTCGAGCGGCTGTGCCTGGGCCAGCTCCACGAAACCGTAGGCCCGCGCCCGGACGAGGACCCGGTGGAGCACTACCTCTCGGTCATCGCCGACAAGACGGGCTCCCTGGTTGCGGCATCCGGGCAGTTCGGTGCCATCTTCTCCGGTGCTGACGAGTCTTACGAGGACGTTTTGGTGGAGTATGGCGAAAAGGTCGGCGTGGCCTTCCAGCTGGCCGACGACGTCATCGATGTCACCGGGGTCAAGGTCAAATCCGGCAAGTCCCCGGGCACCGACCTGCGCGAAGGCGTCCCCACGCTGCCGGTCCTGCTCCTGCGCAACGCCGCAGCGCAAGGCGACCAGTCCGCCGTCGAGCTTCTCACCCTGATCGACGGCGACCTCTCCTCCGACGAGGCACTTGCCGAAGCGGTTGCCGGGTTGCGCGAGCACCCGGTCACCCCCGCGTCCTGGGTTGTTGCCCGCGCCTGGGCCGACGAGGCGATCGCCGCCCTCGCCCCGCTGCCCGAAGGAGTGGTCAAGGACTCGCTGTCCAGCTTCGCCCGGGCCGTGGTGGACCGCGCGAGCTAGCTTCGCGTTTCCAGGCTTAAACGGAACGGCCCCGGCTCCCTGCAGCGCCACACTGCCAGGAACCGGGGCCGTTTCTCCGTTCGCATCAAATCCACCGGAGGCATTTAGTGGATCCGTGAATAAGTCTATGACAGGTTTGTCACATTATTCAAATCTCTTGTTGAATGGTGTGTCACGGCTCCGGGCTCCCTCTCTCGTCCGGTGGCAACTCCAGCCAGCTTCTGCCGCCGCCTTCGCTTCACTGGGGCACTTTGAGGGCCAGATAGCCTATTCCCGCCCGAAAAGACGGCCAATCCGTGTCGATCTGCCCCACTTAGGCGTTGTCCACATGGCAAAGGCCGGGTCTGACCAGGCGCCCCACGCCACCCGCATCTTTGAACCATGGAAATTGTGAGCTTCCTTCGTGCCCGCGGCAGTGTGGCAACAGCGGCAACCCTCCGCGGCGCCGGCTTCTCCAGGGTTCAGGTGGAGAAGGCGCTGTCTGCAGGGCGGATTGTTAGATTGCGCCGTGGTGTTTACAGCCTGCCTACCGAAGCCGGAATGTTCGGAGCGGCGCTGTGCCACAGCGCGCTGCTGACCTGTCTCTCGGCGGCACCCACGTATCAACTTTGGACGCTCCATGAGCCACGGACCCTGCATCTGAGCCCTGGCCACCGGGCCGCACCGCATGGGACAGTCGTGCACGGCAGGTGCTTCCATCCCCAACATCCGTGGCTCCCAGTGGCGGGTCTGGCGGATGTCCTCATTCACGCGCTTCGGTGTCTGCCCACTGTTGAGTCACTTGTCATGGTGCAGTCTGCCGCGGGCCGCGGGGACATCTCGCTGGACTTCCTGCGGCGCAAGCTCCCCGGCAACCGCAACGCGGTATCACGCGCTGTGCTGGACCAAGTGATTCCCCGGGCCGATTCCCTGCTGGAGGTCCTCGCCAACTATCACTTCGTCCGGGCCAGGCTGCACGTCCGACGGCACGTGGAGATCGCCGGTGTGGGGGAGGTGGACTTCCTGGTGGAGGACGGCCTGATTGTCGAGATCGACGGCGGGTCCCATTTGGAGGCAAGGCAGGTCAAGAAGGACCGTAACCGCAACAACGCATCCGTGGTGGGCGGTCACCTGGTGCTGCGGTATGGCTACAACGACGTCGTCTATCACCCCGAGCGCATGGTGGCAGAAGTGCTGGCAGTACTCGAGTTGCGGCGCAGGGGAGTATTCAGCGGGAGATGAGTGCCGCCGTCGTACGCCTGGCGATGGGCGCGGGGCGCCGGGTGACGCCACCTTTGCAGGCCTGAAGCCCGACGCCGCTGACCGCACGCCTGACTGGGGCAGAATGAGGCGCCGGGAGCACAGAATCAGCCATATCGACGGCGTGTCCGTGTCGATGTGCCCCGGTTGCGCGGGAGAGCCGGACACGCCACCGCAAGCAAGGCATCAGAAGTAAGGCGGAGTGACCTAAACGCCTAGTCGTCCTCGTCCTCGAAGGCCCACTCGAACATGTCGAAGACGAACTCCGAGAAGGTTCCTTCTTCGCTCTTCCACTGCCCGCGGACGTTGTTGCGGCGATACACGATGGGATCCGGGACGCTGAGGTCTCCAATGCGGAAGCCCCAGGTGAAGTTTTCTTCCTCGTCCTCGAGGAACATAAGGAAGCCTTCGTCGTCCACTTCGAGTTCCTCGGGGTCCCAGAAGTAGTGGTAGGCCTCCATGAGGTCCTCGCAGCCGCCGAGGGCCAGGTAGAACTCGCGCAGCACCAGGGGAATGCTGAACTGGTGCTCAGCGAGGGCGGAATCGAGCTGGTCAGCGGGCAGCCCGTCCTCTTCCTGCCATTCGTCTTCGAGATACTTCGGAACAAGCGCGCGGAACTTCTCGAGGAACATGTCAGTCATGGCTCTTATCCTAGCTAATCCCGGCCCCTCGAAATCCCGGCGTCCGGGCCCAGCCGGTGCCACCCCCGGACGGCCAGCGGAATCCGCCAGGAACGGCGCCATGCCACTACGCGGAACGCGAAAACCACGGCCGCCACGGCAAACGCGGAGAGGGCATTGAAGGCACCCGAAACCCACAGGATCGCAGTGAGTGCAGAGCCGGTGAAGGCCGGCAGCGCGTAGAGGTCCCGGGCGTTGAAAAGCTGCGGCACCTCATTCGCGGTGATGTCGCGGAGCAGTCCTCCGCCCACCGCGGTGGTGACCCCGAGCACGACAGCCGCGACCGGGTTCATCCCCAGCACCAGCGCCTTGAGCGTGCCGGTGATGCAGAACAGCGCCAGGCCGCCGGCGTCGAACAGCGTGAGTAGCGAGGTGAAGCGCTGGGCGCTGGAGAACAGGAAGTACACCAGTGCCGTGGCCAGCAGGGGAGGGACAAGGTAGGCGGGGTTGGTGAAGGCCGCCGGCGGGCCGGTGTTGAGGATGATGTCACGGATCACGCCGCCGCCGAGGGAAACGAGGGACGCCAGGAGGAGGGAGCCGATGATGTCGAACTGCTTCCGCGCGGCCAGCAACGATCCTGAGACCGCGAAGAAAAAGACGCCGGCCAGGTCCAGCCACACCAGGGCGATGTCAAAGGGGAATGTCATGGAGCGTCCCGGCTCATGCGAAGGGGCGGACAGTGCGGCTCCAACGTTACGCTAGCCCCTATGAATAGCCCGATCATGATCGCTTGTGCCCACGGGACCTCGAACGCCCAGGGAGCTGCCGAGGTTAACGCCCTCCGCGACGCCATCGCGGCGCTCCGCCCCGGGCTCGATGTTCGGGAAGCGTATGTGGACGTCCAGCAGCCCGATCTGGTGGATGTTATGGCGGGCCTTCCGGGCGATCCCGACGGCGGATCGGCCGGCACTTCCGCTGTGGTGGTGCCGCTCCTGCTCAGCGTGGGGTACCACGTCAGGGTGGACATCGCGCGGGCCGTGAAGAGCCGCCCCGGGACCGTAGCCGCGGCGCCGCTGGGCCCGGACCCCCGGCTGGCTGCGCTGCTCGACCAGCGGCTGCGCGAAGCAGGCGTCACCGACAACGACTCGATCGTCCTCGCCGCGGCGGGCTCCTCCAACCCCAACGCCGCGGTCAGTGTCGAGGAGCTGACAGAGCAGCTGCGGGCCCTGCGTTCCAACCGGATCGCTCCGGCATACGGTGCCTCCGCTAAGCCCTCGGTGCCAGAGGCCGTTGCCATGCTCCGCGAGGAAGCCGCCGGCGGTGCAGGGGCAGGGGAGTCCGCGGGCGGGGTGGACATGGGCGGCCGCGTTGTCATTGCGTCCTACCTCCTCGCACCCGGGTACTTCCACGACCAGCTCGCCAAGGCGGGCGCGGACCTGGTCACCGCGCCGC
>JAPSIT010000028.1:0-3812 GCA_031178585.1 Arthrobacter sp.
TAGTTAAATAATTCGGCCGCCATCGGCGGGTGACGTCGTTGGCACCCGCTGATGGCGGCCGAAGTGTGGTGGCAGCAAGCTGCCAGGCGTATCAGATGGTGACGGCGCCCGCTGCGGTTTCAAACGTAACCGACAGGATGCCAGGGGTTCCGTGCGGAGCGACCCAGTTCACCGCGACGTCCTCGAGAGGACGTTCCACGGGCTCGCCGAGCCATTCGGTAACCCGTTCGGCCGAGCCGGCGATGGTGAGGCTGGACATCTTGACGTTGCTGTCATAGGCGTTGGACGGGTGAAGCGAGGGGTCGCCCTCCCACTTCAGCATGTACGGCACCTGCGGGTCAGCGATGAGGCCCAGGATCCCGATCTGCTTCCAGATGAGTTCGCGTCCGTCCGGGAACTTGCGGTTGCCGTTGACGGCGGCGCGTCCGAGACGCTCCTCGAACGGGGCGAGGTCGTCTACTTCGACGCACCATCCCATCCAGCCGCCTCCGGCAGCTGAGCGAGCCCGCACAGCCTGTCCGAAAGGTGCCTTGTCCGACGCCGGGTGGTCCAGGACCTCCACGACCTCAAGATATTTGTGCCCGGCGAGCGGGATAATCATGTTCCGGGTTCCGAAACGGGGGTGTACTCCACCCTTTACGGCTTCAACGCCGAGGGCGGACGCGATACGTTCAGTGGTGGCCGCCAGGCCATCGTGTTCACAGGCGTAAGAGACGTGATCCATGCGCATGCCCTCATCTTGGCATCTTGTGACGCGGCTCTCAGCTAAGGGTGCCCTAACCACCCTGCGAGCCTGTAAAAACGCCGGATTCCCCTGATCTTTCCGCGCTGCGCCGGCCCGTCAGCCTGCAGGTCGGGGAGTCACATAGGCGTCATAATCTTCGCGAAGCCGGTGGACCGTTTCGTAAGCTGGTTCAAGGTCATGAGTGCCAGCAACAGCCCCGGCTTGCTGGCCGGCAACCCTCCTTCCGCGGTGGGGTGCCCCGGGTGAAGACCTGGCCTGCGGTCAACTGGCGGCAGGCAAGCGCGTAGAAGAGGTATCCCAATGACGATCTCCGCGACCCGCACGGACGCTTCCGGCAATGCTGTCAGTACGGCTCCAACCAGCACGCTGCTGGATGGCACGCTCCGGTATGCCAGCATCGGCGGCCTCCAGCTCGAGGCCGGCGGATTCCTCCCCGACGTCACCCTTGCCTATGAGACCTGGGGGACCCTCAACGCAGACGGGTCCAACGCCATCCTGGTGGAACATGCCCTTACCGGGGACACCCATGTGACCCGCGGCGGCCAGGATGGCAGCGAAGAGGGCTGGTGGGAGCAGCTGGCCGGCCCGGGCGCACCGGCGGACACCAATAAATTCTTTGTGGTCTCCATCAACATCCTGGGTGGTTGTTACGGGTCTACCGGGCCGTCGTCGGAAGCTCCCGACGGCAAGCCGTGGGGATCCCGCTTCCCGCTGGTGACCCTCCGGGACTCCACGGTTGCCGAAGCGCGCCTTGCGGACCAGCTCGGCATCAGCAGCTGGTTCGCGGTTCTGGGCGGTTCCATGGGGGGCGCCCGAGCGCTCGAGTGGGCTGTCAGCTACCCGGACCGGGTGCGCCGCTGCGGCGTGATCTCCGTGGGTGCGAGCAGCACTGCAGAACAGATCGCCTTTGCCCAGGCGCAGACCCTCGCCATCCGGCAGGATCCCAACTTCAACGGCGGCGACTACTACGGGGGGCCGCTGCCGGAGGCAGGCCTGGCGCTCGCCCGACGGATCGCCCACATCACGTACCGTTCCGCGCACGAGCTGGACTTCCGCTTTGGCCGGAACGCCCAGGGCAGCGAATCCCCGTTCGAGGCCGATGCCCTGGGAGCCCGCGGCCGGTACCAGGTGGAAAGCTACCTGGATCACCAGGGGCACAAGCTGGTCCGGCGGTTCGACGCCAACAGCTACATCGCCCTCACCGAAGCCCTCATGAGCCACGACATCTGCCGCGGGCGGGGAACACTGCAGGAAGCGCTCGCCCGGACCACTGCCGACTTCTTTGTCGCCGCCGTCGATTCGGACCGGCTCTACTTCCCGTCACAGTCCCGCGCGCTCGCCGAGGCCCTGCCCGGGGACGTGGACGTGCACGTCATTGAAGCTCCTATCGGCCACGACGGCTTCCTGACGGAGATCGGGCAGCTCAACGAGCAGCTGCGCGCGCATCTGTTGCACTAACTGCAGGTGCTGTCGGTAGTCACAGCCGGCCTGCCCGCCACTACTGACCGGTAGCCAAAGGGCTCCTTGTGCAATTATGCAGATGCGTTCTGCACTTTTTGTCGTTGAGCTTGCAGGCAATTGCAGACCATACTCATGTGAACCGACGATTCGTGGTGTACCTCACACGCGTTCGTCAAAGACTGGTCCCAGTGGTGTCGACGAAGACGCCGAAGGAGTACACACATGAGTACGGAAAACTCCGCCGCAAGGCGCGTAGAGGAAACCGACGTTAAGGCCTCGGGCCTGAGAAAAGTCGTCACGGCTTCCATGGCCGGGACGGTGGTTGAGTGGTATGAGTTCTTCCTCTATGCCTCCGCAGCCACCCTGGTCTTCGGCAAGATGTTCTTCCCCAATTCAGGGACGGAACTGGACGGCATCATCGCCGCGTTCGTGACCTACGCGGTCGGGTTCGTGGCCCGCCCCATCGGCGGCATCGTCTTCGGCCACTTCGGGGACAAGTTCGGCCGCAAGCAGCTGCTGCAGCTGAGCATCGTGCTGGTGGGCGTCTCCACCTTCCTCATGGGCTGCCTGCCCACCTTCGCCCAGATCGGCTACTGGGCTCCGGCGATGCTGGTCTTCCTGCGCTTCGTCCAGGGCTTCGCCGTCGGTGGTGAATGGGGCGGCGCCGTGCTGCTCGTTGCCGAGCACAGCCCCAACAAGTCCCGCGGATTCTGGTCCAGCTGGCCGCAGTCCGCCGTTCCCATGGGCAACCTCCTGGCAACCGGCGTGCTGTTCACCCTGTCGTCCACGCTGTCCGAGGAAGCCTTCCTCGGCTGGGGCTGGCGCGTCGCCTTCTGGCTGTCCGCAGTGATCGTGATCGTCGGCTACTACATCCGCACCAAGGTCCAGGACGCCCCGATCTTCATCGAGGCCCGCAAGGAAGTCACCGTCGAGAAGAAGGGCTACGGCGTCGGCGAAGTCTTCCGCCGCTACCCGCGCGGTGTCTTTACCGCCATGGGCCTGCGCTTTGCCGAGAACATCCTGTACTACCTCGTCGTGACGTTCTCCATCACCTACCTCAAGGTGGTCGTCCAGACCGACACGTCCCGGATCCTCCTCCTGCTGCTGGTTGCGCACTTCATCCACTTCTGCGCTGTCCCGCTGGTGGGCAAGATGTCCGACAGCTTCGGCCGCCGGCCGGTCTACATGGTGGGCGCCATCCTCGGCGGAACCTGGGGCTTCTTCGCCTTCCCGATGATGGACACGGCCAACGACATTGTTATCCTGGCCGCCATCACCATCGGCCTGCTGTTCCACGCGCTCATGTATGCAGGGCAGCCGTCCATCATGGCCGAGATGTTCCCCACCCGGATGCGCTACTCGGGCGTTTCCCTGGGCTACCAGGTGACCTCCATTGTCGCCGGTTCGCTGGCACCGATCATCGCTACTGCACTCCTGAGCAACTTCAATTCCTCCACGCCGGTGGCGCTGTACCTGCTCGGAGCCTGCATCGTGACCGCTGTCTCGGTGTTCTTCCTCAAGGAAACCCGCGGCATCTCCCTCCACGATGTGGACGCTGCAGACGCCAAGGGGACGGCCGACCTCCTGGCGGCAGCCAAGAAGTAGC
>JAPSIT010000028.1:3912-19703 GCA_031178585.1 Arthrobacter sp.
AAGAAGTAGCCGCCAAGAAGTAGGTACCAGGAGTAGGCGCAACACCCCAAGCGCCAGCACCTCATGCGACAAAACAGCAGACCAGCTGCCCGGACCGCGACTACGCAGGCCCGGGCAGTTGGGCGTCAGCACCTCAGACGAAGTCAGGATTTCCCATGAAAGCAGCTGTCCTTTACTCCACCGTCTCCTCTGGAACCAGCTACGCCGAAGCACATCCGCTCCAGGTCGAGGAGCTGGACCGGCCGGAACCCCGCGCCGGCGAGCTCGGCATCGCCATTGCCTACTCAAGCCTGTGCCACTCGGACCTCTCGGTGGTGGACGGTTCCCGCGTCAGGCCGCTGCCCATGGCCCTGGGGCATGAAGCCGTAGGACGGATCGAGGCGGTCGGGGAGGGTGTTGAAGATGTCTCTGTCGGCGACCACGTCGTCCTGGTGTTCGTTCCGAGCTGCGGCGCGTGCCGTGCATGCAAAGCCGGGCGCCCGGCGCTGTGCCACCGGGCGGCGGAAGTCAACGGCTCGGGTGACCTTCTGCACGGGGAGGCGCTGCTGCGCACACCTGCGGGGGAGCGGATCAACCATCACCTGGGGGTGTCCGCCTTCGCGGACTATGCCGTGGTGGCCCGTGAGTCGGCAGTGGTTATCGGCGACGACGTGCCCGACACCGTTGCGGCGATGTTCGGGTGCGCTGTGCTCACCGGGATGGGTGCTGTCCTGAACACTGCCGCCGTCCAGAGCGGCCAGTCGGTGGCCGTTTTCGGGCTGGGTGCCGTCGGGCTTTCGGCTGTCATGGCGGCGGCGCTCGCAGGCGCGTCCGCCGTGATCGCCATCGATCCGAACACAAGCAAGCACGAGCTCGCCCTGAAATGCGGGGCAACCGCCGTCGGCAGTCCAGACGATGCCGCCAGGCTGATTGCTGAGGCCACCGGCGACGGGGTGGACACGGCCATCGAAGCAGTGGGTTCCGCCCGGGTGATGGCATCCTGTCTCGAGCACGTGACGCGCGGTGGCGCAGTGGTCTCAGTCGGGCTGCCGCATCCCTCGGCAGAACTCACCGTGCCCGCCCTGCAGTTTGCCGGCGCCGGCAAGCGCCTGCTCGGCTCGTACATGGGTGACGCGGTGCCCGACCGGGACATCCCGCTGTACCTGGAGTACTGGCGCGAGGGCCGGCTGCCGGTTGAGCTGCTGCATAGCGATACCAAGCCGCTGGCCGAAATCAATGAGGGCCTGGACGCGCTGGCCGCCGGGCATGTGGTGCGGCGGCTCTTCCAGGCCTGAGGGCTGGGGCTCAGGCCGCCAAAAGATTTTGGCGGCCGTTCACCTCTTCCTTAAGCGCTGCGATCACGGCCTGCACCCGGCCGGACCGCAGTGCTTCAGGGCGTGCCACCGCCCAGATGGGCACCTGGCGCTGGAAGTCGTCCGGGAGCACCGGAACGAAGTCGGCGTTTCCGGCCACCATGAAGTTCGGGAGCAGTCCAATGCCCGCGCCGCGGCGCACCGCCTCAATCTGGGCAAAGACGCTTGTGGCTTGGAAGCTGGACTTCGGCATGGGCAGCTGTGAGGAGCGGTGGCCAAGCTCGGCCACCTGGAGCGCCGACTCGACGTAAGAGACGAAGCCGTGCTGCCCCACGCCGTCGAGCGTTTCCGGAAGCCCGCGCTCGGCGGCGTAGCCGGCGCTGGCGTAGAGCCGCAGGAAATAGTTCGTCAGGAAGATCGGCTGCGCGTTGCTGACCTCGTTCCGGCCCACGACCACTTCAAGATCCACTCCAGACCTGTTCTGGCTGACCTTGCGGGTGGCGCTGAGCATCTCCACATTCAGCAGAGGGTGCCGCTGCTGAAGGCGGACCAGCGCGGGCGTCACAAATTCGGCACCGAAGCCGTCCGAGGTACTGATCCGCACCATCCCTGAGAGGGCGTCCTGGTCCTGGCCAATGGCGCCGGCCAGTGAGCCCAGGGTTTCCTCAATAGCTTCGGCCGCGGCAACGGCTGACGCCCCCAGCTCGGTGAGCTCCCACCCGTGCGGGCTGCGCTCCAGCGTGCGCCCGCCCAGCTGCTTGTCGAGGGCAAGGATTCGGCGGGAGATGGTGGTGTGCGTTGTGCCCAGCGTCTCGGCCACGGCGTTGAAGCGCCCGAGCCGGGCCACGGTCAGCAAAATCAGCAGGTCGTCCGGACTGGGAAGCCGCCCCACGCGGTGCCTTTCTCTCATGTGCATCAGTGCACATAGCCTCTGTAATTTTTCCCCTTGATTGCACTGTAGCAGGGTGTGAGGCTGGACACAGACCTTCCGGCCGCCCTCGGCCGGACACAAAGCAAAGGAGCTTACGCCATGGCAGTAGTTGGTTGGATCGGTTTGGGGAACATGGGCGGCTCAATGTCGGGCAATCTAGCCAAGGCCGGGCACGACGTGCGGGGATTCGACCTCAATCCGGCCGCTGTCGCTGCGGCTGAAGCCGGCGGGGTAAAGCCGGTGCAGAGCATCGCCGAGGCTGTCGACGGCGCAGACGTCGTGTTCACGATGCTTCCCAAGGGCGAGCACGCCAAAGCCGTCTACCTGGGCGAGGATGGAGTCCTCGCTCACGCTGACACCTCGACCCTCCTCGTTGATTCCTCAACCATCGACATCGCCGCCGCCAGGGAACTGCACGACGCCGCTGCTGCCGCCGGCTTCCGCTTCGTCGATGCGCCGGTCTCGGGCGGCATGAGCGGCGCCAAGGCCGGAACCCTCACCTTCATGGTCGGCGGCGAAGCAGGTGCCGTGGCCGACGCCAGCCGCTACATCGAGCCGATGGCCGCCAACGTCATCCCCACCGGCGGTGCCACCACGGGCCAGGCAGCAAAAATCTGCAACAACCTGATGCTCCTGATCAACCTGGCGTCCACGGCCGAGGGTGCAGTCCTCGCGGACCGGCTCGGCCTCGACAAGAAGGTCTTCTGGGACATCGCGTCGGTCTCCTCCGGTGACAGCTGGGCGCTGCGCACCTGGTATCCGGTCCCGGGCGTGGTTCCCACCGCGGCCTCGAACAATGACTTTGCGCCCACTTTCACCACTGAGCTGGCGAACAAGGATATCGGGCTGGCCATCAGCGCCGCCGAGGACACCGGCACGCCCCTCGAGATCGGCAAGCACGTGCAGCAGCTGTACCAGCGGCTCATCGATGCCGGGGAAGCGGGCAAGGACTGCTCCATGATCATCAAGCTCATTGACGGTTCGCTCGATTCAGCGAATTAGCTGGCCCCCGGCAGCCGCTTAAGGCCGGTGGTTCTCAAGTAGCCCCTGCGGGCGCTGGCCGCCCGCATACCCGGCATGACGCCGTCGTTCATGCCCCATATCTGTCTGCCCCACGAAAGGGACATCCATGGAAACCATTCCCCATTTCATCAACGGCAAACGCGTCAGCGACGCGGAACGGTTCGGCCCCGTCTTCAACCCCGCCACCGGGGAGCAGGAGAAGCAGGTGGTGCTCGCCTCGGGCACCAGAGTTGAGGAGGCGGTCGCGGCCGCCAAGGCTGCGCTGCCCGCATGGCGGGCCACGAGCCTGGCCAAGCGCACCAATGTGTTCTTCCGGGTCCGGGAAATCCTGACCCAGCGCAAGAGCGAGCTCGCCGCGATCCTCACAAGCGAGCACGGCAAGGTGCTCTCCGATGCCGAAGGGGAAATCTCGCGCGGCCTGGAAAACATCGAGTTCGCCACGGGGCTGTCCCACATGCTCAAGGGTGAGCATTCAGAGCAGGTCTCCAGCGGCATCGACGTTCACTCGGTGCGGCAGCCCGTCGGAGTGGTCGCCTGCATCACGCCCTTCAACTTCCCGGCCATGGTGCCGCTGTGGATGATCGGCAGCGCACTGGCCTGCGGCAACACCGTGCTGCTGAAGCCGAGTGAAAAGGACCCGTCCTCGGCGGTTTTCATCGCGGAGGTCTTTGCCGAGGCCGGACTGCCGGCCGGCGTGCTGAACGTCGTGCAGGGCGACAAGGAGGCGGTCGATGTGCTGCTGGAACATCCCGATGTGAAGGCCATCAGCTTCGTCGGTTCAACCCCCATCGCCCAGTCGATCTACAAGCGTGCCGCCGACCATGGCAAGCGCGTCCAGGCCCTCGGCGGAGCAAAGAACCACATGGTGGTCCTGCCCGACGCCGACCTGGATATGGCAGCCGATGCGGCCGTCTCTGCAGCCTATGGCTCTGCGGGGGAGCGCTGCATGGCGATCAGCGTCCTGGTTGCTGTCGGCAACATCGCCGACGATTTGGTGAAGGCGATTTCCACCCGGATGGCGGACCTCAAGATCGGTCCCGGCACCGACCCCTCGTCCCAGATGGGGCCGCTGATCACCGCCGAGCATCGCGAAAAGGTCGCCTCGTATGTGGCCGGCGCGGAGGATGAAGGGGCCACCGTGGTCGTCGACGGCCGCGGGCATCAGTTCGATTCGAACGGCTTCTTCATCGGCGTCAGCCTGGTGGACCACGTAAAGCCCGGCATGAAGGTGTACGACGACGAGATCTTCGGCCCGGTTCTTTCGGTGGTACGCGTGGACACTTACAGTGACGCCGTCCGGCTGGTCAACGAGAACGAGTTCGGCAACGGCGTCGCCATCTTCACCCGGGACGGCGGCGCCGCCCGGCAGTTCGAGTTCGACGTCGAGGCGGGCATGGTGGGCGTCAATGTCCCCATCCCCGTGCCGGTCGGAACTTTCTCGTTCGGCGGCTGGAAGAGCTCCCTCTTCGGCGACACCCACATGTACGGACCCGACAGCATCCGCTTCTACACCCGCGGCAAGGTGGTCACCACCCGCTGGCCGGACCCGTCGACGTCGGTCATCGACCTCGGGTTCCCGCAGGTCGACTAACTCCTGAGCCCGGTTTCGGGAGCCCCTTCAGCCCGTGTCCCGCCGCCCTAAGCGGCGGGACACGGGCTGTTTCCGTGCACCCGAAAGACCCGCACGCCGAGACGACACGGACCAGGTGTGTCGGAACTGCACCTAACCGTTCATGATCTCGTTTCGCCGGGTCATGTACTCCTCCATGGAGATCTCCCCGTTGCTGTATTGCTGATCGAGCTCGGCCAGTTTGCGCGCGCGGTATCCCTGTGGAGCTGATGGCGGCGGGGGAGCCGCCGGTCCGGTCTCCTGCTGCGAAGGGCGTGGCTGCTGCGGCTGTGGAGGGTTGGCACGGTACTCCGGGCTGTCCTCATAGGGGAGGTTGCCGGGCTGCCCGTACTGTGCGCCGCCCGCCTGAGGGTACTGGCCGGGATGCGGGTACTGGCCAGGCTGGGGGAACTGCTGATAGGGCGGGTTGGGATAGGGCTGATCGAGCGGCGGAAGCTCGTCCCGGCCGCGGTTCCGGGGCAGGCCAAAACCGCCGCTCATGTAATCCTGCTGGGTGTAGCCGTCCCGGGGCTGGTTCTTCGGGGGTCCGGAAAAGGAGCCAGGGAACCCGCCGGGATACTGCCCGGGAAAGTTCTGGCCCTGGTCCCGCCTCTGGACAGACCTCCGGTACATGCGCATCCCGACCGGAATCAGGAGCGACAGGATGATGATCCAGAAAAACAGGTTGTTCATTGCTGCTGGGCCTCTCATGAGTGTCAATCCAGCTTAGTCCCCGAAGCTGAAGAGGCGCTGGGCGCCTCAGTCCAAATACGACGTCGGCATGCCAAGGAAGGCTTCATACCTTTTGGCGGCCTGCTCCAGCGCACCGGTCGGCGTTCTGTCCTGCCGTATCCGGATATCCAGTTCGCACCGCTGGCCAGGAGAGCCCGGCCGGATCAACCGATGCCGCCAGGCGCCCGCAATGCGGCCGTCCAGCAGGACCACGTGCAGAGGATCACCGTGTCTGGGGAAGGTTGGCGCCTTGCCGCCCAGGTAGTTGCGCGAGGCGGAATACCCCATGACGTACTCGTCATAACACTGGATGAGATCAATGCGTCCGGCTGAGCCTGCGTCCCCGCTGGCGGAGGAGTCCTGACTGAAGGGGCGGGAGGACTCCGGATTGAAGTAGAACGTGACATCGTCAATGTCCTCCCGCGCGAGGGCCGCCGAATCGTCCTCCAGGGCAAGTGCCAGTCCGAGACGGACGTCGGTCATGGTCATCCCCGACCAGGCGGCGCAGTCCCTGACCGTGGCCGGGCCGCGGCTTCGGAAGTACCGCCGCGCCAAGGCCGCAAGGGACTCCTCCCTGGACCGTGGGTCCGCCGAAACCGGACCCACGCGTTCCCCGAAGGCCGCGTACGTCTGCCGGACAGCGCCGGCAGCACTGCGGACCGGTGCCCCGCTGACGATCACGCCGTTAATCTCCGCATGCATGATCAGGTACGCCAGAACCAGGCCCTTGACGCTGAATCCCGCGCGCTCCAACTCGCCCGCGAGCTGGTCACGCGTCAGCTGCCGTCCGCCTTCCAGCGCAGCAGCCAGCACGTCGGTAGTCCGGGCTGCCGTCTCGGCATCAATCCCGGTCCGGCTATACGTGATGGCGTTGGCCCTGTGCAGGCGCGGCGCGGACAGCGCGCGGAGCCAGGGAAGATCGGCCTGGTGCACGAAGTGCCAGGTAGGCCGCAGGATGTGCGTCCGCAGGATGAGGCCCCCAGCGAATGCCTGCTCGACGTCGTTTGCTGTGGCAGCGGCGGTACGCTGTGCCAGGGACCAGCGCGCGTACGGATACTCCTGCGACTGCACTGCCAGCAGGTTTTGCAGCGCGTCCTCCACCGACGCTGCCACGGGTGAACGCAGCTGCTGGCTTACCAGCCGGGTCCGCACGACGGCCTCCGGGTCCATGCACACATCCTGCCTGCACCTGGCACGCTCCGCCAGCAGATGTCGACGAAGCCAGTCAGCCCTCCGGTAACTGTAAGAATGGAGCCATGACTTTAGCCGACGCTTTCCCTGCCCCCGTTGTTCTGTGGTCCAAACCGGAGGAGGCCAGGGCCGGCAAGCCCCTGCTGGTCCTGCTGCATGGCTACGGCGCAAACGAGCAGGATCTCCTCAGCCTGGCGGACATGCTCCCCGAAGAATTCGCGGTGGCGTCCGTCCGGGCGCCCATCGCCATGGGCCCCGGCTTTGCCTGGTTCCCGCTGACCGGCAGCGTCGAATACTCTGTCGACGCCGTCAAAGCTGCGGCGGGCTACCTGCAGGACTGGATCGACACCGTCAAGGACAACCACCCCTCTGTCACCCTCCTCGGTTTCTCCATGGGGATGGCCATGGCCACCACGCTGCTGCGCAAGCGCCCCGCTGACTACGCCGCCGTCGTCGGGCTGTCAGGATTTGTTGTCAACGCCGGAGCCGACGGCGAATTCCGGGACGCGGAACTCGACGGCACGGTGCCGTTCTTCTGGGGCCGCGACCAGCAGGATCCGGTCATCACCGAAGACAAGATCGAGTACACGATGGGCTGGGTTCGCAACCACGTGAAGCTGACCAAGGTTCTGTACACGGGAATGTGGCATGGCATCAACGCCCAGGAAATCGGGCACGTGTCGGAGTTCCTCACCCACGAGGTGCTGAACAAGTAGCCCGCCTCTAAAGACCGGGGAATCAGCTGCCGGCTGCGGTGATCCGGACGGTGCGGTTGTTGAGCGTGACCGTGTCGCCGTGGTGCAGCTGCCGGCCGCGGCGGTCATCGATTTCACCGTTGACCTTGACCAGCCCGTTCTTGATCAGTTCGGTGGCCTCGACGCCGTCCTCCACCAGATTGGCGAGTTTCAGGAGCTGGCCGAGACGGATCATCTCGTCGCGGATGGGGATGTCTTCTATTTCCGGTGTGCTCATACAAGCAATCATGCCTGACGTTAGGTAACCAATGACCCACGCACAGCGGCTGCCCCTTGCCGCGGGCCTTCCGATGGCCGTGGCCGCCGGACTCGCCATTCCCCTGCAGGGACGAATCAACGGCGCCCTCGGGGCCAGGCTAGGGGATGGGATCGCCGCAGCTGTTGTCAGCTTCAGCACGGGACTGGTGCTGATGATCCTCGTTTCCCTGGTCCTGCCGCGCGGCCGGGCCGGGCTGGCCAGCATCGTGCCTGCCGTCCGGGAGCGGAAGTTCCCGCCGTACTACGTCCTGGCCGGCGGCATCGGCGCCCTCTTTGTCTTCGCGCAGTCCTTTACCGTGGGGCTGCTGGGCGTCGCCCTGTTCACGGTGTCCACGGTCACGGGCCAGACCGTGAGCGGCCTGCTGGTGGACAGGCTCGGCCTCGGTCCCGGCGGCAAGAAGGCCGTGACCGGTATCCGCATCATCGGCTGCGTCCTCACCATTGCCGCCGTCGCCTGGGCCGTCTCGCCGCGTTTCGGCGGCGCCCCGGGAACCGGTGCTCCGGGAACCGGTGCGCCCGGAGCGGGAGGCGAGCCCGCCCAGCTCATCCTGCCGCTGCTGCTTCCCGTCTTGGCCGGCTTCCTCATGAGCTTCCAACAAGCCATGAACGGAACGGCCACGATGCACTACGGCACCCCGATTGCCGCCACCCTGGTCAATTTCGTGGCCGGAACATGCGTGCTCTGGGTGGCCTGGCTTATCAAGGTGGCCGTGGCAGGCACAGGAAACCCGCTTCCCGGAGAATGGTGGTACTACCTTGGCGGGCCCATGGGCTGCGTGTTCATCGGACTCGGAGCCCTGCTGGTCCGCAGCCTCGGCGTGCTGGTGACCGGCCTCGGCATGATCGCCGGCCAGCTCCTCGGCTCGCTCGGCCTTGACCTGCTGGTCCCGGCCCCGGGCTCCATCGTTGCTGTTCCCACCGTGCTTGGCACGTTGCTGACCCTCGTGGCCATCGTCATCGCGACGCTCCCCTGGCCGCGGGGAGCTTTCCGCAGGTAGCGCCCGGTAGTCTAGGACACGCAGCTTTCCTGCACTGTTTTCCCTTCGCATTTCCCCCGCCCGGCAACCAGCCGGGGTTACCGGGCCAGAAACCCGCGGACCGCACCCAGCGGCCCTGTAGAAATTGGAGTTCCCCATGGCAGCAAAATCCGTCCTCGACCAGGTCATTTCCCTTTCCAAGCGGAGGGGTTTCGTTTTTCAGGCCGGCGAGATCTACGGAGGCTCCCGTTCAGCCTGGGACTACGGGCCACTTGGTGCCGAGCTGAAGGAGAACATCAAGCGCCAGTGGTGGCAGTCAGTGGTGCGCGGCCGTGACGACGTCGTGGGCCTGGACTCCTCGGTGATTCTGCCCCGCCAGGTCTGGGAAGCCTCCGGACACGTCGAGGTCTTTTCGGACCCGCTCGTGGAGTGCCTTTCCTGCCACAAGCGCTACCGTGCGGACCACCTCGAAGAGGAATACGAGGAAAAGAAGGGCCGTCCCGCCGAGAACGGCCTCAAGGACATCGCCTGCGCGAACTGCGGAACCCGCGGCGAATGGACCGAGCCGCAGGAGTTCTCCGGACTCCTCAAAACCTTCCTTGGTCCCGTTGCCAGCGATGAGGGCCTCCACTACCTGCGCCCCGAAACCGCCCAGGGCATCTTTGTGAACTTCAGTAACGTGCTGACCACCTCCCGGAAGAAGCCACCGTTCGGCATCGGCCAGATCGGCAAGTCCTTCCGTAACGAGATCACGCCCGGCAACTTCATCTTCCGCACCCGTGAGTTCGAGCAGATGGAAATGGAATTCTTCGTCGAGCCGGGCACGGACGAGGAATGGCACCAGTACTGGATGAAGGAGCGCATGTCCTGGTACACGGACCTGGGCATCCGTGAAGAAAACCTGCGCTTCTTCGAGCACCCGCTGGACAAGCTCAGCCACTACTCCAAGGGCACCACGGACATCGAGTACCGCTTCGGCTTCCAGGGCTCCGAATGGGGCGAGCTCGAAGGCATCGCCAACCGCACCGACTTCGACCTCTCCACGCATGCCAAGGCCTCCGGAACGGACCTGAGCTACTTCAACCAGGCCACCAACGAGCGCTACACGCCGTATGTGATTGAACCTGCCGCCGGCCTGACCCGCTCGTTCATGGCCTTCCTCATCGACGCCTACACCGAGGATGAGGCTCCAAACGCCAAGGGCGGCGTGGACGTCCGCACCGTGCTCAAGCTCGATCCGCGCCTCGCGCCGGTCAAGGCAGCCGTGCTTCCGCTGAGCCGCAACGAGGACCTCTCCCCGAAGGCGAAGGACCTCGGCGCCCAGCTCCGCAAGAACTGGAACATCGATTTCGACGACGCCGGCGCCATCGGCCGCCGCTACCGCCGCCAAGACGAGATCGGCACCCCGTTCTGCATCACGGTTGACTTCGACACCCTCGAGGACCAGGCCGTCACCATCCGTGAGCGCGACACCATGAGCCAGGAACGCGTCTCCTTGGACAAGGTGGAGGGCTACCTGGCCGCGCGGCTGATCGGCGCCTGACCGTGGCTATTGAATACCGCGAATGGCGTGAGGGCGATGACCTCACGCTCCTCCAGATCTGGGGGGATCCCGAAACGGTCCAGGCCGGACAGTTCCGGGGGACCCTCGCGCCATCCAGCAACGCACCCTGGCGGCGCTGCATCGTGGCCGAGGACGTCGTTGACGGCGTCGGGATTCCGGTCGCTGCCGGTGTGGTCCATGAGGCGGCACTGCACCCTGAACGCCTTTGGGCGTACGTCGAGGTGTCGCGGGACCACCGCCGCTCCGGCATCGGTTCCACGCTGCTCATGATGCTGCGCCGCGAGGCGGAAGGGTCGCCGTCGGGCGTTACCCGTCTGCGCTGCAAAGTTGAGCCGGGCACCCCCGGTGCCGAGTTCGCCAAGGCCGCCGGCCTCACTCCGATCCAGCACTCCCAGCTGGTAGTGGTGGAACCCGGTGCCCTCAAGCTTCCGGTCTTCGGCGACGGTTCCGAGGCAGCGGCCTCGGAGCGCATCGAGGATCTGGCCACCGGCTCGGTGGAGCTGTCCGATCTGGTGGGACGGTATTACACGTCGGTCCACACCTGGGACAGCCCGGGCGAACTGAGCATTCCCACGGTGCAGCGACTGTTCCTGGACGACCTCAGTGGCGCCCACGGTGCCATCGTGTTGCGGGCTCCCAAGGCAAGTGCCTTTGGAGCGGCTGTGCCGGCGTCGAAGAAGGGCAAGATCCAGGCGTTCGCCATCAGTTACGCGCAGCCGGAGATGGGGCAGGGCGGGGAGCACGAGCAGTCCGGCCAGCCGTCCGATGTGTTCCTCGGCCACGAGCCCGGGCTTGACGGCGACCAGGCCCGCGCTGCTGTGCGCGACCTGCTGGCGCTGATCGCCTACCAGCACCCGGTCCTGATGGAGATGGACGATTCGATGACGGCGTTGCGTGCCGTCGTTGAGCCTCTCCTCGAGAGCGGCAAGGCCCGCCGGCAAGGCGCCGAGACGTTCATAGTCTCGGACTAGGCCAGCCGGTCACAGCAAGGCGCAAGTCACAGCACTGCGGGAATCTTCCGGCCGGCTGCCGGGACCAGACGGTCAAAATCGGCAGCCGGCCGCAAGCCTGCGTTCAACGCAACGCCAGTGTCTTCGCTGAAGGCCTTCAGCAGGAAGCCGGTCGCCAGGGTATGCCACAGGCGTACCCGGCGGAACATGAAGTGGCCGGAGCCGCGGAGCGCGACGTACTGAAGCGCCTCGGCGTGCGGTGCCGCCCGGCCGGCAAACCGCAGCGACGCCACCGGGCTCGTCCAGGTGTCCCGGTCGCCGTGCACGATCAGGACCTTGCGCCCGGCAAGAGGGGCGGCGGGGGTTGCGCCGTCCAGCCATGGAGCGAGCGCCACCACGGCGCGCACCTGAAGGTCGTCTGCTGCGCAAATGGCGGTCAGCCCGCCCATGGAGTGGCCCAGCAGGTACACGGGCACCCCCGGATACCGCGCCCGGATCTTTTCGAGCGCCCAGCGGGCATCCCTGAGCGGGGACATCTCCTCACCGTTCCAGCC
This sequence comes from Arthrobacter sp., assembly GCA_031178585.1. Next base: position 15,749 of record JAPSIT010000028.1, read on the forward strand.
GCGCACCCTGTTCCGCAGGAGCCATACCTCCAAGCCCAGTTTCCGTGCCGACCGATGCAGGTGCCGGGCGAACGGCACCATCCGCGCCGGGCTAAGGTGACGGGCCTGTACGGGTTCAAACGAGTGAGAACGTCCGCCGTGGAGGACCAGTGCGACTCCGCGCGTGGTGCCTACCGGTTTCAGGACAGTCAGCACGGCTTCATCGAGGCTGCCGCCCGTACCTGAGCCCTCCGACTTCCTGCCGTTCATTTATCAACACTAAGCTGACCGCCGTAGAGTTCAAGTATGAGGTTTTGCTGCTGATGGGTTCCGGTCACTCCCACGGTCACACCGGTCATTCGGATCCTACGCCAGAGGCGATGGCTGCCCGCCGGAAGGCTAACCGGATCCTGGCCGCCGTGCTGATTCCACTGACCCTGCTGACGCTGGCCGCCATGGCGGCGCTCTGGCCGTCCGGCAGCAAGGAAGGCCTCACCCTCGCCAACCCCTACAATGCTGCCCCCGGCGTGACCTTTGACACGGGCAAGATCCAGCGGGTGGTCACCGAAAGCTGCACGCCGGCCAGCCAGGTGCCGCAGCCGGGGACGCAGGGAACCCAGCCGGAAGCACAGGCCGACCCCGGTTCACAGTGCACGTTTGCTTTCACCGAGCCGGACAAGGGCGGCAACCCCGTCAAAGTGGTGATCAACCCAGACGTCGCGAGGTCGCACGGCGTGGACGTGGGGGACAGCATCCGCTACCTCAACCTCACGAACGCCCAGGGTGCTGCGGCGGCGGGTCCCAACGGGCCGGCGTCCAACGGCGCCCCCACCTACATCTTTGTGGACTTCGTCCGGACCATGCCCATCATCCTGCTGGCCGTGCTGTACGCCCTGGTGGTGGTGGCCGTGGCGCGCTGGCGCGGGCTGCGCGCCCTGATCGGCCTTGTCGGCGCGTATTTCGTGCTGGTCAGTTTCATGCTCCCCGGTCTGGTGGAAGGAAAGCCGCCGCTGCTGCTGGCACTGGTCGGCTCCACCGTGATCATGGTCGGGGTGCTGTACTTCGCCCACGGCTTCTCGGCCCGGACCTCGACGGCGCTGCTCGGCACCATCTTCGGCCTCGGTATCACAGCGCTGCTGGCAGCATGGGCCACCGACACCGCCAACCTCGCCGGGGTCGGGAGCCACGACGCCTCCACCCTGACGAACATCTCGGACAACATCTCCATCTCAGGCATCATCCTGTGCGGCCTCATCATTTCCGGGCTGGGCGTGCTCAACGACGTCACCATTACACAATCGTCCGCGGTGTGGGAGCTCTACGAACTGGCCCCGGGGACCAGCGCCCGCAAGCTGTTCACCTCAGCCATGCGAATCGGCCGGGACCACATCGCCTCCACGGTGTACACGATCGCCTTCGCCTATGCGGGCGCGGCGCTGCCCATCCTGATCATCGTGATGCTCTACGACCGCCCGCTGGGGGAGGCGCTCACCAGCGCCGAACTGTCCGAGGAAGTCATCCGCACGCTGGTCGGCTCCATCGGCCTCGTGCTCGCGATCCCCGTTACCACGCTGATCGCGGTTCTGGTGGTCAAGGCCACCGGCATCCGCACCGGCGGGCCGGCTGCGGTAACGCCCGACGACGTCGATGACACCGGTGCGCTCGCTGCGGCAGCCGCCGTGGCCGGCCGGGCGACTTCACTGCCTGAAACCCGCCGGGGGAGGCGGGCTGCCCAGCGCGAGTGAGTGCCGCCGTCGGGCATTCTGCCCGATTTGCCCGCCTTTGAGACAATGGACGGGTGACTGTTGTAGCAACGCCTCCCGCCCCCAAGCTGGAACTCCCTCCGCTGAGGCTCGGCCCGATCACCGTGGACACCCCGGTGGTGCTGGCGCCCATGGCCGGCATCACCAACACCGCCTTCCGCAGGCTCTGCCGCGAGTACGGCGGCGGCATGTACGTGGCGGAAATGGTCACCTCCCGGGCCCTCGTGGAGCGCACTCCGGAGTCCCTGCGCATCATCTCCCATGACGACGACGAAAAAGTCCGGTCCGTCCAGCTCTACGGCGTGGACCCTGTCACGGTGGGCCAGGCCGTACGCATGCTGGTTGAAGAAGACCGGGCCGACCACATCGACCTAAATTTTGGCTGCCCCGTGCCCAAGGTCACCCGCCGCGGCGGCGGCTCCGCCCTGCCGTGGAAGATAGACCTCTTCACCTCGATCGTTAAGACCGCCGTGAAGGAAGCCTCCAAGGGCGGCATTCCGCTGACCATCAAGATGCGCAAGGGCATCGACGATGACCACCTGACGTACCTCGACGCCGGCCGGATCGCCCGCGATGCTGGAGTGGCCGCCGTCGCGCTTCACGGGCGCACGGCCGCGCAGTTCTACTCCGGCCAGGCCGACTGGTCGGCCATCGCGCGCCTCCGCGAGGCCCTTCCCGACATCCCCGTGCTGGGCAACGGCGACATCTGGTCCGCCGAGGACGCCGTTCGCATGGTCCGCGAAACCGGCGTGGACGGCGTGGTGGTCGGCCGCGGCTGCCAGGGCCGCCCCTGGCTTTTCGGCGACCTGCAGGCCGCCTTCGAAGGAAGCGACAAGAGGCACCGCCCTGGCCTGCGCCAGGTCGCCGACGGCGTATACCGCCACGCCCAGCTCATGATCGAGACGTTCGGCAACGACGAATACAAAGCCCTGCGCGAGATCCGCAAGCACATGGCCTGGTACTTCAAGGGCTATGTTGTGGGCGGTGAGCTGCGGGCCAAGCTGGCCACCGTGCCCACCCTGGAGGTGCTGCGGGGACTGCTGGACCAGCTGGACATGGACCTGCCGTACCCGGGCATCGACTCCGAAGGGCCGCGCGGACGTGCCGGTTCCCCGAAGAAGCCCGCCCTGCCCAAGGACTGGCTGGTGAGCCGCCAATTGAACGAGGACCAGTCGCGCGACATATCGGCGGCGGAACTGGATGTGTCCGGTGGGTGAGAGCCGGCTGGCCGAGGCCCGCGGACAGTCGCTGTCCCTGCCAGGCTACGAGGCGCACGACTCCGCCCGCTGGGTGGAGGAACCGCCGAAAAGCACCTACCGCTCCGACTTCGAGCGTGACCGCGCCCGGGTGCTGCATTCGTCCGCCTTGCGGCGGTTGGGCGCCAAGACGCAGGTCGTAGCCCCGGACACGGACGACTTTGTCCGGACCCGGCTGACCCACAGCCTCGAAGTTGCCCAGGTGGGCCGCGAGCTCGGCCGAACGCTGGGCTGCGACCCGGACGTGGTGGACACTGCCTGCCTCAGCCATGACCTCGGACACCCGCCCTTCGGGCACAACGGCGAGTCAGCCCTGAACGAGATGGCCCACGCGATCGGCGGCTTCGAAGGCAACGCCCAAACCCTGCGGCTGCTGACACGGCTCGAGCCGAAAGTGCTGGATGCTGAGGGCCGGCCCGCCGGCCTGAATCTGACCCGGGCCAGCCTTGACGCTGCCGCGAAATACCCATGGTCGGCTCTGGACGCGCCGGTGATCCACGGCCAGCGCACCAGCAAATTCGGCGCCTACGAGGACGACCTGCCCATCTTCAACTGGATCCGGGAAGGAGCGCCGGTGCGGCGGTCCTGCCTCGAAGCCCAGGTCATGGACCTCGCCGACGATATCTCCTACTCGGTGCACGACGTCGAGGACGCCATTGTGGCCGGGCACTTCCAGCTGCGCTGGATGGACAACCCGGACCACCGGGCCCGCGTGGTGGGCTACACCCGGCAGTGGTACTTGCCGCACAACGACCCCGCTGCCATCGACGCCGCCCTGGCCCGGCTCGAGGCCACGGACGTGTGGGTGCGCGAGGCCGACGGCAGCCGCAAATCCATGGCCGCCCTGAAAGACATGACCAGCCAGCTGATCGGCCGCTTCTGCCAGAGCGCGCTGGAGACCACCCGGACCGTGTACGGACCGGAAAAACTGACGCGTTACAACGCCGAGCTCATGGT
>JAPSIT010000088.1 GCA_031178585.1 Arthrobacter sp.
GGGAGCCAGGTGACCAGTCCGAGCTAACGTGCACGCCGAACTGGTACTTGCTGCGGATCTCGCTGTCCGTGATGGCTTCCCAGAGCCGTTCCGGCGTGGTCTTGATGTAGATCTCGAAGATTTTTTCCATGGGACTTTCCAATCTGGATTTGAGGTCGCTGAGGCCAGCGGCCCATGGTTCTGCGTATTTGCTCACCCAGCGGTCATGCACGAGCCTGATGGGCACCGGGTTCAGGAAGTGCAGCTTTTCACGACCGCGACGGCGGGTGACCACCAGGCCTGCCTCTTCCAGGATCTTGAGGTGCTTCATGACCCCGAAGCGGGTGATCTCGAAGCGCGCTTCCAAGGCGCTGAGCGTCTGGCCGTCGTCGCGGAACAGTTCGTCCAGCAGTTCCCTGCGGATCGGGTCCGCCAACGCCTTGAATACCGCGTCCACGGATTCAGATTAGGTGACCATCTGGTCACATGTCAATGCTTTCCCGTGCTTCTGACCTGTGTACGGCTTTGGGCGGTTCGGAGGGGTTGATGGGGGAGAGGCGTCGGCGTAGAGTCCACGCAGTCACAGGAGCGAGGAGCCGATCATGGGGCAACTGGTGGTCCAGGAGTTCGTCAGCGCCGACGGCTTTGCGGCCGACGCCAACAACGAGTTCACCTTCTACGAACAGCTTGACGGAGGCACTGCCGAGTTCGACCGAAGCCAGCTGCAGTGGCTGGAGACCGTCGACACGATGGTCCTCGGGGCGAACACCTACCGGATGTTTGTCGAGTACTGGCCAACGCCGGCATCCAAAGACGAAATCATCACGCCTGCACTCAACGGGCTTCGCAGAGTCGTATTTTCCCGTCAGCTGACGAGCGCCCCGTGGGGAGACATGCCAGAGGCGGCCGTCGAATCCGGCGACGGCATCGAGGCGATCCGGCGGCTCAAGCGCGAGACCGACGGCGCCATTGTCGTTTGGGGCAGCCTCACCCTGGCCTGGGCATTCCTGGCCGCCGGCGAAGTTGATCAGGTGAGGCTGGTCGTGATGCCGATCGCCATTGGCGCGGGGCGGGGCGTGTTTCCTCCCGAGCAGGATCCGACCGTGCTGGACCTGCAAAGTGCAACAACCTACGACCAGGGACTGGTCGAGCTCGTGTACGGGCTCCGGGCGAGGAGGTGAGGACGCAATGGCTCAGGATTTGAAGGTGACCGAGGGCCGGGTCGACGTACCGGGCGGCCGCGTCTGGTACAAGATCGTGGGCAGCGGACCAGGCCTTCCGCTGGTCACGGTCCACGGCGGTCCCGGCGGCACGCACGACTATCTGGAGCCTCTGGAAGAGCTGGCTGCCGACCGTCCGGTGGTGTTCTACGACCAACTCGGGGCAGGCAATTCCGATGCGCCGGATGACGCCGAACTGTGGACGAATGACCGCTTGGTGAACGAACTGGAACAGGTCCTGGACGCCGCAGGGCTGGCACGCGTCCACCTGCTGGGCCAGTCCTGGGGAACCATGCCCGCGGCGGAAGTTGCCCTGCGGGCACCCGGGCGCTTGTGCAGCCTGGTCCTGTCTGACCCGGTGCTCAGCATGCCGCTTTTCGCGGCCGGCGCCGCCGCCCTGCGCGCCGCTCTTCCGGCAGAGGTGCGTGAGGTGCTGGACCGCCATGAGGCCGCCGGCACTATGGGCTCCGAGGAGTACCAGGAGGCGTCGATGGAGTTCAACAGGCGCTACGTCTGCCGGCTCGAACCGTGGCCCGAGCCGCTGCTGCGCTCGTTTAGCCAAGCCAACCTGGCCATCTACGAGCACATGCAGGGGCCTAACGAGTTCCTGATCACCGGGACACACAAGGACTACGACATCACCGGACGCCTCAGCGAAATCACCGTTCCCACGCTCTACATCTGCGGCCGCTACGGGGAAACCCGGCCGGAGGAGACCACGCTGTATCACAGCATGACGCCGGGATCGGAGCTGGAGATCTTCGAAGAGAGCAGCCACGTACCGCATCTGGAAGAACCGGAGCGCTACCTGCAGGTGCTCAGGGACTTCCTGCAGCGGGCGGAAAAGTCGACCTCCACGGGCGATTCACACGCCAACGCCCCCAAACCTCCCAAGTAGCTCGCAGTTGTGGTCGTTTTGAGGGCTCAAAACGACCACAGCTGCGACCCAGTCGGGCGGGCGTGCGTCACTTCGCGAGCGTCAGCAGCTTGCCATCGGTCACGGCCTGGCGGGAGAGCGTCTTGTAGCCCTCCTGCTCGAAGAGCACGGTGATCACGTCCTCCTCGTGCCGCATCACGATGCCCGGCCCCCATTCCTTGTGCACCACTGCGGCCTGGAGCGGGAAAGATTCCCCGCCGGCGGCAGCCGCGGCGCCGCCGTCGTAATCCTCTTCCTGGGCGGAACCGTCGGTGCAGGTGTCGCAGTTGCCGCAGGGCTCGGGGAGGTCCTCGCCGAAGTAGCCGAGCAGGAATTGGCGGCGGCAGGCGTCCGTCTCGGCATAGCCGCGCATCATCTCGATCCGCGATCGGTCCACGCGCTGGCGTGCTTCGGCGAGTTCGACGGCGCGCTCCACCACCTTGGGCAGTTTGGCGCTGGCCTCCAGCCGGATGCCGCGCTTGCCGGTTTTGACCGAGCGGGTTTCCTGCAACTGGTTCAGCAGGCCGGTGAGTTTCCGCGGGGACATGTCCGTCTGCTCGGCCAGCGCTTTCTGGGTGAGCGGACCGTCGGCGGCGCGCAGGGCTGTGAGGACGGCCAGCAGCGATTCCTCATCCGCTGTGTGCGTGCCGAAGAACTTGCGCAGGCCGAGGTCCTCGGGCCGGTAGTGGAGCACGGCGAGGGCGGGGTCGCCGTCGCGCCCGGAGCGGCCGATCTCCTGGTAGTAGGAGTCGAGGGACTCGGGGATGTCGGCGTGGAGGACGAAGCGGACGTTGGGTTTGTCGATGCCCATGCCGAACGCGGTGGTCGCCACCACCACGTCGAGTTCGTCGTCGAGGAACCGCTCGTGGACGCTGTCCCGCTCGCTCTGCTTCCGCCCGGCGTGGTACGCCTCGGCGCGCAGCCCCAGTTCGGTGAGCTCCGCCGCGTATTCCTCGGTGTCCTTGCGCGTAGCGGCGTAGAGCAGGCCCGGGCCCTTGAGCTCGGCCACCTGTTCGACCACTGCGCGGCGCTTGTCCCTGTCCCCGAGGTGGCGCAATACTTCCAGCCTGATGTTGGCGCGGTCGAAGCCGTGCACCAGGACCAGCGGATCCTCCATGCGCAGGCGCTGCTGGATTTCGTCACGGACCGGGGGAGAGGCCGTCGCGGTGAGTCCGACGACGGGCGGGTTCCCCAGCTGGCCGCGGACCTCGCCGAGGCGCAGGTAGTCGGGCCGGAAGTCGTGGCCCCATGAGGAAACGCAGTGGGCTTCGTCCACCACGAACAGCGAGACGTCCATGGCCGCGAGGCGCTCCACCGTCTCGGTCTTGGCCAGTTGCTCGGGCGCAAGGAAGAGGAACGTGGCGTCGCCGCGCTCGGCGGCCTCCCAGGCGTCGCCCACCTCGGAATCCTTCCGGCCGGAGTTGACGGCCACGGCTGCTTCACCGCCCATGTCCTCCAGCAAGCCGTCCAGCTGGTCCTCCTGCAGGGCGATCAGCGGGGAAACCACGACGGCGGGACCGCGCCGTGCGTTGGACGCCGGACCTGAGCCGTTGGTGGCGCTTGCGTCTGGGCCCTGCTTGGCAGCCCGGTGCAGATAGAGCGCGGCCACCTGGTAGATGGCCGACTTCCCGTAGCCGGTGGGCATCACGGCGAGGACATCTCGGCCCTGGACAAGGGCGCGCATTCCGGCGAGCTGGCCGTCCTGGAGCCGGGCGAGCCCGAAGGTGTCGGCAGCCAGCTGGCGGAGGCCGGCGTCGGGGTCTGTCTTGTTTTCAGAGGTGCCGCCTCCATACGCGGCGGCGTTTGATGTACTTGCCGCGTCGGCGGCGGTTTGGTCATTGGCGGCGGTGGGGGCTAGGGCCTCGGTCATGGTGGCAGCTCCGTAGGGGCGGTCCAATGGCCGGGTGTCTTCAGCCGTGAACCCACCATACCTGCCGGCAAGCCGGACAGGGCAAGGGGTCAGACCGACCGCACGTCCCTGGCCGAAGCCGGGAACCGCGTATGGGAGTGGATCCGACTGGTGGCCAGGGCCGACCTGGACTTGGGGATGATGACTTCCCCGTGACCGCCGCGGCTCATGTCCCGGATAAGGCCCGTTCCGGCGATCTCCCTGGTGGCGGCGATTCCGGCAACGGCAGCCTGCTTTGTCGGGTACTTCACCGAGGTCGCCACGAGGCGCCCTGCCCCGTCCAGAAGCCTGACGCGGAAGCCGCCGTCCGGAGCGTCGATAAGTTCAAAGTGCCCAGCCATGGCATTTGCCTCCGTTCGTGCTGCGTTTACAGGCATCCCCCAAATCTATTGTGGCCCCATCCGGCCCGGATGAACCGTAGCCCTTCATGAGGATGTGCCAGAAGAGGGCGAATGACTCGGAGTCCTCCGGGTCAGCCTCATCGGCGAGGATCTGCACCTGTCCGGGGATTCTGCCCAGGTATTCGATGCTTGCCTGCCCCAAAGGGCGGCGTGCGCCCATTTCCAGCAGCACTTTTCCAAATGAACAGCCTGATTCGACCAGTCCCATTACCGTTTTTGCCTGCCCACCGGGCCCGCGCCCCAACCATCAGCCATTGATCTCGACTGGGAGCAACTTCCATCTTGGCGACCGGAACAATAACCAGGTCATCGCCGGCATCGAAGTAGTCCACGGTGCCCAGGGATTCGCCGGCTGTGAGCAGCTGCAACTCGAGACGTCCTGCCTTGGAAAAGAACGGGCAGTGCCCGCAAAAAGATGGGCGCGCACCGTCCAGTGACCGGCACGACTGCCGGCCACCGGACGGTGAGGGTTTCCCTAACGGGGCACCAGTTTATTTGCCGTTGTTGTTCTTGCCGTCCTTGTAGGTCCCGCCGCCCTTGTTGATGGCCGTGGAATCACCCAGAACGGCCGCCGAAACGGCACCCACAGTGACGGGGGCGGTAACGGGGGCAATGATCTGGTTTCCGGAGGCGATGCTGTGGTCACCGGACGTCACCGCATCGATCCTCGGTCCCGCCGCGG
>JAPSIT010000089.1 GCA_031178585.1 Arthrobacter sp.
CCGGCCCGGCAGAATGTTGGTAAGCAGAAGGCTGCAGGCCACATGGCCGGTAAATGGAAGGCCGGGAAGCAGAGGCTTACTGACCGAAAGTCCGCAGAGCAGAAAGCCGCTCACCACAAAGCCACAGACCAGAAAGACGGTGCAGGGCCCGACAACGTCCTCGCCTTTCCCGAGCCCAAGGGCAAGCGGATCAGGCGGAACGCCATAATCGCTGCGTGCGTCGTGGCGGCGCTGGTGGCCGGTGTGCTGGTGGCCGCCGTCTATTCGCCCCTGCTCGCCGTCAGGACGGTGACAGTGAGCGGCACTAAACTGCTCAAGCCAGCACAGGTCCAGGCGGCCCTCAAGCCGCTGCAGGGAAAACCCCTGCCCCAGGTCAGCGACCGTGAAGTTGACGGGCTGCTCAAGCCGCTCGTGCAGATCAAGTCGGTGACCGCGCAGGCCCACCCGCCCTCGACCCTTGTGGTACATATCCAGGAACGCATCCCGGTGGCGCTCGTGAAGCGCGGGGAGGAGTACATTCTGGTGGACGTGGAGGGCGTGCGGCTGAGCTCCACGGCTGATCCCGCCAGTGTGAAACTGCCGGTCATTGACGGCGGCGCCGGTGCAATCGGTAAGGAACTTTTCCAGGCCACTGCCGCCGTCCTGGGTGCTTTGCCTGCCAGCGTCCTGGCCAAGCTCTCCAACGCCTCCGCAAAATCCGTTGACGCCGTGGAACTGAAACTCATCGACGGCCAGACCATCGTCTGGGGCAACGCGGGGGAGAAGGAGCTGAAGGCCCGCGTGCTGGAAGCCCTGCTGAAGGTACCGGCTGACCCTGCCAATCCCGTCAAGGTCTACGACGTCAGCGTTCCCCGCCACCCCGTGACTCGGTGACGGACTGACACGCCGTATTTCGCCCGGATTAGTACGACACGCTGCCGCGGTTATTGAATGTACGAAGCATAGGAAATAGCGTCACAGACAGAGTTACTTGACATAACTATAACCTTCAACTCGAAGGTTAAGGTTCGAAGCTTCAAGCTCGACTCCATCAGTTTTCGCAATAGGACACGAACAAGGGACACGTAACGTGGCAGCTCCGCAGAATTACTTGGCCGTCATCAAGGTCGTCGGCATCGGCGGCGGTGGCGTGAACGCAGTCAACCGCATGATCGAGGTGGGTCTCCGCGGTGTCGAATTCATCGCGATCAACACCGATGCCCAGGCGCTGCTGATGAGCGATGCCGACGTCAAGCTTGACGTCGGGCGCGAACTGACGCGCGGGCTTGGCGCAGGCGCCAATCCCGAGGTCGGCCGGCAGGCTGCTGAAGACCACGCAGACGAGATCGAGGAAGTGCTCCGCGGGGCGGACATGGTCTTCGTGACGGCGGGCGAGGGCGGTGGAACGGGCACCGGCGGCGCTCCCGTCGTGGCCCGTATCGCCCGGTCCCTTGGCGCCCTGACCATTGGTGTCGTGACCCGCCCCTTCACCTTCGAGGGACGCCGCCGCGCGGGTTCCGCCGAGGCCGGCATCGACGCGCTGCGCGATGAAGTCGACACGCTGATCGTCATCCCCAACGACCGTCTGCTCTCCATCAGCGACCGCAACGTCTCGGTGCTCGATGCATTCCGCTCAGCCGACCAGGTCCTGCTGTCCGGTGTCCAGGGCATCACCGACCTCATCACCACCCCCGGGCTGATCAACCTCGACTTCGCCGACGTCAAATCCGTCATGCAGGGCGCCGGTTCCGCACTCATGGGCATCGGCTCCGCCCGCGGCGAGGACAGGGCCGTCAAAGCGGCCGAGCTCGCCATTGCATCGCCACTGCTTGAAGCCTCCATCGACGGTGCACACGGCGTGCTGCTCTCCATCCAGGGCGGGTCGGACCTCGGCCTGTTCGAGATCAACGAGGCTGCCCGCCTGGTCCAGGAAGTGGCGCACCCCGAAGCCAACATCATCTTCGGTGCCGTGATCGACGATGCCCTCGGCGACGAGGCACGCGTCACCGTCATCGCTGCCGGTTTCGACGACGTCAAGGCCACCTCGCCGTCCATGGACCAGTCCCAGCCGGCGAGCGCCCCGCAGCGTCCCGCTGTTCCGGCCGCTGCCCCGAGCCAGGCGCCGTCCGGCAACCCGCAGGTCCACGTCCAGCCCGTCCACGCCGGAGTCGGTGCCGCCACCAACCTGGGCAGCTGGGGCCAGCAGCGCCCGTCCGCCGTTCCCGCAGACTCAGGATTCGACGTCGACCTGCCGTCCGTTGTTGAGCCCGATCTCTCCGGCGGCCGCCAGGATGACCTGGACGTCCCGGACTTCCTGAAGTAGGAAGCCCTCCCTGACTGTCAGCCGGCGGCCCTGACTGTCAGGGAGCGGCCGGAACTGCGTTCCGGCCGCTCCCTGTCACCATTCTCCTGTGTCACAACTTCCCCTGAACCAAAGCTTTCCTGATTGTCGGTGTTTTTGATTGTTGTCGGTGTTCTGATTGTTTCTTTGGCGCTCTGAAGTTCTTCCCGGTGTGTCGGTGGCGTTTACCGACACCAGGGCAGGCAACCTCGCATTGCATGTGGGCGATGACGGACCGTCCGTTCTGCAGCGGCGCGACGTACTGGATGCCGCGGCAGGGATTGCCCCGCGCAGCTTCCGTTACATGAACCAGGTCCACGGAAACCACGTTGCTCTCATGGGTTCTGCTGCGGAGGCGCCCACAGCAGATGCGATGGTGTCCCGCTCGCAGCCGCTGGCCGTCATGGTGGCTGACTGCATTCCCCTCGTTCTTGTCGCTGAGTCGGACTCGGGCCCGGTGTTGGGAGTGGTTCACGCGGGCCGCCCGGGCCTGGCCTCCGGGATCATTCCTGCCGCGGTGGAGCAGCTGAGGGTTGCCGGTGCACAGAACATTCGCGCCTGGCTCGGGCCGTCCATTTGCGGTGCATGCTACGAAGTTCCTGCTGCCCTCCGGGACGAAGTCGCCGCCGTCGTGCCGTCTGCCTGGGCCACCACCACGTGGGGAACGCCGGCGCTCGACCTTCCGGCAGGCGCAGCAAGCCAACTTGAAGCGGAAGGCGCGGTCATCGAATATCGGGGACCTTGCACCCTTGAAACCGAATCCCTCTACTCCTACCGAAGGGACCAGCGGTCCGGCCGGTTCGCAGGGCTGGTGTGGGCCCATGACTGAGACTCCTGAAACAGACCCCAGAACGGCCCAGCTGGGGCGGCGCCTCGAAGCGGTGAACCAGCGTATAGCGGAGGCCTCCGTCGCGGCTGGCCGCAGCGACAACCCGCCTCGGCTCATCGTAGTAACCAAGTTCCACCCCGCAGATGACGTCCGCAGGCTCGCCGGGCTTGGAGTGTCGGACTTTGGCGAAAACCGGGACCAGGAGGCGTCCGAAAAGGCGGCCATGCTCAGCGGACTGGATGTCAGGTGGCACTTCGTGGGCCAGCTGCAAAGCAAGAAATCGAAAAACGTGGTTCGCTACGCCCACGCCGTTCACTCTGTGGACCGTCCCCAGCTCGTCGAAACGCTGGGCCGGTCCATGGCCGTGGAGCAGGAGACGTCCGGCCGGGGCCCTCTGGAGTGCTTTATCCAGGTGAGCCTGGAAGACGACGCCGGGGCGCACCGCGGCGGGGCCGCACCCGCCGACGTTACGCTGCTGGCGGAGCAGGTGGAAGCCACCGGCGGCCTGCAGTTAGCCGGGGTCATGGCGGTTGCTCCGCTGGGCGCCGACCCCGACCGGGCGTTCGCGAAGCTGGCCGATATTTCCGCAAGGCTCCGGGCAGACCACCCCGCCGCAGCAGGAATTTCAGCGGGCATGAGTCAGGACCTCGAATCCGCCATCCGCTATGGTGCGACACACCTGAGAATCGGTTCGGATATTCTCGGTTCGCGCCCGGCCGTGCGATAGCGTCTGAGTATTGGAAGTGAATGGCGGGGATTTCCAATGCTGTCAGACGTTTGGGCGGCCCGCTTACGGACACGATTAGGAGTCGACCATGGCTGGCGCTCTGCGCAAGACAATGATCTATCTTGGGCTCGCCGATGGCGAAGAGCACTACGAGTCCGAGCTTTCCACCCAGCAAAAGGACGAGGACCACATGGAGCCTGACCGCGAAGAACGCCGTGCCCCGGCACCCGTCCGCGAGGTCGTCCGTGAAGCGCCCGCCCCCGCCGAAGAGGAATACCGCGCACCAGTGACACCCATCAAACGTGCGGCTTCCAGCCGTGAGGAAAGCACAGGACTCCGGCAGATCACCACGATCCACCCGCGGTCCTACAACGACGCCAAGCTCATTGGCGAAAGCTTCCGCGACGGCATCCCCGTCATCATGAACGTCACCGATATGGGTGAAGCGGACGCCAAGCGCCTTGTGGACTTCTCGGCGGGACTGGTTTTCGGTCTCCGCGGAAGCATCGAGCGTGTCACCAACAAGGTGTTCCTGCTGTCGCCGTCGTACGTTGAAGTCATCGGCGATGACAAGAAAGCCAGCGATACCACCGCCAGCTTCTTCAACCAAAGCTAGGAAAAACGCTCCGGATGCCAGGCAGGACTCCTGCCTGGCATCCGTGCTGACATAGTATTTGAGCTGAAGCAGTGGTTCAGCATCAGGCCGGGCCGACATGGATGCCATCGCATCCGGAATGAACACGGAGATTTTGATTAGCTCATGGGACTAGTATTCGGGCTCGTCTATATCGTCCTGCTGTTCATCTTTGTGGCACTCATCGTGCGGCTGGTGTTCGACTGGGTCCAGATGTTCGCCCGCGAATGGCGCCCCCGCGGCGCTGCCCTGGTCGCGGCGCACGCGGTGTACTCGGTCACGGATCCGCCGCTGAAGGTACTCCGCCGGGTCATCCCGCCGCTTCGGCTCGGCGGTGTCTCGCTTGACCTGGGCTTCCTAGTGTTGTTCATCGCCCTCAGCATCGCAATGGCGATCACCAGATCCTTCGCATAGCTTCACTGCAGCGTCCGTTCCGGAAGGAACTGTTGACTGCACTGAAATCTCCGGTTTGACACTACGTGTTGAATTAGAGGAACCAGACCATATTTAGGTACCGTAGTTTTGAACGGCCGGAAGGCCTACTGACTAACTAGACCAACGAGGTGACCAGATGGCTTTGAC
>JAPSIT010000029.1 GCA_031178585.1 Arthrobacter sp.
CTTCGCTGCCAGGCTGAAACACTGCTTCAGCAGCAGGCCCCTACAAAGGGCCGTGCTAAAAGCCGCTACTGGGAATCGGACTTCTGCTCCCGGTCAAGGAGGTTCTTCTTGAGCTCGTCGAACTTTTCCTTGATGATCTTCTCCGCGTCAGAAATGGTCTTTCCGGCATTGCTCAGCGGATCAAGCTGCAGGTAAACGTCCTGGCTGACGGGAAGGTCATACTCATCCTTCAGGTGGGTTCCGCCTCCCACGCCTTCCAGCGTCAGGTACACCTGGGCTTCCGTGCGTGCAATACCCGCGATCTTTCCGAACACCACCGTGAAATCGTTCGACTGAAAGCTCACCGACTGCCCGACATGGGTCCTGTCCAGCTCACCAGCCGCCACTGCCTTCTCGGACGGACTTCCGCTGTAGTTCATGAACTTCTCCTAAAGGTCGAGGAACACGTACTCCTGCAGTCTATAAGCACTCTTCAGAACCCTGCGTACATGGTCCGTTGCGGGCCTGCGTCACCGCCCAGGTACAGTCCGCGGTCCTCAAAACCGGCCTTGCGGTATGCGCCGATGCCTGCTTTGTTGCGCTCATTGACGGAAAGCACGACGCCGGACTCTCCGCTTCCCTGCCTCGCTGTGAGTTTTGCGGCGGCAGCCACAGCTGCTGCCGCGGCGGCTGTCCCCAGCCCCCTCCCCTGCCGGATGCGGTCGATAAGGAACCCCCGGAGCAGCCAGACAGAATGGTCATCCGGCCATCCTGCCAGTCCCGCCGCACCCGACTGCAGAGTCAGCACGCCGGCAGCCTCTCCGCCGGACTCGACCACATAGGGACGGCGTGACTCCTCTTCCAGGCCTGCCAGCATCATCCGCAGCGGATCGCCGACGAAGTCATTCTGGCCCGCGCCCAGCTCCATCTTGGCCACTTCGCCAAGGTGGATTGACCGGGCATCGTCGTCAAGGTCCTTCAGGGAGATCAGCCAGATGTCGGGAAACATGTTCTGAGACTACCCGCGTCCGGGCAGCGTCATCCGGCGGCCTCGGCGGCGGGGGTCACGACGTCCGTCTGGGGGCCGGCCGGGTCCATCCACATGACCTCCCAGAGGTGGCCGTCGAGGTCCTGGAAACTGCGGCTGTACATGAAGCCGTAGTCCTGGGCGGGCTGGGACGAGGAGCCGCCGGCGTCGATCGCCCTGTTGTACATGTCGTCAACGCCCTCGCGGCTGTCGGCGGAAAAGGCCATGATCACCTCGGTGCTGCCTTTGGCATCGGCGAGGTCCTTCGACGTGAAGGTCTTGAAGAAGCCCTCCACCAGCAGCATTACGTAGGCATTGTCATTGATGACCATGCACGTGGCGTTCTCATCGGTGTAGTCCGGGTTGAAGCTGAACCCCAGCGCCGTGAAGAACGCCACCGATTTGTTCAGGTCCGAGACAGGGAGATTTACGAAAATTTGGGTAGCCATGGGGCCAACCTAGCACCCGCCCCAGAGCATGTCAGCCCTCCGGACCGCGTTCCGCCGCGCAGGTCACTGACCGTAGAAAACCTTCTCGAAGACAGCCCGCGCGCGCCGGCTCACCCGGAGATAGTTCTCCTCAAATGCCGTGGCCATCCCTTCCTCGTAGCCGCACCACCGCGCCACCGCTTCGAGATCCCGGCGTGAGGACGGCAGCAGGTCCGAAGCACGCCCCGTCCAGATGACGTTGGCTGAGCGGATGCGGCTGGCGAGCCGCCAGGCCTCAGCCAGCAACCCGGCGTCTGCGGCTTCGATGAGGCCCAGGCCTGCAGCGGCCTCCAAAGCCCCAAGCGTCGACGTCGTTCTCAGCTCCGCGTGCTGCCCCGCGTGCTGCAGCTGCAGCAGCTGCACGAGCCATTCAACGTCGCTGAGTCCACCCCGGCCGAGCTTGAGGTGCCGGGCAGGGTCGGCGCCCCGCGGCAGGCGTTCGGACTCCACTCTGGCCTTAATGCGCCTGATCTCCCGGATGTCCGTCTCGGTCAGCGATTCCGGGTAGCGGATCGGATTGATGAGGTTGAGAAAGTCATCCGCGAGCCGGTCATCCCCGGCGATCGGCCTGGCGCGCAGGAGTGCCTGGGCTTCCCAGATCAGGGACCACCGGCGGTAATACTCGGCGTACGATTCCAGCGACCGCACCATCGCGCCGCTCTTGCCCTCGGGCCGCAGGTCCGCATCCACTGTGAGCACGCGCTCTGCCATGATGGCCGGCCGCAGCGGCTGGGTAAGGAGGCTGGAGACATGACCCACAATCTTCGCCGCCTGCTCCTGGGCTTCACCGTCCGCATAGCCGGGCAACGCGCGGTGGACATAGAGGACATCGGCGTCGGAACCGTACCCGATTTCCCTGCCGCCCTGCCGGCCCATGGCCACCACCAGCACCGAGGTCTTCAGGGGCCCTGCCGCCGACATGATGTTCTCGGCCACGCGCAGCGCGCCGAGGATGGCGGCGCGGTCCGTCTCGGCCAGGGCCTCACCCACCTGGTCCTGGGCGAGCAGTCCCGCGCTGTCCGCAATGGCGATGCGCAGGATCTCCCGCCGCCGGATCAGCCGGATCAGCCTCATGGCGCTTTCCGGCTCGGCGTGGCGGGACATCTTGGACACGATCTCCTGCCACTGCGCCTCAAAGCTCAGGGGCGTGAGGTCCTTGTCCGACCCCAGCCAAGCCACGGATTCGGGCGACACTTCCAGCAGGTCGGCAATGAGCCGGGAATTGGAGAGCATGTGGCAGAGCCGCTCTGCCGCTGCGGCGGAGTCCCGCAGCATGCCGAGGTACCAGTGCGTGGTACCCAGGGCTTCACTGATACGGCGGAAGGCGAGCAGGCCGGCGTCGGGATCCACGCCTTCGGCGAGCCAGCCCAAAAGGATGGGCAGCAGCTGCCGCTGCAGGGCGGCTCGCCTGCTGACGCCGGCAGTGAGCGCCTCGATGTGCCGCAGGGCGCCTTGCGGATCCCGGTAGCCGAGCGCGGCAAGCCGGCCCTGGGCTGCTTCCGGCGTCAGGCGGGCCTCCTCGCTGCTCAGTTTCGCAGCGGTGTTGAGCAGCGGGCGGTAGAAGATCCGGTCGTGCAGCTCCCGGACCGAGCGCTTTGTCTTCTGCCAGGTAGCCATGAGGGCGTCAGGGTGCGGCCGGTCGGTCGAGAACGGGCCCAGCACGGCTTTGGCAAGGGCACGCAGGGCAGGCTCCTTGACCGGCATGAGGTGGGTGCGGCGCAGCTGGAACAGCTGGATGCGGTGTTCCAGCAGCCGCAGGTACCGGTAGGCGCGGTCGAACGCAGAGGCGTCCGACCGGCCGATGTACCCGCCCGCGGATAAGGCAGCGATCGCGGACGTGGTGTCACGGCACCGCAGCGACTCGTCGGATTTTCCGTGCACAAGCTGCAGGAGCTGCACCGTAAATTCGACGTCCCGCAGCCCGCCCCTGCCCAGCTTGATCTGGCGCTGCTCCTCTGCGGCGGGGATGTGTTCGGTTACGCGACGGCGCATGGCCTGCACCGATTCGACAAATCCATCCCGGCCTGCGGATGTCCACACAAGGGGCGAAACGGCCTCTTCGTACCGGCTGCCCAGGTCGGCGTCGCCGGCAATTGTCCTGGCTTTCAGGAGCGCCTGGAATTCCCAACTCTCGGCCCAGCGGGCGTAATAGCTTCGGTGTGAATCAAGCGTGCGGACCAGCGGCCCGGATTTTCCCTCGGGGCGGAGGTTGGCATCCACCTCCCACAGCCCGGGCTCGCGGGCCGGGGAGGAAATGGCTCGCGAAATGCCCGAAGCAAGCGCGGTGCCGATGCTGCTGGCCCTCGCGTCCTCCAGTTCCCCGGCCTCCACTACGTAAATGACGTCGACGTCGGAAATGTAGTTGAGTTCGCGGGCACCGCACTTGCCCATGCCTATTACGGCAAGGCCGACGTCGGCAACCTCTTCCGGGTTGTACTGCGTTCCCGCCTCCGCACGGGAGACCGCCAGGGCGGCTTCAATGGCAGCGCCGGCCAGATCAGCGAGTTCGGCGCCGACAGCCGGCATGAAGTCCAGCGGGTCCGCGGCGCAGAGATCCTTGACGGCCAGGTCGACCACACCGCGCCGGTACGCGGTGCGCAGGGCCTCGTACGCCTCGGGGCCCGTGATCCCGGCAACCGGACGGGATGCCCTCGGGTCTGCCTGCACCGATTTGAGGAGTCCCGTGCGCAGCTCGTCAGCCGGCGCCTGGATGGGTTCCGGGCTGACCTTGACGTCGAAGGCTTCCAGGTGTTCCGGGTGCCGGATAAGGAACTCGCCCAGAGCCTCGCTGGCCCCCAGGACCCGGTACAGGGGTTCACTGGTGTCGGTATCAGCGGCTGCCAGCTCTCTCAGGTCCGGATGCTTTTCAATCAGCCGGACCAGCGATTGCAGCGCAGCATCCGGACTCGCGGCCAACTGGAGGCCGGCGAACAGCACGTCCTGGTCGATGCCCTCGAGTTCCGGGGCAGCGAGGAACCGTTCGCCCTTCTCCAAATCACTGAAGCCGGCGGAGATGAGGCGGCGGGCCAGGCTCACGGCAACCGCCTACAGGATCGCGAGGTTGCGCTGCAGTTCATAAGCCGTCACCTGAAGGCGGTAGTCCTGCCATTCAGCCCGCTTGTTGCGGAGGAAATGCTCGAACACCTGCTCGCCCAGGATCTGCGGCATGAGCTCGGAGTCCTCCATGCTGCGGATTGCATCGTGCAGGCTGGCGGGCAGCGGGTCGTGGCCCATGGCCCGGCGTTCCGCCGAGCTCAGCGACCAGATGTCGTCTTCGGCCGCGGCGGGAAGCTGGTAGCCCTCCTCGATGCCCTTGAGCCCGGCACCCAGAAGCACGGCGTAGGCGAGGTACGGGTTGGCGGCGGAGTCGATGCCTCGGTATTCGATGCGCGCGGACTGTCCCTTGCCGGGCTTGTATAGGGGCACGCGTACCAGCGCGGAGCGGTTGTTGTGGCCCCAGCTCAGGTAACTGGGGGCCTCTCCCCCGCCCCACAGGCGCTTGTAGGAGTTCACGAACTGGTTGGTCACGGCGGTGAATTCCGGGGCGTGCTTGAGGATGCCGGCGATGAACTGGCGGGCTGTCTCTGACAGCTGGAACTCGGAACCGGCCTCGTAGAAGGCATTGGTGTCACCCTCGAACAGCGAGAAGTGTGTGTGCATACCTGAACCCGGGTGGGCCGTGAACGGCTTGGGCATGAAGGTCGCGTAGGTTCCCTGCTGGAGCGCCACCTCCTTGATCACCGTACGGAACGTCATGATGTTGTCCGCGGTCTGGAGGGCGTCCGCGTAGCGGAGGTCGATCTCATTCTGGCCGGGCCCGGCCTCGTGGTGGCTGAACTCCACGGAGATGCCAACCGACTCAAGCATGGTGACGGCCGTGCGGCGGAAGTCCTGGGCCACGCCGCCGGGCACGTGGTCGAAATAGCCGCCTTCGTCCACAGGAATCGGGGCGCCGTCCGGTCCGGGCTGCTGGGACTTCAGAAGGTAAAACTCGATTTCCGGGTGCGTGTAGCACGTGAAGCCCATGTCGGCGGCCTTGGCCAGGGTGCGCTTGAGGACGTTGCGGGGGTCAGCGGCGGAAGGCTCCCCGTCCGGTGTAAGAATGTCGCAGAACATCCTCGACGTCTGCTCGGTTTCACCGCGCCAGGGCAGGATCTGGAAGGTGGCCGGGTCAGGCTGGGCAAGCATGTCGGATTCGAACACGCGGGCCAGGCCTTCGATGGAGGACCCGTCAAAGCCCAGGCCCTCTTCAAACGCGCCTTCAACTTCAGCAGGCGCCAGCGCCACCGATTTGAGTGAACCCACGACGTCGGTGAACCACAGACGCACGAAGCGTACGTCGCGCTCTTCGATCGTGCGCAGGACAAACTCTTGCTGGCGGTCCATGAAGGCCTCTTCTCCGGGTCAACGTCCATGCCCCGGCCTAATGGATTAACGAGGCCGGCGGCAGCTCAAGATTCACTTTACTAAGCATTCAGTCCCGATGTCGGCGCAGGTGTACCGCGTAACACAGCGTTAACACGCACAGCAGCCACAGCCGCCCTGAAATGCCCCAAAGGATGTTTCGAGGGGTCCTGTAAGGCACGCTCCTGTGAGCGGAATCACCGGCCCCGGCAGAGACCGCGGTAGCTAGGACAACGGATCACGGTTTACGCTCTAGCCTATGGCCTCCACCACCAGCAGTCCTGACTCAGGCGCGTCCGCAGAAGTACCCGCCCCTTATGGCAAGGGCCCTGCGGCGGGGGGACCGCCGTCGTCGGAAGCTCCCGCGAAACAGGCAGCCAGGATCCGCACGCACCACCTGCAGCAGGCGAAAGCCAGCGGCGAACGTTTTGCGATGCTGACGGCGTATGACCAATACACGGCGGAGATCTTCGACCAGGCCGGCATCGAGGTGCTGCTGGTGGGCGACTCGGCGTCGAACAACGTTTTCGGCAACGAATCCAGCCTTCCTGTCACCGTTGATGAACTGCTCCCCCTGTGCCGCGCCGTGGCCCGGTCAGCAAAGCGCGCGCTGGTGGTGGCGGATCTGCCCTTCGGCAGCTACGAGGTGTCCGCCCAGCAGGCCGTCGCCACCGGCGTCCGCTTCCTGAAGGAAGGGCTCGCACATGCCGTGAAGATTGAAGGGGGCGCGTTTTACGCTGAAACCGTCCGCGCGATGGTGCAGGCCGGCATTCCGGTGATGGCGCACATCGGTTTCACCCCCCAAAGCGAACACTCGCTGGGCGGCTACCGCGTGCAGGGCCGCGGTGACGATGCAAAGCGGTTGATTGACGACGCCGTGGCGCTGGCTGACGCCGGCGCCTTCTGTGTGCTCATGGAGATGGTTCCGGCCGAGACGGCCGCGGCAGTCGATGCCGCCGTCGGGGTGCCGACCATCGGAATCGGCGCAGGAAATGTAACCACCGGCCAGGTGCTTGTCTGGCAGGACATGGCAGGCCTGCGGGGCGGCAAAATGGCCAAGTTCGTCAAGCAATATGCGGACCTGCGGACCACCCTCAGTGATGCGGCCAGGGCCTACGGTGATGACGTCCGGTCGGGACAGTTCCCGGGCCCGGAACACTCGTTCTAGGGGCCCGTCCGGGAGCTAGTCCTCGTCGCCCTTTTCCCACGCCTCATTGCGGGCATGGACCTTCTCCAGGGCGTGTTCTGCCTCTTCCCGGGTTTTGTACGGGCCAATGAGCTGGGTCCAGTCCGACATGGCGTCCTCTTCGACCTCATGCGTCTTCACGTTGTACCAGTACTGGGGCATCGAATTCCTCGCTTCCGCTGGGCGGCCGGGCCGAGTAGCTTTCAGCTCGGCGCCGCTGCTTTCAGTTCGGCGCCGGAGTGATCCACGTAACGTAGAACGCCGTGGGGCCCCCGATGCCGCATTAATTTACATGCCAATCTGCCCTGCCTTATATGATCAATCTATGCCTTCCTTAGCCTCGACCGCACCCACCGGCACGCTTACCCCGGGATCCGTCAGCCCCCAGCGTCCGGTGCCCGCTTCCATACCGCGGCCTGAGTACGTCGGCAAGCCGGGGCCGGCCAAGTTCACCGGCTCTGAGGTGAAGTCGGCCGAGACCATTGAGAAAATCCGCATCGCCGGAAAAATCGCGGCCCAGGCCATCGTCGAAGTGGGAAAGCACGTTGTCCCGGGCGTGACCACGGACGAACTGGACCGCATCGGCCACGAATTCCTGCTGGACCACAAGGCTTACCCCTCAACCCTTGGCTACCGCGGCTTTCCCAAGTCCCTGTGCTCCTCGCTGAACGAGGTCATCTGCCATGGAATCCCGGACAGCACCGTCGTCAAGGACGGGGACATCCTCAACATCGACATCACCGCCTTCATCGGCGGAGTGCACGGGGACACGAACTACACCTTCCTCGTCGGCGAGGTGGACGAGGAGTCGCGCCTGCTGGTGGAGCGCACCCAGGAATCTTTGAACCGTGCCATTAAGGCGGTTGCGCCGGGGCGGGAAATCAACGTGATCGGCCGCGCCATCGAGTCCTACGCCAAGCGTTTTGGCTACGGCGTTGTCCGTGACTTCACCGGCCATGGAGTCGGGGAAGCGTTCCACACCGGCCTGATCATTCCCCACTATGACGCCGCCCCTGCTTACAACACCGTGATCGAAGCGGGCATGGTGTTCACCATTGAGCCTATGCTCACGCTGGGCACCGTTGAGTGGGACATGTGGGCGGACGACTGGACGGTTGTGACGCGCGACCGCAAGCGCACCGCCCAGTTCGAACACACCCTGCTCGTCACCGAAACGGGTGCCGAGATCCTCACCCTTCCCTGACGCCTGGCCTTCACTGGCCCCAGTCTCCCCCGGCAAGCGACCCTTGCCCAGCCCGAGCCCACAACCCTGCCACGAACGGAATCCCATTGGCCAAAACGGACGGAAAGACCCGCAAGAACGCACCGCTGATCGGCATCGACATCGGCGGCACCGGAATCAAGGGCGGCATCGTTGACCTGAAGAAGGGCAAACTGATCGGCGACCGCTTCCGCCTGGCGACGCCCCAGCCGGCTACCCCGGCCGCGGTCGTCGAAGTCGTCGCCAAGGTCGTCGAGGAACTGTCTGCGCGCCCTGACGCGCCGGAAGCCGACAGCCCTGTAGGCGTCACATTCCCCGGCATCATCCAGCACGGTGTGGTCCACTCTGCCGCCAACGTGGACAAGAGCTGGATCAACACTGACATCGACGCGCTGCTCACCGCCCGGCTGGGACGTCCGGTGGAAGTCATCAACGACGCCGACGCCGCCGGCCTCGCAGAGGCGCGCTACGGCGCCGGCGAAGGCGTCAACGGCACCGTCCTCGTCATCACGCTTGGCACCGGCATCGGCTCAGCGTTTATCTTCAACGGCCAGCTGGTACCGAATGCCGAGCTTGGCCACCTGGAGGTTGACGGGTTCGACGCCGAAAGCAAAGCCTCTGCCGTGGCACGTGAGCGGGACGGCCTCAGCTGGGAGGAGTACAGCGTGCTGCTGCAGCGCTACTTCTCGCATGTCGAGTTCCTGTTCTCCCCGGAACTGTTTATTGTCGGCGGCGGCATTTCCAAGCGCGCCGATGAGTACCTGCCGCGGCTGAAGCTGCGCACGCCCATCGTTCCGGCCGAGCTGAAGAACGAAGCCGGCATCGTAGGGGCAGCCCTTGAGATCGCCGTGAAGCACGAGCTCGCGAAGTAACACCCCCGGGGTGATTCAGCCGGTGTGATTAAAGCGGCGTGCTTCCAGCGGGAGTAATTCCAACCGGCGGAGCGCCCGCAACCGAAAACCGAAGGCGGCAGACTTTACGTCTGCCGCCTTCGGTTTTTACTGGAGCCGGTGTCGGCTTGTGCGGCTTCCCCTCCGCTG
Organism: Arthrobacter sp.; assembly: GCA_031178585.1. The sequence continues at coordinate 9,347 of JAPSIT010000029.1, forward strand.
CCGTCACCGGAACTTACAGCGTGCTCTGTTCCGGGCTCTTGCCTTCCGCCCGCTTGGCGTCGACTTCTCCCTCATGCCGCAGCAGCGCAATGGCGGACTCGAAGTCTTCCAGTGATTCGAACGCCTGGTACACGCTCGCAAAGCGAAGATACGCCACCTTGTCGAGCTTCTGCAGCGGACCGAGGATGATCAGCCCCACCTCGTGGGCATCGATTTCAGCCGCCCCCGAAGCCCTGATGTTCTCTTCGACTTCCTGGGCGAGCATGGCCAGGTCATCCTCGCTGACCGGCCTGCCCTGGCACGCCTTGCGGACACCGTTGATGACCTTGCTGCGGCTGAACGGCTCGCCAACGCCGGAGCGTTTGATAACGGAAAGGCTGGTGGTTTCGACTGTGGTGAAACGCCGGCCGCATTCAGGGCATTGACGCCGCCGCCTGATCGACGAACCATCGTCGGCCATGCGGCTGTCCACAACACGCGAGTCAGGGTTACGGCAAAACGGGCAGTACACGTTTGTTCCTTCCCTGTGCGCAGCAGCTGCGCGGGCGAGTGCCCGGCGTCTTTATCCGCCACCAGTTTACGACTAGATATAGCTGAATAACAAGCCTGTAATTACTACATCTAGTGTTTAGCGCCCGTCGCTGAAACGGGCCGTCACGGCGTCGCCGTGGGCGGGCAAGTCTTCGGCCCCGGAGAGGCTGACGATGTGGCTGCTGACCTGCTGGAGCGCCGACTCCGTGTAGTTGATGACCTGGATGGCGCGCAGGAATGTGGTCACGTTCAGGCCCGAGGAAAACGCTGCCGTTCCGCTGGTGGGCAGCACGTGGTTGGAACCCGCACAGTAGTCCCCCAGGCTCACGGGGCTGTAGTCTCCAACGAAGATGGCCCCGGCGTTCCTGATTCGGGCCGCGACAGCAGGGGCGTCCGCTGTCATGATTTCGAGATGCTCAGCAGCGTACGCGTCGCAGGCGGCGATGCCCTGGTCCAGGTCATCCACCAGGACGACGCCGGACTGCGGGCCGGAGAGTGCCTCACGCACCCGCCCACTGTGCTTGGTCGCCAGAGCCTGACGGTCAAGCTCCTCCCTCACGTCAGCTGCAAGCTGCTCCGAATCGGTGATCAGCACTGAGGCGGCCTTCGGGTCGTGCTCGGCCTGGCTGATCAGGTCGGCGGCGACGAAGGCCGGCCGGGCCGTGGCATCGGCCAGAATGGCAATCTCGGTGGTGCCGGCCTCGGAGTCGATCCCCACGACCCCCTTGACGAGGCGCTTGGCGGTGGCCACGAAGATGTTGCCCGGCCCGGTGACGACGTCCACGGGTTCCAGGGCGGCCTCCCCCTCGGAGCCCGGCACGCCGTAGGCGAACGCGGCGATGGCCTGTGCACCGCCGATCGCGTAGACCTCGTCGATGCCCAGCAGTGCCGCAGCCGCCAGGATGGTGGGGTGCGGCAGTCCGCCAAAGTCCTTCTGCGGAGGTGAGGCCAGGGCGATGGATTCCACGCCGGCTGCCAGCGCGGGAACAACGTTCATGATGACCGACGACGGGTAGACGGCCAGGCCTCCCGGAACGTACAGACCCACCCGCGCAACGGGCACCCACTTCTGGCTTACGACGGCTCCCTCGCCCAAGGCGACGTCGACATCGCCGGGGCGCTGGCCGTCAGCGAAGCGGCGGGCACGGCTGATCGACTCCTCCAAGGCGGAACGGACAGCCGGGTCGAGTCCGGTCAACGCTGACTGCAGCGCCTCGGCGGACACCCGCGGGTGCACCTGCTCCACGCCGTCGAAACGGAGTGCCAACTCTGTCAGCGCCGCATAACCCCGCCGACGGACCTCCGTGATGATGGCCTCGACCTTCTGCTCGGCATCCGCGACCGTTTCGTGCTGGGCGCGCGGCACAACCTCACGCAGCTCCGCGAGGCTCAGCCGGCGGCCCCGAAGGTCCACAGTGCGGAAGTCGACGGTGGGGGAAATCGGGCGTGCAGGGCTCTCGGGAGAAGTAGTCACCGGTTCATTTTACGCGCCCCGGGAAGCGGGACCGCGCTGGCTGCAAATAGCGCAGCCGTCATACGCGGCCGCCGCTGTCCGCGCCATGGTCCCGGGGCCGGTGCAGCACTTCAAGCAGGCTGATAGCGAAGTAGCCGCCCGCAGCCGCCGCAGGCCACAGCAGCAAAGCGGAGTAGGACCGCAGCGAGAAAGCGACGCTTGCGTTGGCCGAGGTGTCCTGCGGGCCCCCGAGCCAATGGCCGGCCAGCAGCCCCGTCTGCCAGGCGAGCACCGCCGCAACGGCACTGGCCGCCAGGGACAACAGCAGCATTCGGCGGGATCCTGCGTCCTTCCGGCCCGCGAGGAGGACCGCCACGACACAACCCGCGACCACAAAAAGTCCGGCCAGCACCAGATCCCGCGGCAGCCACACCTGCGTGTTGGTCCCTGCCGCGGAGGCTTCGTTGCCCGACAAAAGATTCAGGCCGCCGGGGGCAAGCACCCACCACACGACACCTGTCGGCACTCCGGACCCCGCAATAACGGCTGCCCACAGCCACCCACCTGAAGCACGCTGCTGCCGCCGGGAACTGCGGGCAGTGCGCCGGGCAGCCGAGGTGCGCCGCGGGGCAGCCTCCGCCGCTTCTGGTGGTCCGGGAGGAGATGCAGATGCGGGCTGGGTCATGAAGAAACGCTAACAAATGTTTGCCTGTGGTGAGCGGATGGCTTCGCGGGAACAGGAATCACCGGAACGCGGCGGCGGCCAATACTCTTGTAGTAGGACCACAACACCACCAGTCCAGCAGGGAGATCGATTACAGTGACCGCGGATGACGCTGCCTTCGAGGGCACGTTCAAGGAAATGTTCCGCCGCCATGCGGCGGGCGTTGCAATTATCACAGTGAACTACAATGGCGTCCCGTACGGGTTCACTGCGACGTCCGTGGCTTCGCTCTCCGCCAAGCCGCCGCGTTTCACCTTCAATATGGCACGCAGTTCGAGCTCCTGGCCGGCGGTGGCAAACACGACCTTCATCGGCGTGCACATGCTGGGCCTTGAGAACCAGGAACTGGCCGACCGGTTCGCGCGCACTAAGGAGCGCTTCGCCGGCGACCACTGGGCGCTGGGCCCCCACGAGGTGCCGATCCTCAAGGATGTTGCCGGCTGGCTAATCGGAAAGATCCAGATGCGCCTGTCCTTCGAAAACAACGCGGTGGTCGTGGTGGAAGTGGTGGAAGGCGAGGTAGGCGAAGACGGCACCCCCCTGCTGTACCACTCCGGCACCTATGGGCAGCCCGTGCCCTTGGACTACGAAATCTAAAGACCCGCGTCTAAGACTGCGGAATCCACAGACTACGAACCCAGCCGGCCCATCAAAGGCCTGCCGGCTTAGGACGCGCGCCCAGCCGGCGGGGACGATTCCGTACCCTGCCGGGCGGGCGGGTTCGCCGCACCACAAGCACCTGCCTAGAAGTCCAGGCAGGCCGGGCCAAGCAACACCTTGAGGTCCCCAAAGAGCGAGGGGTTGGGGTTGACCCGCAGGTGCACGGGCAGGGCCATGACCTCCACCCTGGTGTCACCCATGAGGTTGATTCGCACTTCCGAATTTCCGCGGTGGTTACGCAGCACGTCGCCCAGTTCAGTGACCACGGCCTCGGTGGCTTTGTGTGTCGGCATGGTGATGACGACGGGACCGTTAGCGCCCTCACTCAGGTCGGGGACGGAGAGCTCCATGCAGTTTAAGGTGACGGCGCCGTCGTCGCGCCGCTGCAGGCGGCCCTTGACGACCACAATGAGGTCTTCGGCGAGGACGGATGCAATGGGTCCGTACACCTGGCCGAAGAACATCACTTCCATCGACCCGCCAAGGTCCTCAATCTCGGCCCTGGCGTAGGCATTGCCGCTGGCTTTCGCGATTCTGCGGCTGAGCGACGTGATCATCCCGGAAATCGTCACGATCGCACCGTCCTGTGGCCCGTCCTCGGCGATGATCGAGGTGATGGACTGATCGGCGTGCTGGCTCAGCAGCCCTTCGAGGCCCTGCAGCGGGTGGTCCGACACGTACAGCCCGAGCATGTCGCGTTCGAAGGACAGCTTGTCCTTCTTCTCCCATTCCGGAAGGTCCGGTATGTCAATGCTCAGCGACGCTTCCGATTCAGTGTCCTCGAAGCCTGCAAAGAGGTCGAACTGGCCAATCGCCTCGTTGCGCTTGAGCGTGATGACGGAATCGATGGCCTCTTCATGGACCATGGCCAGGGCGCGCCGGTGGTGCCCCAGTGAGTCGAACGCCCCGGCTTTGATCAGGGACTCGATGGTGCGCTTGTTGCACACAACGGCCGGCACCTTCATGAGGTAGTCCTTGAAGGACGTGTACGCGCCTTCCTTTTCGCGGGCGGCAACCATGGCTTCCACCGCATTCACGCCGACGTTGCGGATGGCGCCCATCCCGAAACGGATGTCGTTCCCCACTGGCGTGAAGTTCAGGGCCGACTCGTTAACGTCGGGCGGCAGCACCGTGATGCCCATGCGCCGACATTCGTTCAGATAAATCGCAGACTTGTCCTTGTCATCACCGACCGACGTCAGCAGGGCAGCCATGTACTCGGGCGCATAGTGCGCCTTGAGGTACGCGGTCCAGTAGGAGATCACGCCGTAGGCGGCGGAGTGTGCCTTATTGAAGGCGTAGTCGGAGAACGGCAGCAGGATGTCCCACAGGGTTTTGACGGCTTCCATGGAGTACCCGTTGTCCTGCATGCCCTGGGAGAAGCCCGCGAACTGCTTGTCCAGTTCGGATTTCTTCTTCTTGCCCATGGCGCGGCGCAGGATGTCTGCCTGGCCGAGGGAGTAGCCGGCCAGCTTCTGCGCGACGGCCATGACCTGCTCCTGGTACACGATCAGGCCGTACGTTCCGCCAAGGATCTCCTTGAGGGGTTCCTCGAGTTCGGGGTGGATGGGGATGACTTCCTGGATCCCGTTCTTGCGGAGGGCGTAATCTGTGTGTGCATTGGCGCCCATGGGGCCCGGCCGGTAGAGCGCCAGGACAGCGGAGATATCTTCGAAGTTGTCAGGCTTCATCAGTTTGAGCAGGGACCGCATCGGGCCGCCGTCGAGCTGGAACACGCCCAGGGTGTCACCGCGTGCCAGCAGTTCGTAGGACGGTGCGTCATCGAGCTCTAGGTTTTCGAGATCCAGGTCGATCCCGCGGTTCATCTTGATGTTCTCGAGGGCGTCGGAAATGATCGTCAGGTTCCGGAGGCCCAGGAAGTCCATCTTGATCAGGCCAAGGCCCTCGGACGTCGGGTAGTCGAACTGGGTGATGACCTGGCCGTCCTGGAAACGGCGCATGATGGGGATCACGTCGATGATTGGGTCTGAGGACATGATGACGCCGGCGGCGTGGACGCCCCACTGGCGCTTCAGGCCTTCAATGCCCAGTGCGGTCTCGAAAACCTTGGCCGCTTCGGGGTCCGTTGCGATGAGCTGCCGGAAGTCGCCCGCTTCGCTGTAGCGTTTGGCCTCAGGGTTTTGGATGTCGGCAAGCGGGATGTCCTTGGCCATGACGGCAGGCGGCAGCGCCTTCGTGAGCTGCTCGCCCATGCTGAAGGGGTACCCGAGGACGCGCGAGGAGTCCTTGAGGGCCTGTTTGGTCTTGATGGTGCCGTACGTGACAATCATCGCGACGCGTTCATCACCGTACTTGCGGGTGACATAGTCGATGACTTCCGATCGGCGCCTGTCATCGAAGTCGACGTCGAAGTCGGGCATGGAGACGCGGTCGGGGTTGAGGAATCGTTCGAAGATCAGGCCGTGCCGCAGCGGATCAAGATCGGTGATGCGCATGGCGTAAGCCACCATGGAGCCTGCACCGGAGCCACGGCCCGGTCCCACGCGGATGCCGTTGTTCTTGGCCCAGTTGATGAAGTCGGCCACCACCAGGAAGTAGCCCGGGAAGCCCATGGATGTGATGACTTCCAGCTCGTAGTCGGCCTGCTTGCGGACCTCGTCCGGGATGCCTGCGGGGTAGCGGTACTGCAGCCCCTTGTCCACTTCCTTGACCAGCCACGAGGTTTCGTCCTCCCCCGGAGGGCAGGGGAAGCGGGGCATGTAGTTGGCGTCCGTGTTGAAGGACACCTCACAGCGTTCGGCGATGAGCAGGGTGTTGTCACAGGCTTCCGGGTGGTCGCGGAAGAGTTCACGCATTTCACGGGGAGACTTCAGGTAGTAGCCGCTGCCGGAGAAGGCGAAGCGCGAGCCGCCGTTGTCGTAGGTGGGTTCCAGCAGCGTGGAGCCGGACTGGATGGCCAGCAGGGCCTCGTGGGCCTTGGCGTCGTGCTCGTGCGTGTAGTGGAGGTCGTTGGTGGCCACGAGCGGGAGGTTGAGGTCTTTGGCCAGCCGCAGCAGGTCTCCGGTAACCCGGCGCTCAATGTCCAGGCCGTGGTCCATCAGTTCGCAGAAGTAGTTCTCCGCGCCGAAGATATCGCGGAATTCCGCGGCCGCCTCCAGCGCCTCACGGTATTGGCCAAGCCGGAGCCGGGTTTGGACTTCACCGGAGGGGCAGCCGGTGGTGGCTATGAGCCCCTCGGAGTACGTGTTGAGCAGCTCCCGGTCCAGCCTTGGCCACTTGCCGAAGACCGAATCCAGCGAAGCAATCGACGAGGCCCGGAACAGGTTCCGCATTCCCACGTTGTTGTAGCTCAGGAGCGTCATGTGGGTGTAGGAGCCACCGCCGGAGACGTCGTCCTTACGCTGGGATTCCTCGCCCCAGCGCACACGTTCCTTGTCACCACGCGCGGTCCCCGGCGTCACATAGGCTTCAACGCCGATGATCGGCTTGATGCCCTTGTCCGTGGCCTTCTTCCAAAAATCGAATGCCCCGAACAGATAGCCGTGGTCCGTGGTGGCGAGGGCGGGCATGCCCAGCCGCTCGGTTTCGTCGAACAGTTCGCCGAGCCGGGCCGCACCGTCCAGCATGGAGTACTCGGTGTGGGTGTGGAGATGTACGAACGAGTCATTGCTGGAAGTCACCGGACCATTCTAGTGCCGGTGCCCGACATTCAGGGCGACCGCGCCCTGTCCGGACCTGCGTGGCAAACCCGGCACAGGCCAACCGGCCTCAGGCGTTGCCGGACTCCAGAACCTGCAGCGCATAGGCCAGATCTTCCGGGTACTCGCTGGTCACAGTCACCCGTTCACCGGTTCTGGGGTGGTCGAAGCCAAGCTGCCGGGCGTGGAGCCACTGCCGGGTCAGGCCCAGGGTGGCGGCAAGGCGCGGGTCGGCGCCGTAGGTGAGGTCACCGGCACAGGGATGCCGGAGCGCAGCGAAATGCACGCGGATCTGGTGCGTCCTGCCTGTCTCCAGATGGACCTCCACCAGGGTCGCCTTGCCATAGGCCTCCAGGACCTCGTAATGCGTGATAGAAGGCCTGCCCTCCTCGATGACGGCAAAGCGCCAGTCATGGCCCGGGTGCCGCCCGATGGGAGCATCGATGGTGCCCTGCAGGGGATCTGGCAGCCCTTGGACCACAGCGTGGTAGACCTTGTCGACGGTGCGCTCCTTGAAGGCCCGCTTGAGCGCTGTGTAAGCATCCTCTGACTTGGCGACCACCATGACCCCGGACGTGCCGACATCGAGACGGTGGACAATGCCGGCACGTTCGGACGCGCCGGAGGTCGAAATGCGGTACCCGGCGCCGGCGAGCCCTCCGACGACGGTCGGCCCCACCCAGCCGGGCGACGGATGCGCCGCCACCCCCACCGGCTTATCAACGACCACGAAGTCGTCGTCATCCAGCAGGATTTTCAGGCCTTCCACTTCTTCCTCCACAACTTCCAGGGGGTCCCGCCGCTCCGGGACTGTCACGTGGAGCACGGTGCCAGATGCGAGCCTGGCAGACTTCCCCAGAGGTTTTCCACCGCTGCGGACATTGCCTTCAGCGATAAGCGTCGCTGCCAGGGACCGGGACATGCCCATGAGTTTGGCCAGCCCGGCATCTGCGCGGCTGCCGTCGAGTTCGTCCGGCACCACAAGCTGCTCAGACATCCTTGCCTCCGTCGTGCTTGGCCGCTGAGTGCCGCGAGCCGTCCAGTCCGATTCCCCGCAGGGTCAGCAGGCAGATGATGACCACCGAGGACACCACGGCCGAGTCGGCAATATTGAAGATCGCAAAGTTGGGCAGCTGGATGAAGTCCACGACGTGGCCCATGGCGAAGGAGGGTTCGCGGAACAGCCGGTCAGTCAGGTTGCCCGTGGCACCGCCGAACAGGAGGCCCAAAGCGACAGCCCACCATGCCGAGCCGAGCCGGCGCAGCTGGAACAGGATGGCCACCGAGACTGCGACCATGATGATGGTGAAGATCCACGTCACGTTTTCGCCAATGGAAAAGGCGGCGCCTGAGTTCCGGATGAAGTACCAGTGCAGCAGCGGGGGCAGCACCGGGATGCGTTCGCCTTCGACCATGGTGCTTGTGACCCACAGCTTGGTGAGCTGGTCAAAGATGTAGGCGAAGGCAGCCAGGCCGGCGAACAGGGAGAGCAGGACTGCCCGGCGGGGCCGTGGCCGCGGGGAGGCTGGGTGCGCTGCGTCAGCGGCGATTTCGTCTGTCATGGTGCTTTCGTTCGGGAACCGAGGTTAATCACAAAAAGCCGGCGGCCGAGGAACCCTCAGCCACCGGCTTTCAGAATACGTGCTAAACGGTAGCGTTGCTTTCGCCGACCTCGGGGGCGGCGACGGAGCCACGGGCGTCCAGGTCGCGGAGCTGGCCTTCGATGTAGGCCTTCAGGCGTGAGCGGTAGTCGCGCTCGAAGCCGCGGAGCTGCTCCACCTTGCGCTCGAGGACGGAGCGCTGCTGCTCGAGTGCGCCGAGGATCTTGCGGGACTTCTCCTGGGCATCGTTGACGAGGCTGCTGGCTTCGATCTGTGCTTCGGCGATGATCTTGTCGCGCTGTTCCTGGCCGTCAGCGATGTGGCGGTCGTGCATCTGCTGGGCCATGGCGAGCAGACCGGCAGCGGACTCTGAGACGTTGCCTCCGCCTGCAGCGGGAACCGGTGCTGCCACAGGTGCAACCTGCTCGGCAGCCTTCTTCTTGGCAAGCTCGGCAGCCTTTGCTTCGGCCTCGGCCTTCGCACGTGCTTCGTCCTTGTCGGCCTTGGCGGGAGCCGGAACCTTCTCAACGACAGGTGCCACTGCTGCGGAGGCAGCGGGGTTGCCGCCGGAAACCTCGGCAAGCTTCTTGCGAAGTTCGTCGTTTTCCTGGTTCAGGCGGCGCAGTTCAACGACGATTTCGTCCAGGAAGTCATCGACCTCGTCCTGGTCGTAGCCTTCGCGGAACTTGGTCGGCTGAAAGCGCTTGTTGACAACGTCTTCTGGCGTCAAAGCCATCTGGTCACCTCGTTGGTCTAGTTAGTCAGTAGGCCTTCCGGCCGTTCAAA
>JAPSIT010000090.1 GCA_031178585.1 Arthrobacter sp.
TCCTGAACCAGAGCGTGACCTACCAGGAACGCCGCGCCCTGATCGACAACCGGGCTCTTGCCTACGAGGACCAGACGCGCAGTATCGCCCGAAGCGGAGTACTCACCATCCCGGTGGTGGTCCACGTCGTGCACAATCCGGCTGACCCTGACCAGGACATCAGCGTGGCGCAGATCCAGAGCCAGATCGATATCCTCAACGAAGATTTTCGGGCCGGCAATCCGGACGTGTCGAAAGTGCCGTCCGTTTGGAGAGACCGGGTGGCCGACTGCAGGATAGAGTTCCGGCTCGCCTCCCAGGACCCCAACGGCCAGCCCACTGAAGGCATCACGCGGACGCCGTCGTCCGTGCCGTCCTTCACCACCGATCTGGACGACGTCAAGTCGGTGGCAACCGGCGGTGCGGACCCTTGGCCCAGCGACGACTACCTCAACATGTGGGTGTGCAACGGGCTCCGGGACGGGATCGGCCGCGTTATCCTCGGGTACGCCCAGTTCCCTGGCGGACCGCCCACCACGGACGGCGTTGTCATCGCAAGCTTCTGCTTCGGTAAGGGCGGAACCGCGCAGCCTCCGTTTGATCTGGGCCGGACCGCTACGCACGAGATCGGCCACTGGCTTGACCTGCGGCATATCTGGGGCGATGACCGGGGCTCCTGTAGCGGAAGCGACCTGGTTGACGACACGCCCAACCAGGCCGACGCCACCTTTAACAGCCCGACGTTCCCGCAGGTCAGTTGCAACAACGGACCCGACGGCAACATGTTCATGAACTACATGGACTACACCGATGATGCCGCCATGTATATGTTCACCAACGGCCAGTCACGCAGGATGGACGCTTGCCTTGACGGTGCCCGCGCATCCTTCCTGACCGCGCCCGTGTTCGCCCTGCCTGACGCCTCGGTGCCGTTTTCCCCGGTAAGCACGCCGGCAGTCGCCGGGAAGGGGACCCTGGCAGCGTCTGCCCCTGCTCCGGTCCCGGCTCAGGCCCAGGAACAGGACGACAGGGAGGTGTTCCAGCTCCGGCAGGAACTCGAGTGGCTCCGCCAGGAAAACCAACGGACCATGCTGATTGTGGAGGGTATCCGCTCGGCGCTCAACGGTGTCACCGCTGCACTTGCTGGAGGACGATGGAAGGATAACGACGCCGGCCGGAAGGTAATGCCGTGACTGGACCCCCGCAGGAGATTACTGGCATTTGGCTGCACTCCCACGAGGAAGATACCGCCTCCACGATGATATTCCGCCCCCGCGGCTACGCTTTCCGGCCGGCGCGGTGGCGGGACGCCATCGAGGTGCAGGCAGACGGAACCTGCATCTGGCACGGCAGCAGCGCCGACGACCGCGGGGAGTCAATTTCCGGCATCTGGGAGGATCTGGGAGACGGACAGGCAGAAATTACAGCGGCCATTGACGCAGGCGCTGCGCTCCCCCGTCGGGTCCAGTCATGGGCTCCTGACAAGCTCATTGTGGAGAAGTAGCCAGGGCCCCCAACAGCGTCGCCGCCGTGCTCCCCCAGAAAGGAACGCATGCAATCAACGGAAGCGCCTAGTCGAACCGTACTGCGTCCCACTCCAGGATTCGTGGCACGGCCAGTCCCTCCATAACGAAGGGATCCTCGGCAATAAAACGCGCGGCTTCCTCCTGCGAGGTGAAAAGCCCCATGGACGAGCCGGCAGGATCCGGGGTAAGGAACGGACCCAGTGCCAGGAGACCGCCGCCGTTGGCGCGGAACGCTTCGAAGTAAGCCTGGTGGCGGGGATACGTCTCCATAACCCGTGAACGGTCGACGCCCTCAGCGATGCTGTATATAACAACGGATTCCATGCGGGAGATCCTACCCGCCCGCCAGCTCAGGGCACGATCAACGCAGCCCTTCCGGTCGCCGTCGAACGCCAATAGCATGGCCGTTATCGATCCGCGCTCTGACACCCCCGGCCACGCAGAAGGAAGCCATGAACAGCGTCACCTGCGATCTCACCGTATCCCTTGACGGATTCGTCGCCGGCCCCCGTCAAAGCCATACCAACCCGTTGGGCGAGGGCGGCGAGGACCTGCACCGGTGGCAGTTCGAAGAACCGGAGGACAACGCCCAAGCGCTCAAGGGAGTTCTCGCCGCGGGCGCCTACATCATGGGCCGCAACATGTTTGCCGGCCCCGGCGCGGGGCCGTGGGATGAGGACTGGCGCGGATGGTGGGGTGAAGATCCGCCGTATCACGCCCCGGTTTTTGTGCTCACGCATCATCCACGCCCGCCCCTGCAGATGCAGGGCGGCACAACCTTCCATTTCGTAAACGACGGAATCGAGGCCACCCTGGCCAAGGCGCGTGAGGCTGCTGCCGGCAACGATGTCGCCATCGCCGGCGGGGCAGAAACTGCCCGTCAATTCCTCTCGGCCGGGCTGATCGACGAGCTGCGGCTCCACGTCGCGCCGCTTATCCTGGGGGCCGGCGAGAGGCTGCTGGACGGCGTCGGAAACGTCAAACTTGAACCGACGGAAGTAAGCGGCACCCGCCTGGCTACCCATGTGCGCTACCGGGTTCTCAGGTAGGACATAGGGGCTGCCACGACTTCCGGTCCGTGCTTGACCTGAAAGAGGGCAGCCGTCCTTCGGGTTACCCAGGTCGCCGACGTCATGGTCCTTGACTTCTCGGCGCGCCGCAGAGTCCCGCGCTGGAACCTCATCTGTGGTTCCACCGCCGCCACGGGTTCTGTATGTCCTGTGCACTTTGACTGTGGTCCGCGCCCATTCAGGAATTGCGGGCGGCAGCATCCCGGGTGGTGGTGCGGATCCGATACAGGCTGGTGGTCGCGGTGATGTAGAGGTCCTGGCCGTCCGGGCCCCCGAAGCACACGTTCGATACTCTTTCGGGCATGGGGAAGGTTCCCAGGAGATCGAAGGACGGGGAATAGACGCGCACTGCCTTCCCGGCAGAGGTCCAGATCCTGCCTTGAACGTCCACCCTCAGCCCGTCGGCAGCGTGGCCATCTTCAAGTTCGAGGAGGGTTCCGTTGCGGTGGCAGATGCCACCGAGCACATCGTAGGCGACGATTCGCAACGGAACGCCATGAGCCGGCCCGGCGGTGTCCGTAACGTAGAGGACCGACTCATCCGGTGAAAAGGCCAGACCGTTCGGATACACGAGGTCCCGAATCACAGCAGTGAGGGTCCTCGAACCGGGTTCGAACCGAAAAACATTACAGCCGCCGTACTCCGGCTCTCCCTCGTGCCCTTCCTTGGTGCCCGGAAGGATCCCGTACGGCGGGTCCGTGAACCAGATACTGGAGTCGCGGGCACTCACAACGTCATTGGGCGAGTTCAGGCGGCGGCCCTGGAAGGAATCAACCAGTCCTGTCACCGCTCCCCCGCGGTCACGCTCAACCCGGCGGCGCCCGTGGCTGCACTGGACAACAGATCCGTCGGCGTCGAGGGTCCGGCCATTGGTGAACTCCACCCCCTGGCCGTATTCACGGGTCGTCCCTGTGGCGGGGTTGAACTCAAGGATGCGGTCGTTCGGAATATCGCTCCAGCGCACCGTCTGCGACGACGGCACCCACAAGGGACCCTCAGCCCATACCGAGCCCGTGAACAGGCACTCCAACCCGCCGGTGGTCAGTTCAGTACCCATCCGTGCCCTTTCGCATCCAGTATGTGCACGCCTGTACACAGCCCTTATCCTGCCCAGCTGGCTTGGACAAGACAAGACAGCGGGGCCGCCCGCCCGCCAGGTGGCCCGCTGCAATGCGATGTGGTGGGGCCGCGTTGCCTCACCCAAGGGCGGAGGCGGGGCGGCAGCACGTAAGACAAGGAACGACGGCGGTCACCCGCCGTCGTTCCTTTGTTCACTTCCCGTAGGTGGCCAAGTTTTGAGTGGCAACCAACTGCGCCCCGTAGGGGGAGCCAACGGAGAGCCGGGCGTCGAGTGATCCCGGCTCACAGCACTCCAGAAACGCCGTGCTGTGGCGCCATCACTGACGGTGGCGGTAGCTTTGGATTACTTTTCCTTCCGCGAAGCAACTGAGGTACCGGAGGTACCCCTGATGCAGGGCTTGTCCACGTCATTGGTTCTGATCGCCCTGCTGGCTGTTGTAGCACCCCTCGCAGCCCGCTTCGTTGACCGGGCGGTGAAGGTTCCCATCGTGGTGTTCGAGATTGTCCTGGGAATCGTCCTCGGCCCCAGCCTGTTGGGGTGGATCGAACGCACCGAATTCATCGACACCTTGGCCCAGTTCGGGCTGGCCATGCTCTTCTTCGTTGCCGGCAATGAGGTGGATTTCGCCGCCATCCGCGGCCGGCCCGTCACCCGTGCGTTCGCTGGGTGGGTCATCTCCCTGGCGGCAGGCATTGGTGCTGGTTTCATGCTGGGTCCGACGCCGGCAGCCGCAGTGATCATCGGCGTCGCCTTGAGCTCCACAGCCCTGGGCGCGCTGTTGCCCATCCTTCGCGACGCCGGCAAATCGAAGTCCCCGATGGGTGTCGCGGTAACCGCACTTGGTGCCGCCGGGGAGTTTGGACCTTTGGTGGCGATCTCACTGTTCTTCAGCGGCAGGGAATTGGGACCTGCGACATTAGTACTTCTCGGATTTGTTCTCCTGACCGGACTGGCGATTCATCTCGCCTCACGCGCACAGCATTCCCTCCTGCATTCCCAGGTCACCAGGACCCTTCATACCAGCGGGCAGTTCGCCGTCCGGTCCATCATGTTCATCCTCACCGTACTCGTTGTGCTCAGCATGGTTCTGGGCCTTGATATGCTGCTGGGCGCCTTCGCGGCCGGCGTCCTCTGGAAAGTCGCAATCGCCAGCGCTCCCGAGCAGGACCGGCACGTTGTCGAGACGAAAGTCGACGCCATCGCCTTCGGATTCCTGGTGCCGGTCTTCTTTATCGACACCGGCATCGACTTCGACCTGCGCGCACTTACCGCGAGCCCGGCCGC
>JAPSIT010000091.1 GCA_031178585.1 Arthrobacter sp.
GGCGGATTACCTGTATCCGCGGCCCACAAGATTGAATCAAAAACTGAATCCATACACTCCCATCTCCCCCCGAGGGGGTTATCCTCAAGATGCGTATCCAGTTGCGGGGGCAACCGGGCGGGGGCTAGGCGCACCTGCGGTGTGACTGCCGCGGGCCAGTTTCATTATTTGCATTCACACCGGGAAACCGGGCGGATTTCAAAGGAAACGAGCATGGGCCGTCGACACGCAGCAACTGACCCTAAGTATCCGCGCTGGGTTTGGGTTGCCGCGGCGGCCACCGTAGCTCTTCTCATTATTGGCGGAGCACTCGTGCTGCGGACGCTGATCTTCCCTGCAGGCGAAGGACAGGGCGGGCCCTTAGCCGGCAACGGCAGCACGCCCCCGGCAGGTGACCCGTTGGCGCAGGACAGTCCTGCCGCCGTCGCCGGGACCGCTCCCTGCATTTCCTTAAACATCCTTACCTCGCTGGAAAACGCCGAGACGGTCCGGGCGCTGGCTGCCGAGTACACCGCGAAACCACGGAGCGTGGACGGCAAATGTGTGACCCCCGCAGTGGCACAGGAGAAATCGGGAGTCGCCGCCGGCAAAGTCGCCGCCCGGTTCCCCGGCGTTGCTGCCGGTGACAGGCCCTCTCTCTGGGTGCCGGACTCCTCCGCGTGGCTGCGGATTGCAGGGGAAGGTGCCAATGGAAGCCCTGTGCCCCAAGAGGGAACCAGTCTGGCGCGGAGTGCCATCGTCGTGGCCGTGCCGGAGACGATGGTGGGTGCGCTCGGCTGGGACAGCACACCGCCGTCATGGTCTGAGGTCTTTAAGATGGCCGAGGAGCAGGACGTCTGGGAGCGCCTGGGCCACGGCGAGTGGGGCAAGTTCAAGTTCGGCAAGGCCAGTCCCCTCGTCTCAACGTCGGGCCTGATGGCCCTTGCTGCTTCCTACGGTGCCGCCGGCGGCAGCGTGGGAGGTCTGGACGACATGGACCTGGACGCACCATCGCTGGTTGAGAAAGTGCGCGCCGTGGAACTTGGTACGAGCCATTACATGGCTACCCCGGAGCATTTCCTGTGGCATGCCAGGGAGGCTGACGACGCCGGGAACGTCTCGGAATTCCTCTCCGCCGTGATCGTGGATGAAAAATCTGTCTGGGATTACAACCGGGGAGTGGTCAGCGAGGACGGAAAAACAAAGCAGTCCGGTCCCGCCCCCAAGGAACCCCTCAGGGCCATTTACCCTGTGGACGGAGTCCACGTGGCCGACAGCCCTGCCGTCATCCTTGACGGGGACTGGGTGGGAAGCCAGCAGCGCCAGGCGGCCGAGGACTTCCTTGCCTTCGCGGTCACGGAACAGGGCCAAAACGTTGTGAAAGCGTCCGGGTACCGCAGTATCCAGGGCAAGGCCGATACCGGAGTGGCGGAAACCGGACGGTATGCCCAGACACTCCAGCCGCTGCCACTGCCCAAGGCTGGGGCACTCGTCGCGGTGCAGGACAGCTTCCCCGAGGTCCGCAAGCGCGCAAGGGCCCTGTTCCTGCTGGACGTCTCGGAATCCATGGTGCAGGAGACCGGTGTGACCAAGCTGCAACGGGCCAAGGACGCCGTCCGCAAGGCATTGGATCATTTCACGGGTGACGATGAAATTGGGCTCGCCGCTTTCTCCCAAGTAGGCGACGGCCCCTTGCTGCCGGGCATCGTCAGCCAGGTCGCCCCGCTGAAAACCAATAAAGAAGACCTCATCACTAAGCTCAACGAGCTCAAGGCCGTAGACGCTACGCCTCTTTTCGAAGCGGTGAGCCGCTTCGCCGGCGATCAGGCCAAGGACTACAAAGACACCTTCATCAACACCATCGTGCTTCTGAGTGACGGCAAAAACGACACCAACCACCCGGGAGACCTTGGCGGGATCTCCCAACAGTTGAGCCATCAGAACCACTCGACGCCGGTGCTCGTCTTTACGCTCGCATACGGGCCCGACGCCGATATACCCACGCTGCTGGAAATCGCCAGGGCCAGCGGGGCGCACTACTACGATGCCACCGATCCGAACAGGCTCGAAGAGGTGCTCGGCGAACTGGTGACAAGCTTCTAGGCTCTCCACAGCGGGCGTAACGGGTAACGGCAGAGTTGAGAAGCCGGGCCGGGGGTCTCTTGGGACAGTTGTATTGAACAGCAGGGTTGGCCACCATTGAGGGGTGGGAATCGAGGACAGGCCGCACCTGCTTGCCTCTGTCCTGTGCCTGCTGATCCCTCTTGCCGGTATGGCGGGATGCTCCTATGACTATCCCGAGCCGGAACCCGTCCACACCACAACAGCTAACCCCGCGCCCGCAACACCGTCGCTTCGGCCCTACAACAATACGCAGGTCCTGGAGCAGGAAGCTGAGAACTACGCTGAGCTGGACAGGCTCCTCGGGACTTCGCCAGGTCCCGTCCTTCTTTCCGATGTGGGCCCACTGGATGGCCCCGTCAGGGGCTTTGGCAAATTGGAGAAAGTGCCGGCGGCAGGGCAGTACACCATCACCGCAGCCTGTGTTGGTGCTTCCGGTGCCAAGGTCCTCGTTGGACAGGAGTATCCGGGTGCCATCTTCCAACCGGTGGAGCTCACGCTCGATTGCGCCGGGGCAATGTCACAGGTCATGGCACTTCAGCAGGGGTACGTTTTCGCGCATCTGCTCCTGCCCAGCCCGGGCGATACGCCGTGGACGGGGGCGGTTGGCGGTGTGCGCGTTACCGGCCCGGTTTGACGCGCCCCACGCCTTCGGATCGCCCGTGAAAGCATCCGGGCCGAGGAGATCATGAACGGGTAACGAAGGTACTGCTGCAATCACGTGTTAGTAACCCTTGGGTTTCAAGGCCGCCATCCACGCCGCACCGTCCCTAAAATTAGGCATGGATTCGATCCCTGCGGTGATCCTCATTATCGGTGCCGCTTTCGCCTGGATCGGTTTGACAGTATTCGTCATCCTGAGGTTGCGCCGCCGCCGGAACGGGTCCTCACTGGTGGCTTCGGCTCCCCCTCCTGCCGAAGCCGGTAGCCCCCGTCCGCATAAAACATGGCGCCGTGTCCGTCCTCCAGCAGGGCAAACCCCGCGTCGACGCCGGCTGCGGAGCGGGAAGGTCCGCGGGTGAAAGGCTTCTGTCAGGTCCGGGTGCGAGCGATGGACCGGCGGATACCGACGATCCTGACGGCGACTCCGGTCAGGACAAGGCCGATCCCCAACGCCATGAGGACCCAGACAGGGACCGAAGCGGAATCGATGTTCCGATAGCACTCTGCCGCCAGCCCCGTAGTCCGCAACTGGAGGTCTGCTGTCTCAGCTGCATGGCTTTGCGGGAGCAGCGGGCTGCCGCACAGCGGCCCCACTGTCTGCAAGCCGATAACAACACTAAGGATCTGCACGGCGAATCCAACTGCTATCGTCACAATCCAGCCACGGCGTTGACCAAGGTCCTGATGGATGGCCTTGGTCTTATTTCCCGGAGAATCTCGAACCGCCATGCTTAGAGCATAGTGGGACTTCGCCTGGGTCGGGCGGGAGCGGCATTTCGCTGCTGCCGGCTGTGGGCTGGTCAGTGCCGGACCAGTCCGAGGATCAAGCTTTTGCGGGAAGGCCGCTCACGTAATCCGGGCCCGCGCTACCGGTGAGCGGGGCACTGCGAGGGCCCACCCACCCGCCACTCCAATGGCCAGTAGTACGGTTACGAAGCCGATCGCCGGTGCGCTCGCCCAGGCCAGTGCGTCGCCATACCGCAACAGGGCAAGGGCCTGCAGAATGACGAAGGCAACGGAGGTCAGGGCCACGGGGCGGACGGTGCGAAGGTCGCCGCTCATCTGGCCCTGCGCGGCCGCCCACCCAAGACCGACCAGCCACGCTCCGATCGCCCTCGCTGTGAGCTCGGACAGTGGCCACGGCCACCATGTAGCGGCAGGGATGGGTACTGCCAGGAGCGCCACGCCATACAACAGCAGTACCGCAGCTATTCCAACCAGGAGCAGCCGCAGCGCAGGGGGCAGCACCGGCCATCCCCCTATCACGGACTTTGGGGCAGGACGCCGGCTGCGGACCTGCATCCAGGTGATGATGAGCATTGCCACGGGCACGATGGCATAGATTGCCAGCCATGCCCAGGTGGCTGCTTGGGCAAGGGTGGCAGCGTTTGGCGACAGGTGGAAACGGTCAAGATGAAGCAGGGTGACTCCGAATGTCAATGTCGTGAAGACGAACACGGGCCAGACAGCCAGCCTCGCTGAATTCCAACTCGCTGAGCGGGCGCCCGTCACCTCCAGCCCGGCGGCCGACCAGTAGGCCGCCCCGAGGAAGACCGCTGTCATGGGCGGATCGACTGTCCACGCGAACCATTCCGCAGTCCGAAGCGGGAACACAAACAGCACCAGCCCGGCAAGAAACACGAGGAATGCAGCAAGATAGAGCAGCCACCGCATCGGCGGAATCAACGGTGTGGCCTCAGTTGAAGCGGACGTCACCGGGCAGCTCCTCGGGTGCCGCTGCCCCACGAGGGTTGGACGGCAGGACAGGCAAGGGATTTTCGGCCAGGTAAGTGTGAAGCATCGAAACCACGGTGGCGCCGTCCCCCACTGCGGTCGCTACTCTTTTGATCGAACCCGACCGCACGTCTCCGATCGCGAAAATGCCGGGCATGCTGGTTTCCAGCGCCAGCGGCGTCCTGTCCAGCCTGGCGGAACCGGCGTCACTGGCATCCCGGCTGTCGCCCGTGCGCAGAAAGCCGGCTGGGTCACGCTTTACGCCGTCGGGCAGCCAGGCGGTCCGCGGCACCGAACCGATCAGCACAAACAAGCCTCCTGCTTCAATCTCCTCGCTGGGGTTTGCGTCGGCTGCTGCGGCCACCGTGACGGCGGCAAGGAATCCGTCCTGGTCGCGGGCCCCCACGATCGTGGTGCTATAGCGGACC